>NZ_JBITMC010000003.1:0-4754 GCF_044465805.1 Micromonospora sp. NPDC049497 | reverse complement strand
CCCAGCCCCAGCCGCGGTCGCGCCGGCGCCCGGGGCCGCGCGGGGGGGGGCGGGGGCGGGGGGGGGGGGGGGGGGGGCGGGGCGCCCGGGGGGGCCCCCCCCCCGGGCCGGGGGGGGCGCCGCCGCTCGCCCGCTACCGCTTGGCCTCGTGCTTGGCCATCTGGGGTCGCTCGCCCTTGCCGACCCTGCGCAGCGCGTCACGGAGCTGCTCCTCGGTCATCTTGGAGTTGCCCTCGATGCCCGCGTCGTGGGCCTGCTGACGAAGATCGTGCAGCTTCTCCCGGTCACCCATGTCGACCTCCCCGTGGGTGCGATGGCGCTGGCTTGTCCGCGCGCCACTGTCGCCCGGCGCCTTCCCGAGCTGGGTGGCCGCAAACCGTGGCGCAGACCGGCGTGATATCGATCCCCGTCAGCGAAACAGCCCCGGCCGCGGCAGAGGGGCTGCGCGAGTCGCGGGTACGCGTCCTCGTGCAGCCCCTTCGGGGTGCCGGTCAGACCTGGGTCACGACTCGAAGGCGCCGAGGTCGGCCTTGCCGTTGGAGCGGGTCCGGTCGTGTTGTCGGTTTCGGCAGTCAGGGTTCCGCAACCGGCGTTGATGGCGGGGCTGTCCGGGCGCAGCCGGAAGTCACCGGCGGCCGGGTTGACGAACTTCGGGTCGCCGTTGATCAGATTGCAGTCGGCGCCGACCTTCTCGCTGCCCTTCGCCCGACCGGGGGTGCCGGAGACGCTGAACGGCTTGTGGCCGGGTGCCGAGCAGCGCGACCGTGCCCGACGCGGCGACCTCAAGGACCAGGCCATCAACGGCAACTGCTTCACCGCCGACGAGCAGAAGTCTGCAGATCCTCCCCGCCGGCCGCCGACGGCCGGCACCACCACCGACGCGGACCGGCTGCCCCGCGACAGCCGACCGGACCTCGGCGCCTACGAACGCCGATGACGACCTCGGACGCCCTAGACGGAACGGGCACGCTGGTCTACTCGGCCACCTTCTGGGAGCACGACCGCGTGGGGCTGCGCGACCAGGAGGGGTGAGGCTGCCGGCGCGAGGTCAGTCGGCCCGGTGCAGCGGCCCCCACTCCTCGGACGCCTGGGCCTCCACCACCCGGTCCGCCTCGCGCAGGGCCCGCTCCGACACCCAGGCGACGGGGCGCCGGCAGTGCACGAGCGGTTCGTTGTCCGGTCCCCGTCCGCACTGCTCACCCACCAGGACCCAGGGGCGTACGCCGGGACCCCGCAGATCCCGCAGGTGGCAGTAGTCGTAGAGGCGGCGCGCCACCCACAGGCGCAGCGGTCGCCCGCCCCACCACGGCTCCACGGCGAGCGGGTTGGCGGAGAGGCCCGGCAGGTCGATCCCGGTCAGCGCATCCTTGCTGGACTGCCCCGCACCGGGCTGCCCGCACAGGTCGATCTCGGGACCCCGGGACCACCGGATGTACATCTCCTCGTCTGGGCGGGTCTCCCGGAGCAGGTCGACGAGCTGATCCAGATCGTCGACGACCGGCAGAACCACCTCGTCCCGTACCCCGTTCATGGGGTCTCTGTGCCCCGCAACCGGCGGACCATGCCTGCCGGTCGCGAGTCGGGTACGTCCGGCGGCGGCGCTCACTCCCGGCCGTAGCTCTCCCGGTAGTAGGCGCCGATCCGGTCCCGGTGGCCCGGCTGGTCGTCCGCCTCGGGGTCGTAGGCCGGGGACTCCTTGACCTGCTCACGGGTGCGGTCCACGTGCACCGTCCGGTCGAGGTGGTCGACCCGCACCACGGTGCCCACCGGCAACAGCACCTTCTGTCCGAAGACCCACGGCCCGGTGTCGACCACCAGCCACCGCGCACCGGCGTCGTCGCTGGCCTCGTCGATCGTGCCGATCCGCCCGTCGACCGCCTCCACCCGGTAGCCGGCCAGGTCGACCGGGGTGCCGGGACCGGGCGCGTCCGGACCGCCGTCGGTGTCGGGGCGCTCACCGGTCGGGCCCGTGCCGGGCGTGGCCGGCTGGTACCCGCTGGCGAGGGCGGACGGGTCGCGCCAGGTCCACGGATTGAACGTCGACGGTTGCACGGGACACCTCCGAGGGGATCGCCGTCGGTCCCCTCGGGTTGTGCCCCGGCCGCCGACGTGGGAAACAGGCCGGCAATTATCGGTTCACGGAAATGTCGCGGTGCGAACTACGTCATATTCGTCGTCCGTCGATGAGTGGCGGGACTTCGCGCAGGTGAGGGTCCCCCTACGTGCGGCGACACATCGTCGGCTCGGCGACGGTGTCGGGCCGACACATTCGGTGGCCCGTCCCCGGAACACCATTCTGTTCCCGCATCCGCGCAACGGAGAAGAGGGGGACGCAGATGTTGGGAACCATTCGGCGAATGGGAGTCGTGCTCGCACTGACGGCGGGTCTGGTCGCGGGGGCCGGCGGCACGGCGCAGGCCGCGGTCGTCAACCCGGTGACCCCGCAGTCGCTCTGCGGGTTCGGTTACACAGTGCGGGACCAGGACCCGATCCACCACGCGCAGACCGGCGCCCGCCTCGGCACGGTCTACCTGATGTACAACACGCTCACCGGGTACGGCTGCACGGCCACGATCAAGTCCGCGTACGTCGGCACGCTCACCCGGACCCAGGTCTACCTCGCGGCGCAGTACCTGCCGACCCAGACCGACGACGCCAACAAGCTCTACGCAGCCGGTCCGACCAGGGCGTACGTCCGTGGTGGCTGCACGATCTGGGGCGGGTTCATGGCCGATCCGGCGGGGACGATCCACTACCACGACCGGGCGAACCCGGCGATCGGCGGCATCGGCACCTGCTTCTGACGCCGGGCGGCGGGACCGGCTTCCCTCACCCGGGAGCCGGTCCCGCCGTCGCGGGACGGGCGCCCGGGCGCTGGCATACTCGCCGCCATGGTGCTGTCTCGCCGCTGGGCTGTCTTCCTCACCGGGGTCGGTGTCTGGACCTGGGTGATCTGGCCCCGGTTCGCGGTCGCCATCTGGAACGACCCGCGCTCGTGGTCAAACGGTGAGGTGGGCGAGTTCCCGGCGACGGGATTCCTGTGGGTGCACGCTCTGCTGATCGCGGCGTCGCTGGCGATCGGCACCACCGTCGGTGTGCTCGGCGTACGCGCGTGGCGGGCCGCCGGCCGGCGGCCCGACCGGTCGACGGCCTGAACACCGCGGAGCCGGAGCTCAGCCGGTCGCGGCGGGCTTCCGGGCGGTCGCCGGCGACCACGCGCCGCGCTCGTCGTGCGCGAACTGGGCGAAGTCGATCGGCGGGCGGCCCAGCAGGGCCCGCACTTCGTCGGTGATCCCGTCGGCGAGGCCGAGCCGGCAGGTCGTGTAGAGAGCGAGCGTGACCAGGGCCATGCCCCACGCCATACCCTCCGCCCGCGCGGACCGGAGGTAGCGCAGCGGACCCGCTGACACGTACCGCACGGGCCGTCCCAGCTCGGCCGCGATCAGGTCGGCAACCTCTGGTACGTGAGCGGCCGCGACCCGGTCGGGGTGTACGCCTTCCCGACGTGTCCGTCGCCGTCCAGCGCCAGGGCCGCCACCTCGGCGACGTCCCGGACGTCGACGAAGGCCGTCCGACCCCGTCCGGCGGGAAGCAGGATGCGGCCGTGCTCCCGGATGTCGGCAGCGTGGGTCGTGGACAGGTTCTGCATGAAGAACGCCGCCCGGACGAAGGTCCACTCCAGGCCCGACCTCCGGAGCCACTTCTCCAGGTCGTGGTGCGGGACCACCGGGTTGTGCTCGGCGCCCTGGAGGGAGAGCAGGACCATCCGTCGTACGCCGAGCTGCCGCGCGCGTTCGAGGGCGGGCAGCATGTCCCGCTTGACGTTGCCGATCTGCGGGGGACGCATCAGGAACATCCGGTCCACGCCGGTGAAGGCCGCATCCCAGGTGGCGGGGTCGGTGAACGAGAACGTGACCGCCGCGTCCCACGGACCGGTGGCACCCACGTCGCGTACCGCCGCCCGCACCTGGTGGCCGCGTTCCTGCAGGAGCCGGGCGACGTGCCACCCCGCCCGCCCGGTCGCACCGGTCACCAGAACTGTCATGCCTTCATGGTTCCGGGGAATTGGAGGCCCCGAGCAGTGCGTTGCTACCCCGGTAGACGGGACCTTCGGCCCCGCTCCTCGCGACCCGCCAGGTGCCATCAGGCCTCTGACCTGCGTTGATAGCTGGTCGATGATGATGTGATGTGACGCGGGACGCTACCCGCCGATTTGACGATCAAACCTGCGGGCGCGTAACTTTCTCTCTGCCAGCGCGGAACGGGGCAAACAGGGCAAGCGCCCTGAAGCACCCGAGCCGGGATGGCATCGGGTCGGACAGGGTCACTCCTGGAGGACACGGACCGGGCGAGGCCCGACAGACCGCCGCGAGGCGGATTTGGCGGAGCCATAACGACCGGGTAAGGTTGTCGACCGGTAGGGAACCGGGCGAGCTTGCGGGAAACCGCAGCGGCCGGCCTACCAAATCCGATGATCAGCGAAGCGGTACGCCGCTGCGCGTGTTCGTCGGTGCCAACCCGTACGAAGCGTGACACACCGGGACACACCGGTTGACACGGGGAAGACGGCGAGGTAACGTAGTAAAAGTGCCCGGCGCGAGAGCGGCGGGTGTGGGACGGACGAAATGCCCCGGATGGGTTCTGCGTGAGTGGGATGCCGGATGGTGTGTGGTTGTTCTTTGAGAACTCAACAGGGTGCTTGATAAGCCAGTGCCAATTGTTTATACCCCGGACTGGTCGGGCCTTAGGGTTTG
>NZ_JBITMC010000002.1:193873-478296 GCF_044465805.1 Micromonospora sp. NPDC049497 | reverse complement strand
CAGCTCGCGCAGCGCGTGGCGCAAGGGGTCGTCGGCGGTCAGGATCAGCGCTTTGACCAGGTTGACCGCGGCGGTGCGGGCGTCGCTGTGGTGGCGGCGGCAAACCAGCAGCAGGCGCAGTGCCTCGCGTGGTCCGTCGCTGCGGGGCACGGCGACGCGGTCGGTGGGCAGGGCGAGCACCGCGTGGGCGGCAGCGACCGCGTCGAGCTGGTCGGACTTGCCGCCCCGGCGGCGGACCGCGGCGGCGGGTTTGGGTGCCTCGCAGACCGGTTCACCGGCGCCGGTCAGCACTCGACACAGTCCCTGACCGTGCGCCCGGGTGCCCTCCACCGCCCACAACCGGCGCCCGTCCGGCGGGGTGTGCGCGGCGGCGAAGGCCAACAACCGGCTCAACCCGTCCGGGTCGGTGGACACGGTGACCTGCGCCAGCACCGCGCCGAGCCGGTCGAGCACCGCAGCGGTGTGCGTGTCGGTGTGGGTATCCACCCCCACCACCACGTCGTAGCAATCCGCGATCCGCTCTACGATCCTTGTCATCTCGGGTTGTTGCTCCTTTGCCAGCCACGACCGGGACAGTCGGCGTCGGCTCGGGATGCAGTCACCACGGCGGCAGATCTGTGATGGGCCACGTGTGCTCGCACGGGCAGGCTTCTGATCAGGCCAGCAGGGTGGGCCGGGCCGGCGCCGACGACCACCCGGGGACAGGTCTTGCACAAGGCACACCCGATTCCGAGCGGCCGGATCGCTAGCAGAGTCACCCAAGTGATCACCAACGCCGAACCCTAACGGCAACCAGCCGAACCGATCACCACACACATAGAAGCGTCTTGCACTTTGGGTCGCGGCATACGGGACATTCCGCCCGAACCAGCGGCACAAAGTGCAAGATCGCGGGAGAAGGCAGCGGGGCCGGGGAACAGTGGGGTCAGCGGGTGGGGGTGCGGACGCCTTCGGCCAGGTCGGCGCTCAGGGTGCGCAGGGCGGTGAGGCCGGCGGCCTGGTCCTCGGCGTCGAGCACGCAGCGGACGAGTGCGCTGCCGACGATGACGCCGTCCGCGTACCCGGCGACCGTGCCGGCCTGCGCGCCGGTGCCCACACCCAGGCCCACGCCGACCGGCAGGTCGGTGACCGCCCGGACCCGGCTGACCAGGACCGGCGCGGCGTCGGAGTTCTGTGCCCGGGCACCGGTGACACCCATGACCGCCGTCGCGTAGACGAAGCCGCGGCAGTGCGCCACGGTCATCGCCAGCCGCGCGTCCGTGGACGACGGGGAGACCAGGAACGTCCGGTCCAGCCCGTACGCGTCGGAGGCGGCCAGCCACTCGTCGGCCTCCTCCGGGATCAGGTCCGGAGTGATGAGGCCGGTGCCGCCGGCCGAGGCGAGGTCCCGGGCGAACGCGTCGACGCCGTACCGCTCCACCGGGTTCCAGTAGGTCATCGTGACCACCGGGGCACCGGTCGCGGCGACCGCCTCGACGATGCGCAGCGTGTCGGCGGTGCGGACGCCACCGGCCAGGGCGATGTCGCTCGCCTTCTGGATCACCGGGCCGTCCATCACCGGGTCCGAGTACGGGATCTCGACCTCGATGACGTCCACGCCGGCCTCGACCATGGCAGTCATCGCGGCGATGCTGCCCTCCACGGTCGGGAACCCGGCCGGCATGCAGCCGACCAGCACGGCCCGCCCGTCGGCGCGGGCCTTGTCGAACGCGACCCCGATCCGGCTCATCGTCCAGCCTCCTTGTCGAGGATGCCGAAGTAGTCACCGGCGGTGTGGACGTCCTTGTCGCCCCGCCCGGAGAGGTTGACCACGATCACCGGCTCGCGGCCCAGCTCGGCGGTGAGCTTCGGGGCGATCGCGACGGTGCCGGCGAGCGCGTGCGCGCTCTCGATGGCCGGGATGATGCCCTCGGTGCGGCAGAGCAGCTCGAAGGCGGCCATCGCCTCGTCGTCGGTGACCGGCAGGTACGTGGCGCGGCCCGTCTCGTGCAGCCAGGCGTGCTCGGGGCCCACGCCCGGGTAGTCCAGCCCGGCGGAGATCGAGTGCGACTCCACGGTCTGCCCGTCGGCGTCCTGGAGCACGAACGTCCGGGTGCCGTGCAGCACCCCGGCGGAGCCGCCGGTGATGCTCGCCGCGTGCCGGCCGGTGTCCACACCCGCGCCACCCGCCTCGAAGCCGTACAGCCGCACGTCGCGGTCGCCGACGAAGGCGTGGAAGATGCCCAGCGCGTTGGAGCCGCCGCCGACGCAGGCGGTGACCGCGTCCGGCAGCGCGCCGGTCAGGTCGAGGCACTGCTGCCGGGCCTCGTCGCCGATGCCCCGGACGAAGTCGCGGACCATGGCCGGGAACGGGTGCGGCCCGGCGGCGGTGCCGATGAGATAGTGGGTGTCGTCCACGTTGGCGACCCAGTCCCGCATCGCCTCGTTCATCGCGTCCTTCAGCGTCCGCGAGCCGGTGGTGACCGGGACCACGGTGGCGCCGAGCATCCGCATCCGGGCGACGTTGAGTGCCTGCCGCTCGGTGTCGACCTCACCCATGTAGACCACGCACTCGAGGTCGAACAGCGCCGCGGCGGTGGCGGTCGCCACGCCGTGCTGGCCGGCCCCGGTCTCGGCGATCACGCGGGACTTGCCCATCCGCTTCGTCAGCAGGGCCTGACCCAGCACGTTGCGCACCTTGTGCGCGCCGGTGTGGTTGAGGTCCTCCCGCTTGAGCAGGACCCGCGCGCCGACCCGCTCGGAGAACCGCTTCGCCGTGTAGAGCAGCGAGGGCGTGCCGGCGTAGTCGCGCAACAGAGCACCGAACTCGGCCCGGAAGGACTCGTCGGTCATCGCGGTGCGCCACGCCCCGTCCAGCTCGTCCAGCGCGGCCACCAGGGCCTCCGGGACGAACCGGCCACCGAAGCGGCCGAAGTGGCCGGCGGTGTCGGGGAACTGACCGGCCGGAGTGGCCAGTGCGTCGGCGCTCATCGCGGGTTCCTCTCAGTGCGGACGAACCCCGGCGCGGCTCAGCGCGCGGGGCGGGGCGTCGCCGGGTGGTTGCCGGCGTTGACCAGCTCGGCCACCGCCTCCCGGGGACTCTTCTGGGTGACCAGACCCTCACCCACCAGGACGGCGTCGGCGCCGGCCGAGGCGTACCGGATGAGGTCGTGCGGGCCACGCACACCGGACTCGGCGATCTTGACCACGTTGCTGGGCAGGCCGGGCGCGATGCGCTCGAAGACCGAACGGTCGACCTCCAGGGTACGCAGATTACGGGCGTTGACCCCGATCACCTGCGCCCCGGCCTCCATGGCCCGGTCGGCCTCCTCCTCGTCGTGCACCTCGACGAGCGCGGTCATGCCGAGCGACTCGATCCGCTCCAGCAGGCCGACCAGAGCGTTCTGCTCCAGGGCGGCGACGATCAGCAGCACCAGGTCGGCGCCGTGCGCCCGGGCCTCGTGCACCTGGTAGCTGGAGACCACGAAGTCCTTGCGGAGCACCGGGATGTTCACGGCGGCGCGGACGGCGGCCAGGTCGTCCAGCGAGCCGCCGAACCAGCGACCCTCGGTCAGCACGCTGATCGCCCGCGCCCCGCCGGCCGCGTAGTCGCCGGCCAGGTCGGCCGGATCGGCGATCTCGGCCAGCTTCCCCTTGGACGGGGAGGAGCGCTTCACCTCGGCGATCACCGCCACACCCGGCTTGCGCAGGGCCGCGTACGCGTCCAGCGGCGGCGGCGCGGCGGCCGCCAACTCGCGGATCCGCTCCAGCGGAACCAACTCCTGCCGCCGGGCGACGTCCTCACGTACGCCGGCCAGGATCTCGTCGAGCACGCTTACGGACGCTGCCGGACCGGCCTCGTCCCCCTCCGCGTGCGCATGCTCAGCAGTCACCAACGGACTCCCCTCTCCGGGTGTCATGGGCCGATGCTAGGGGGCGCCACCTCGGACGGGGTGCCGGGGGTATGGCGCTCCTCACGAATTGGGCTGGGGCATAATGGCCGACTTCCGGTGAGATCGGGATCACGGAGCGCCATCACGCCCACCGATCGGCGTCACCTGCGACGCCGCGGCACCGTCCGGCGCCGACGCCGGAGACCGCCGTCGATGCTGTGACGTGCCTCAAGGCCGAACGGCCCTTTCCCAGCTCAGGGGCGTGGGCGGAGAGTTGACGCGACGGTCACCACACCGAAACCTGAGCCGCCGAGCATCTTTCTCGGGCAGACTCGACGAGGCGTCTGACCCCAACCGTCCCGACGATCTCCAGCGGGGTGATCATGAGCACTGCCGGCCCGCACGACACCATCGGGCTCACCACCATCTCCCGTACCGTCGCGTCGCTCGCGGTCAACGTCGTCCACACGGTGGAACGCGCCGTCGTCGGCGAGGCGCGCATGCGGACCGCGCGGGGCAACGCCTGGGAGGCCGTGTGCGCCGACCGCGCGCGGGCCGACCAGCGAGCCGAGCTGGACCGGCTGGTGGCCGAGCTGGCCGCGGCCCGTGCCGCCGCCCGCACCCGCCAGCCCGTCGGCTGACCCGAGTCCGCCAACGGCCGCCGGTCGTCCCCGGCCGGCGGTCAGCGCACCGTCGGGTCCTCACCTCGGTCCAGCGCGTCCCACGCCTCGGTCGTCCGCCGCCCGGTCACCCGGTCCGGCGTCTGCGGGGCGCCGGTCGCGTCCGGCTCCGTGGACGTGGCGGACCCCGGGCGGCGGGCCGGCCGCTCGTACCGCGCGCCCATCGCCGGCCACCGCTGCCCGCGTCGAGCGGTGAGCAGTCCACCCGCCGCCGCGAACACCCCACCGACCAGGCACAGCGCCGGCCACTGCCGGCTCAGCTCGCCGTCGAAGGCCGCCACCAGGCCGTAGGCCCCGCCGGCCGCCACCACCACGCCGAGCAGGCCGATCAGCGCGCCGAGCGCCCGGCGCAGCCGGCCCCGGGTGGCCAGCACCGCGCCGCCGCCGGCCAGCGCCACCAGGGCCAGCGCCGGCAGCCACGGCAGCAGGTCCGCGCCGGTCGCCGGCTCGCGCACCGGCGGCAGCGGCGTCGGGCGGGACGTCAGCTCGACCGCCCAGGTGCGGGTCGCCGCCCACAGCGCCAGGCCCGCGCCGGCCACGGAGAGCAGCACCGCGTACGTCATCTCGCGCCGGACCGGCACCGGCCGCGCGCCCCCGGCGGCGCCGTCGTCCGGCGTGGCCGGGCCGGGGCCGGTGTCCGCGCTCATCGGGCCCGCCTTTCGTTCGCGACTGCGGGGCTCCGCTGCGCTGCACTCCTCGCGCTCACCGGGCCGGCCGCAGGGTCTCGGCGGCGGCGATCGCGGCGAGCACGGCGGCGGCCTTGTTGCGGGTCTCCTGGTCCTCGGCGGCCGGGTCGGAGTCGGCCACCACGCCCGCGCCGGCCTGCACGTAGGCGCGCCCATTCCGCATCAGGGCGGTCCGGATCGCGATCGCCATGTCCAGGTCGCCGCCGAAACCGAAGTAGCCGACGGTGCCGCCGTAGAGGCCGCGCCGGACCGGCTCCAGCTCCTCGATGATCTCCATGGCCCGCACCTTGGGCGCGCCGGAGAGCGTGCCCGCGGGGAACGTCGCGGCGAGCGCGTCGAAGGCGGTCCGGTCCTCCCGGAGCGTGCCGACGACCGTGGAGACGATGTGCATGACGTGGCTGTAGCGCTCGATGGTGGCGAACTCCGGCACCTCGACCGTGCCGGGCCGGCACACCCGCCCCAGGTCGTTGCGGCCCAGGTCGACCAGCATCACGTGCTCGGCCCGCTCCTTCGGGTCGGTGAGCAGCTCGGCGGCGAGCCGGGCGTCGGCCTCCGGGGTGCTCCCGCGCGGGCGGGTGCCGGCGATCGGGTGCAGCAGCGCCCGGCGCTCCCCGTCAACGGCGGTGGTCACCTTCACGTGCGCCTCCGGCGACGAACCGACGATGTCGAAGCCGTCGAAGCGCAGCAGGTACATGTACGGGCTCGGGTTGGTGGTGCGCAGGACCCGGTACACGTCCAGCGGGTCCGCGTGGGTCTCCCGCTCGAAGCGCTGGGCGAGCACGATCTGGAAGCACTCGCCGGCCCGGATCGCCTCCTTGGCCGCCTCGACGGCCTTCGGGTAGCCGCCCTCGGGCGTCCGGCAGAGCACGTCACCGGCCGGTGGCCGGTCCACCGTCGAGATCATCGGCGGGATGGGCCGGGACAGGGCCGTGGTCATCGCGTCCAGCCGGCCGACGGCGTGGTGGTACGCGGCGACGACCCGGGCGTCCCGGTCCGGTTCACCCGGCGGCGGGAGGACCGCGTTGGCGACCAGGATCGCCGAGCCGTCGTAGTGGTCCAGCACCACCAGGTCGGTGGCGAGCATCATGCCCAGCTCGGGCACGCCGAGGTCGTCCTCGGTCAGGTCGGGCAGCCGCTCGAAACGCCGGATCAGGTCGTAGCCGAGGAAGCCGACCATGCCGCCGGTCAGCGGCGGCAGGTCGGCGGCCGGGTCGGGGGGCGGCCCGGCCAGCGCCTCGACCGTCGCCCGCAGCACCTCGACCGGGTCACCGGACGTGGGCAGGCCGGCCGGCGGCTGCCCGGTCCACGTCGCCACACCCTCGGACGTGGTCAGGGTGGCGCTGCTGCGCACACCGATGAAGGAGTACCGCGACCAGGCCAGCCCGGCCGAGCCGACGCCCTGCTCGGCCGACTCCAGCAGGAACGTTCCCGGCCCGCCGGCGAGCTTGCGGTAGACGCCGACGGGGGTCTCCGCGTCGGCGAGCAGCCGCCGGGTGACCGGGACGACCCGCCAGGCTCCCGCGCGGGCGGCGAAGGTGGCCAGGTCCGGGCTGACCGTGCCGTCGGTCACGACTGCCCTCCGGCGCTGACCGGCAGCTCCGAGAAGAAGCAGGTGCGGTGCCCGGTGTGGCAGGCCGCGCCGACCTGGTCGACGCTCACCAGCAGCGCGTCGCCGTCGCAGTCCAGGGCGACCGAGCGGACGTACTGGTGGTGGCCGGAGGTGGCGCCCTTCACCCAGTACTCCTTCCGGCTGCGCGACCAGTAGGTGGCGCGGCCGGTGGTCAGGGTGCGGTGCAGCGCCTCGTCGTCCATCCAGGCGACCATCAGCACCTCCCCGGAGTCGTGCTGGCGCACCACCGCGGCGACCAGACCGTCCGGGGTGCGGCGCAGCCGGTCGGCGATGGCCGGGTCGAGCCGGGAGGGCCGGACCGGGCCGTCCGCCGGCTGCGGGCTGGGGTGGGCGCCGGTCACCGGCGCGTCAGGTACGGGCACAGTGACCCATTGTCCCGCACGCGGCGCGGGCACCGGAGCGGGCTCCCGTCTGCCGGAATGCCGGTCCGGTCGACACCCGCCCTAGTGGCCGACGAATCTCATCGCCGCCTCGGGATACCGTTCGCCGGCCGCCGCTCCGGGCGGCACCGCCGCGCTCAGCCGTGCCACCTGGTCGGGGCCGAGCCGCAGGTCGGCCGCCGCCGCGTTCTCCTCCAGGAACCGCACCCGCTTGGTGCCCGGGATCGGGAGGATGTCCCCGCCCTGCGCCAGCAGCCAGGCCAGCGCCGCCTGGGCCGGCGTGCACCCGATCTCCGCCGCCACCGCCCGGACCGCCTCGACCAGCTTCAGGTTGGCGTCCAGGCTGCCGTCGGCGAAGCGCGGCGCGTGGCGTCGCCAGTCGTCGTCGGCAAGCTGGTCGCGACCCGTGATCGCCCCGGTGAGCAGGCCCCGCCCGACCGGCGAGTACGCCACCAGCGACACGCCCAGCTCCCGGCAGGTCGCCAGCATCTCGCCCTCGACGTCCCGGCTGAACAACGAGTACTCCATCTGCACCGCCGCGACGGGGTGCACCGCGTGCGCGGCGCGCAGCGTGGCCGGGCTGACCTCGGAGAGCCCGATGAGGCGTACCTTGCCGGCGGCGACCAGCTCGGCCATGGCGCCCACGGTCTCCTCTATCGGGGTCGCGGGGTCGCGCCGGTGCAGGTAGTACAGGTCGATCGTGTCGATCCCGAGCCGGCTCAGCGACGCGTCACAGGCCTCGCGGGCCCAGGCGGCGCTGCTGTCGACGAAGAAGCCGGGGGTCCCGGTGCCGCCGGAGCCGACGCCGCTGGTCCGGTTGCCGAACTTGGTGGCCAGGAAGACCTCGTCGCGGCGGGCCCGGACGACCGGGCCGAGCAGCCGCTCGTTCGCGCCCGCGCCGTACATGTCGGCGGTGTCGAGGTGGTTCACGCCGAGGTCGAGGGCACGGTGCAGGGTCCGCGTCGACTCGGTGTCGTCGCCCGCGCCGTACGCGAAGCTCATGCCCATGCAGCCGAGGCCGACGGCCGAAACCTCCGGTCCGCCCGCGCCCACCCGTCGCCTCACCATGCGTTCCCCTCCTCCGCCCGCCGGTAGATGTCGATCTTGTAGTCGAGCACCTTCAGGTCCTCCTCCAACTCGGCCATCCGATCGAGCACCCGGGCGCGGTGCGCCTCGAAGAGCGCCCGCCGCTCCCGCAGGGTGGCGTCGCCGTGGCGGGCCAGTTCCGCGTAGCGGCGCATGTCGCGTACCGGCATCCCGGTGCGGCGCAGCCGCGTGAGCAGGAGCAGCCAGTCGACGTCGCGCCCGGTGTACCGCCGCCGTCCGGCCGAGTCGCGCCCCACCGGGGCCACCAGCCCCTCCTGCTCGTACCAGCGCAGCGTGTAGGTGGTCAGGCCGACCCGCTCGGCCGCCTCGGAGACGGTGAGGGTCGGCTCCCGCGTGCTGATGTCCACGGGCTCAAGGCTTCCAGTTCGAGTGCACGCGAAGTCAACCGTTGCGCGCAGGTCGGTTATTCATCTAGCGTTGAGTTCAACAGGTGTTGAGTTTTTGGGGAGGTGTCATGGAGGACGCGATCGTCGTCCGGGACCTGGTCGTCGACCGGGGCGGACGGCGGGTGCTGCACGGGATCGACGCGGTGGTGCCGCGCGGGGCGGTCACCGGGCTGCTCGGGCCCAGCGGCAGCGGCAAGACCACCTTGATGCGCGCGGTGGTCGGGGTGCAGGTGGTCACCGCCGGCACCGTCACCGTGCTCGGCCGGCCGGCGGGGTCGCCCGATCTGCGCCGGCGGGTCGGCTACCTGACCCAGGCGCCCAGCGTCTACGCGGACCTGACGGTCCGGGAGAACGCCCGCTACTTCGCCGCCCTGCACGGTCGGGGTCGGGCCGCCGCCGACCGTGCGGTGGCCGACGTCGGGCTCGCGCGCGCCGCCACCCAACTGGTCGGCACCCTCTCCGGCGGTCAGCGCAGTCGGGCGTCGCTCGCCTGCGCCCTGGTCGCCGAGCCGGAACTGGTCGTGCTCGACGAGCCCACCGTCGGACAGGACCCGGTGCTGCGGGCCGACCTGTGGGCGCAGTTCCACGCCATGGCCGCGACGGGCACCACCCTGCTGGTCTCCAGTCACGTGATGGACGAGGCGGCCCGCTGCGACCGGCTGCTGCTGATCCGCGAGGGGCGGCTGATCGCCGACGACAGCCCCGACGCGATCCGCGCCGCCGCCGGTTCCGACGACCTGGACGAAGCGTTCCTCCGGCTGATCCGCGCCACCGAGGCCGACGTCGAGGAGGCGTCGTGAACCCCCGGATCCTCGCCGCCACCACCGGCCGCATCCTGCGCCAGCTCCGGCACGACCGGCGCACCCTGGCGCTGCTCGCGGTGGTGCCGTCCGCGCTGCTCACCCTGGTCTACTTCATGTACGTCGACCAGCCCGCCCCGCCCGGTGCGCCCTCGACCTTCGACCGGGTCGCGCTGATCATGCTCGGCTTCTTCCCCTTCGTGATCATGTTCCTGGTGACCAGCATCGCGATGCTGCGCGAACGCACCACCGGCACGCTGGAACGCCTGCTCACCACACCGCTGGGCAAGCTCGACCTGCTCTTCGGCTACGGCCTCGCGTTCGGTCTGGCCGCCTCCGTCCAGGCGGTGATCGCCTCGGCCGTGGCGTACTGGGTCTTCGACCTCGACACCGCCGGGCACAGCGGCCTGGTGCTGCTGATCGCGGCACTGAACGCGGTGCTCGCCGTCGCGCTCGGGCTGTTCTGCAGCGCCTTCGCCCGCACCGAGTTCCAGGCCGTACAGTTCATGCCGCTCGTGGTGGTCCCCCAGCTCCTGCTGTGCGGGCTGTTCGTGCCCCGGGGTGAGATGGCCGGCTGGCTGCAGGCGGTCAGCGACGCGCTGCCCCTGTCGTACGCCGTGGAGGCGTTGCAGGAGGTCGGCGCCAACGCCGAACCCACCGGCACGATGTGGCGGGACCTGGCGGTCGTCGCCGGGTCGGCGGTGCTGGCCCTGGTGCTCGCCGCCGCGACCCTGCGCCGCCGCAGCGGCTGACGCCGGCGGGGCACGGCCCGCCGACCACGGCACGACCGGTGGCGGGCCAGGACGGGAAAGGGACGAAGGACGGCGATGGCGCGGCGAACGGGACGGCGACCGGGCAACCCGGACACCCGGGAGGCGATCCTGCGGGCGGCACGCGACGCGTTCGCGGACCGGGGCTACGACGCCGCCTCGATCCGCGCCATCGCCGCCGCCGCCGGGGTGGACCCGGCGCTGGTGCACCACTACTTCGGCAACAAGGACCAGCTCTTCCTGGCGGCGATGAACGCGCCGCTGAACCCGGGTGAGCTGCTGCCGGCGGTGCTCGCCGGGGACCGGGACGGCATCGGCGAACGACTGGCACGGACGTTCCTCGGGGTGTGGGACTCGCCCGCCGGCACCGCCGGGGTGGCCCTGCTGCGCTCGGCGCTCAGCAACGAGTGGACCGCCCGGCTGCTGCGCGAGTTCATCACCACCCAGGTGCTCCGGCGGGTCCTGGAGCACCTCGACGTCGACCCGGCGGAGCTGCCCATGCGCGGCTCGCTGGTGGCGAGCCAGCTCATGGGGCTGGCCATGGTCCGGCACGTGGTGAAACTGGAGCCGGCCGCCTCCGCCGATCCGGAGCTGCTCGTCGCCGCCGTCGCGCCGACCCTCCAGCGCTACCTCACCGCCCCCCTCACGGTGTAAGGAAGGGCCCCTTCTTAACGCCTGGCGTTGTACAAGGGCCCCCTATTAACACCTCGGCGCCGCAGCGCCGGGAGCGCGGTGCGCGGCGCGCGCGGGTCAGGCGTGCTCGGCGGGGCGCGGGGTGCCGGCGCAGGGGCGCAGCACCGGGCGCAGCAGGCGGGCCAGGTCCGCCGGTTCGGCCAGCGGACGCGGGAAGGTCAGCCGGGCGCGGCGACGGGCGGCCGGCCGGCCGTACGCGACGAGCATCCCGTACCGGTCCAGCCGGACCACCCGCGGCGCGGTCCCCGGGCCGCCGTCGGCCAGGCCGAGCTGCCGACGCAGGTACGCGGCCATCCGGTCGGCGTGCTGGTCGGCGAGGTCGGCCAGCAGGCCCCCCTCGGCGGCGTGCAGCGGATCCGGCTCGGCCTCCGCGTACGCCCCGGGGTCGATCCGGCGCACGGCGCCGGCGCGTTCCCAGCGGGCCTCGGCCACCTCGAAGCGGAAGAGGCGGAAGCGGGCGCCGACGTCGAGCAGGTCACCGGTCGGCTCCACGGCCGCGAAGTCCAGCGCGGCGGCGCGGGCCTCGGTCCCGTGCAGCGGCGTGGCCCAGCCGGAGACCCAGGCCCGGCCCAGCGACGGCGCGCCGGCCGACGGCGGCAGGTCCAGGACGTCCAGGACCGCCGGTACGTCGGTGCCACCGTCGACCGGGCGCAGCGCGGCCGCGAGGTTACTGACCACGGGCACGAGCAGGAGCACCCGCCCGTCCGGGTCGGTGACGTGCCGGGCGTGGTGCGGGCCGGGCCGGTGCGCCACGTGGACGAGACCGGGCAGCCGGCCCGCGACGAGGGTGCGGACGATCTCCGCGGGGCTGGGTCGCACGGCACGACCTCCTCAGTAGGTTAGGCTCACCTAACTTGGAGGGTAGAGCACCGCGACCGTCGCGTCTACCTGGTCTGTTCCAGCCACGAGGCGTAGAGCAGGCCATAGATCGACTCGGGGTCGCGCACCAATTCGTCGTGCGGGCCGCGCTGCACGATCCGCCCCCGGTCCACCACGATCACCTCGTCGGCGGACTGGGCGGTGGAGAGCCGGTGCGCGATGGCGAGCGTCGTCCGTCCCCGGGTCACCGCGTCCAGGGTGCGCTGCAACCGCACCTCCGTGGCCGGGTCGACCGCGCTGGTCGCCTCGTCCAGCACCAGCAGGTCCGGGTCGGCGACGTACGCCCGGGCCAGCGCCACGAGCTGCCGCTCCCCCACACTCAGCGCCTCGCCGCGCTCCCCCACCGGCGTGTGCAGCCCCGACGGCAGCCCCTCCAGCCAGTCGGCCAGCCCCAGCTCGGTGAAGGCCGTCGTGAGCTGCGCGTCGGTCAGGTCCGGACGGGCGAAGCGGACGTTGTCCGCCACCGTCGCGTCGAACAGGAAGCCGTCCTGCGGCACCATCACCACCCGGGACCGCAGCGAGGCGAACCGCACCCGGTCCAGCGGCACACCGGAGAGCAGCACCGCGCCCTCGGTGGGGTCCATCAACCGGGTGACCAGCTTCGCGAAGGTGGTCTTGCCGCTGCCGGTCTCCCCCACGATCGCCACCCGGCTCTTCGCCGGAATCTCCACCTCGATGTCGTGCAGCACCGGGGCGCCGCCCGGGTAGGCGAACCGCACCCCGGCGAACCGGATGTCCAGCGGGCCCGACGGCAGGTCGCGGCCCTGGCTCCCCGGATCGGCGACGTCCGGCTCGACGTCCAGCACGTCCAGCACCCGGCGCCAGCCGGCGATCGCGTTCTGCGCCTCGTTGAGCACCTCGGTGGCGATCTGCACCGGCTGGATGAAGAGCGTGACCAGGAACAGGAAGGCCGTCACCTCGCCGATGCTGAGACTCCGGTCGGCGCCGAGGGTCACCCCGAGCACCACCACACCGGCCAGCGCCACCCCGGCGGCCAGCTCGCCGACCGAGCTGCCCAGGATGCTGATCCGGATCGCCTTCTGCTGCGCGCGCCGCTGGCTGTCGATCGCCTCGTCGAGGCGACGGGCGGTGCGCCCGGCGATCCCGTACGCCCGGATCACCGGCGCGCCCACCACGCTCTCGGCGATCGTCCCCAGCAGGGTGCCGGTGCGCTGCCGGACCACCCCGTACGCCCCGGCGAGCCGACGTTGCAGCGCCCGGATCACGAACACCGCCGGCAGGAACGCGGCGAACACCACCAGGGTCAACTGCCAGGAGTACACGAACATGACCAGCGTCGTCACGACCAGCTGACCGAGGTTGATCAACAGGATCACGCCGCCCCACTGGAGGAACTGGGTGATCTGGTCGACGTCACTGGTGACCCGGGAGACCAGTGAGCCGCGCCGCTCGGACTGCTGGTGCAGCATCGACAGGTCGTGGACGTGCCGGAACGCCCGGACCCGCACGTTGGCCAGCGCGGTCTCGCTGACGGTGAAGAGCCGGCGCATCATCAGGTAGCCGCAGAGCGTGGTCACCACCAACACCGCGGCGGTCACGGCGACCACCGTCCAGACCACGCCCAGGTCGAGTCCGCCGAGGATGCCCCTGTCGATGCCCTGCTGGACGGCGACCGGCACCGCCGCCCGGCCGACCATGTAGACGAGCGCCAGGCCCAGCGTGCCGGCGAGGCCCACCCGCAGCTCCGGGGAGAGCGCGAGCCCTCGCCGCAGCGTCTGCCAGGTCGTCTCGGCCGGCTCGGTGCGCCCCTCCTCCGGGGTCGTCGTGGTGCTGCTGCTCACCGGACTGGCCTTTCGTTCGCGACTGCGGGGCTCGCAAGCTCACTCCTCGCGCTCACCGGTCCACCTCGATCTCCAGGCCGGACGCCAGCGGCGGCGTGACCTCGTCGGCGTACGTGCGCTGCTCGGCCTGCTCGACCTCCGCCTGCTCGTAGGCGGTGACCAGGTCGGCGTAGCCGGGAACGGTGGCGAGCAGCTCGGTGTGCGTACCCCGGGCGATCACCCGCCCCTGCTCCAGGTAGACGACCTCGTCGGCGAGGGCGATGGTCGCCCGCCGGTACGCGACCACCAGGATCGACGCCGCCGGCGCTCCCGCCGCACCCGTGGACGAGCGCAGACCGGCCAGGATGGCGGCCTCCACCCGCGGGTCCACGGCGCTGGTCGCGTCGTCGAGCACCAGCAGTCGGGGGCGGCCGGCGAGCGCGCGGGCGAGGGTGAGCCGCTGCCGCTGGCCGCCGGAGAGCGAGGTGCCCCGCTCACCGACCCGCGTGTCCAGGCCCTCGGGGAGAGCGGCGACGAAGCCGTCCGCCTCGGCCAGCCGCAGGGCCGCCCACACGTCCTCGTCGCCGATGCCCGGCCGGTCCAGGGTGATGTTGGCCCGCACGGTGTCGTCGAAGACGAACGGCACCTGGGCGACGAGCGCGGCGGTGCTGGCCAGCGAGGCGGCGGTGAGGTCGCGGACGTCGACACCGTCGACGCTGACCGAGCCGGCGTGCGGGTCGACCAGGCGGACGGCGAGCGACGCGATGGTGGACTTGCCGGAGCCGGTCGGGCCGACCAGGGCGACGGTCCGGCCGGCCGGGACGGTGAAGGTGACCTCGCCCAGCACCTCGGTGCCGGGCAGGTGCGCCTCGGCCGGCTCGTACGCGAAGTGCACGTCGGAGAAGGCCAGCGTGGCGGGTCGGGGGTCGGCGGGGTCGAGGACCCTCTCGCCGTACGGCATCTCGCCGGTCGCGTCGAGCACCCGGCGCACCCGGTCCCAGCCGGCGACGCTGCGGGGCAGCTCGGCGAGCACCCAGCCGATCGCGCGGACCGGGAAGGCCAGCACGGTGAACAGGAACGCCACGCTGACCAGTTCCGCGACGCTGATCGCGCCCTGCCGCAGCCGGATGGTGCCGACCACCAGCACCGCGAGGGTGCCGAGGCTGGGCAGGGTCTCCAGCATCGGGTCGAAGACCCCGCGGAGGCGGCCCACCGCGACCAGGGCGTCGCGTAGCTCCCGGGCGTGGCCGGCGAACCGGTCGGTCTCCTGCGCCTCCCGGCCCATCGTCTTGACCACCAGCGCGCCGTCGAAGCTCTCGTGGGCGATGCCGCTGACCTCGGCGCGCAGCAGCTGCGCCCGGGCCTGCCGGGGAGCCATCCGGCGGCTGTAGACGACGTTGAGCGCGAACAGCGCCGGGAAGACCGCGAGCCCGACCAGGGCCAGCGCCCAGTCCGTGACGAACAGCGCGCCCACCGCTCCGACCAGCATCACCAGCGTGCCGACGGCGAACGGCAGCGGGGCGATCGGGTACCACGCCGCCTCCACGTCGGAGTTGGCGTTGGACAGCAGGGTGCCGGTGGCGTTGCGGTGGTGCCAGGACAGCGGGAGGTCCAGGTAGCGGCGGGTGACCCGGCGGCGGTAGGCGGCCTGGAGGCGGTACTGCATGTAGCCGGCACCGAGGCGCCGGCCGAAGATGCCCACCACCCGGAGCACGCTGATGCCGAACAGCGTCGCCGCGGCCAGGGCGAGCGCGCCGACCTCCACCGAGCCGCGCTCGATCGCCGGCAGCACCACGTCGCCGACCACCCCGCCGACCACGTACGCGCTGCCGATCACCATCAGACCGAACAGCACGCTGCCGCTCACCGCGACCGCGAAGATCCGCGGCTGCTCCCGGATCGCCTTCCCGAGGACGACGAGCCCTCGGGCGAGCACGTCCCGACTTGTCCTGGTCGCCACACTCTCCCCCGCCGTAAGCCGCAATTATCTCTCCCATCCTTACCGCTGTGGGACCGCTCCGCTGACCCGGGAGCCCTATGTCCAGCGTCACGTCCGCGCGACGACCGGACGCCACGCCGCGCGGCCCGCGCCGACCAGCGCTCCACCGGCGGCGTGGGCCCGCCCGCCCTAGGATCGTGGCCATGCCGCGGTACGCCCGATCGGAGCGCGAGGCGCTCGCCGATCTCTTCGGAACGCTGGGACCGGACGCACCGACGCTCAACGAGGGGTGGGCCACGCGGGACCTGGCCGCCCATCTGGTGCTGCGGGAACGCCGGCCGGACGCCGCCGGCGGCATCCTGCTGCCCCCGCTGCGCGGGCACGCCGAGCGCGTCCGGCGCCGGCTCGCGGCCCAGCCGTGGTCCCGGCTGGTCGGCCAGGTGCGCCGGCCGCCGGCGTGGAGCCCGGTCAGCAACCGGTTGACCGACGAGCTGGTCAACACGATGGAGTTCTTCATCCACCACGAGGACGTGCGGCGTGCCCGCCCGGGCTGGATGCCACGGGACCTGCCCGCCGGGCTGCACCGCGCGTTGTGGAGGCGGGTCGCACCGCTGGCCCGTCTCGGGCTGCGCCGGTTCCCGGCCGACGTCTTCGTACAGGCGCCCGGCTACGGCGAGCTGTCGGTGGGTCGGGGCGGCGAGCCGGTCCGCGTGGTGGGGGCTCCCGGCGAGCTGGCCCTCTTCCTCTCCGGCCGGCAGCGCGTGGCGCGGGTGCAGGTGGCCGGGCCGGCGGCGGCGGTGGAGCGCCTCCGCAGCGCCGACCTGGGCATGTAACGGACTGTACGTAAACGGCCACACCCCCCGCGCGGGACGGCGTCGCACTGCGGCTCGATGTTCCCGGCGCGCTCCCGTACGCTGTGCCGCGCCGTCCCGCCCCGGGCGGCGCGACAGGGGGACGCCCATGCGAACCTTCGCGATCTCGGCGCTGCACGAGCCCCCCTTCCCTGCACGTCGGCACGAGGCCACGGACCGGGTGGCCGAGGAGAGCCTGGCGTGGGCGCGGCATTTCGGTTTGATCACTAACGGTCACCGGCTACAGCGGGCCGATCCCGCCGGCCTGGCCGGGCGGGCCTGCCCGGACGGCCCGGTCGGCCAGCTGCGGCTGCTGGCCGACCTGGTCTGCTGGCTGTTCGTCATGGACGACACCTGCGACGAGGACGGCCTCGGCGACGCGCCCACCCGACTGGCACCGACCGTGGCCGTCCTGCTCGACGTGCTGGACCGCCACGGTGACCCGACGGCGCCGTTGCCCACCGGGGGCGGGGCGCTCGGCGACGCGCTGGACGACCTGTGCCGCCGCGTCCGGGTGTCGGGGCACGCCGGGATGTTCCTGCGCTTCGCGAGCCAGGTCCGGCAGTACCTCATGGCGTTGCTCTGGGAGGCGGCCAACCGCGAGCACTCCCGAACCCCCGGGGTGCGGGAGTACGTGCAGATGCGCCGCCACACCGGCGGCGTGCCACCCACCCTCACCCTCACCGATTTGGCCATCGGCGCGGCGGCCGGGCCCACGCTGCGCGCCGAGCCGGCGCTGGCCGCCCTCGACCTGCTCGCCGCCGACCTGATCTGCTGGTGCAACGACGTCTTCTCCTACGGCAAGGAGAACCGTGCCGGCCCGGACGTCCACAACCTGGTCAGCGTGATCGCCGCGGAGACCGGCGGCGACGAGGCGTCGGCCCTCCGGGCGGCGGCGGACCGGTTCAACCGGGCGCTGGCGGCGTACCTCGAGGCGGAGGCGGCCCTCCTGGCGACCGGCGGTGCGGCGGTGCGGCCGGTGCTGCGGGGGCGGCGCCACTGGATCCGGGCCACCTACGACTGGTCCCGTGTCGCCGCCCGGTACGCCTGACAAACGCGTTCCACCTCGCGGGACGACACCCGCGCCGGATCACCCGGGCTAGCCGAGGCCCGGGTGCAGGCAATACTCTTCGGTAACCGATATTGACGTGACGGTGGTCACGTCACCACCCCCGAAGGCGGCTACAGCGATGGCTCTCGATGTACCGTACCGCTCCATTCCTGACATGTTCCTGAAGCGTGTCGCGGCGACTCCCGACGCCCACGCGTTCGCCCACCCGGCCCCCGACGACTCCGGACCGGTCTGGTTGACCTGGGAGCAGGTGGCCCACCGCGCCAAGGCGATCGCCGCCGGGCTGCACGGGCTCGGCGTCGGTCAGGAGGATCCGGTGGCGATCCTGGCGAACACCCGGCTCGACTGGGTGCTCGCCGACCTCGGCATCATGTGCGCCGGCGGCGCGACCACGACGGTCTACCCGACCACGGAGCCGGAGGACGCGACCTACATCATCGCGGACTCGGGCTCCCGGGTGCTGTTCGCCGAGAACCCGGCCCAGGCCAAAAAGATCGCGGGCGCGGACCTGCCGCGGCTCACCCATGTGGTGCTCCTCGACGGCGCCGCCGACCCCACCGCGGCCGTCCCCCAGCTGACCCTCGCCGAGCTGGAGGAGCAGGGCGCCCGGGCGCTCGCCGCCGAACCGGACCTGATCGAGATGCTGGTCGCCGGGATCGGTCCGGACCACCTGGCCACCCTGATCTACACCTCCGGCACCACCGGCCGCCCGAAGGGCGTCGAGCTGCTGCACGGCGGCTGGTGCTGGGAGGGCGTCGTCCAGGCCCAGACCAGCCTGCTGCGCGACGGCGACCTGCACTACCTCTGGCTGCCGCTGTCGCACTCGTTCGGCAAGACGCTGATCTGCGGCAGCATCCACGTCGGCCTGCCGACGTACGTCGACGGCCGGGTGGACCGGCTCGTCGACATGCTCGGCGTGGTCAAGCCGACGCTGATGTGCGGCGCGCCGCGGGTGTTCGAGAAGGTCTACAACAAGGCCGTCACCACCGCCCAGGGCGCCGGCGGCGCGAAGGCGAAGATCTTCGCCTGGGGCGTCGCCGTGGGCAAGGAGAAGGTCACCCTGGAGCAGGCCGGCAAGCCGGTCCCCGCCGGGTTGAAGCTGAAGTACGCGGTGGCGGAGAAGCTGGTGTTCAGCAAGCTCCAGGCCCGCCTCGGCGGCCGGATCCGGGTGCTCGTCTCCGGCGCCGCCCCGCTCAGCCCCGAGATCGCCACCTTCTTCGCCGCCGCCAACCTGCCGATCTCCGAGGGCTACGGCCTCACCGAGACCAGCGCCGGCAACTTCGTCAACCGGCCGGGCGGGCTCCGCATCGGCACCGTCGGCCAGGCCATGGGCGACCTGGAGTGCAAGATCGACACCGACGGCGAGATCCTGGTCAAGGGCCGCCCGGTGATGCGCGGGTACCACAACCTGCCCGAGGAGACCGCCGCCGCCTTCACCGAGGACGGCTTCTTCCGTACCGGTGACATCGGCAGCCTGGACGACGACGGCTACCTGCGGATCACCGACCGCAAGAAGGACCTGGTCAAGACGTCGGGCGGCAAGTACATCGCGCCGTCGCACATCGAGGGCATGTTCAAGGCGACCTGCCCGTACACCTCGCAGGCCGTGGTGATCGGCCAGGCCCGCAACTACTGCACCATGCTGGTCACCCTCGACCCGGACGCCATCAAGGGCTGGGCCGCGGGGACGCCGTTGGAGGGTCGCAGCTACGCCGAGATCGTCTCCTCGCCCGAGGCGCAGGCCATGGTCGAGGAGTACGTGGCGCAGCTCAACGCCAAGCTCAACCGGTGGGAGACGATCAAGAAGGTCACCATCCTGCCGCGCGACCTCACCATCGAGGACGGTGAGATCACCCCGTCGTTGAAGATCAAGCGGCGGGGCGTGGAGAGCAACTTCGCGGCCGAGATCGACAAGATGTACGCCGGGACGCTCGCCGAGCTGTGAGCACGCCGCCGTGGCCCCGCCCGTCGGGGCGGGGCCACGGCGTCACAGGTGCTCACCTCGCCACCGGGTCTGGTCGGCCTCGGCGGCGAGCTGCTCCTCCAGCGCCACCTGCCGGACGTGCCGCCGGCGCGGCGTGTCGACGACCGTCTGCACCACCGTCGCCGAGGCCACCACGAGCGCGAGCACCGCAAGCGCGATCAGCTCCCGGAGCCCGGCCGCGACGGGCGTCAGCAGGACCAGCACCGCCACCGCCGCGACGGACGGCCAGCGCGCGATGCCCAGCACGCGCCGGCCGAGGGCGGCCAGCGTGAGCAGGTAGACAGTGGCCCCGCCGTGGAGGACGAGGGCGTCGAAGATCCCGAGCCGCTCGCCCCACCGGGGAGTGGCCGGGTCGGCCGCCTCGGCCAGCTGGCCCTTGAGGCCGAGCGCGAACAGGATGATTCCCGCGATCAGCGGCAGGTGCAGGTACGTGTAGGCGTCGCGGGCCAGCCGGAGCCGGGCGACCCGCTCCCGGGTGCGGTGCAGCGTCTGCTCCAGGGCCAGGGCGAGGGTGTCGAAGTACGACCACCAGAACGACGCGACGACCACGATGCCGAGCGTCCCCGCGAGGACCACCGGCCAGCTGAGCGGCAGGCCCGCGGTGAACCCGGGGCCGAAGCCGAGGGCGATGATCGACTCGCCCAGCGCGACGAGGATGATCAGGGCGTGCCGCTCGGCCAGGTGGCCGGCCGAGACCACCACCCAGCCGGTGCCCCACAACACCAGGCCGACGCCGTACTCGACCGCCAGGGCCGCGATCCACAGCCCGAGCCGGACGCCGATCGCCACCCGTTCGTCGGTGAACCGCTGCGGCACGAGCGCGGCGGTGGCGATCAGCACGGTCGCCACCACGGGCGGGAGCGCGAGCAGCAGCCAGTGGCGTCGCAGCGGCGGGTCGGCGCGCACCACCCACCCGAGGACGCCCACCTGGGCGGCGCGGACGACGAAGTAGCACGCGGCGAAGACCAGCGGGCCGGGCAGCCCGCCGGGCTGGTCGACGAAGGCCTGCGGCATGCCGATCGCGAGAACGAAGAGGGCGGCCGTGGTGAGGAACCCGATCAGCGGTATGGCACCCTGGTCGGTCCGGACCACGTTGCCCAGGGCGGCGAACCCCGTCCAGCACCACCAGAGCAGAGCCAGCACCAGCAGTCCGTGCGCCAGCCCTCGGGCGGTGGCGTCGCTGGCGGTCAGGGTGGTGACGGTGAGGAAGGCGAAGACGAAGACGAGATCGTAGAAGAGTTCGAGGCGGGTGGTCCGCGAACCCGGCGCGCTCGGCCGGATCCGCCGCGACCACCGCACGTTCCCCGCGCTCTCCACCTCGGCAGTCTCCCAGGTCGGGGAACGTCCGCAGACCAGTTCACAGGTGTCGCCGACGCCACCGGTTGGCCTCGGCCTCCAACGACTCCCGCTCGACCAGCGCCGTGTCGCGTACCCGCGTGCGCATGTCGCGGGTGGTCCGCAGGCGGACCAGCACGAGCACTCCCATGAACCCGGTGAGCAGGACCAGCGCGGCCAGCACCGGCATGCGGTAGGCCAGCGGCGCGGCGGCCACCAGCAGGGCGCCGGCCGCCAGCGAGAGGCGGTCCAGCCGGCGGAAGGCCCGCCACTCGACCGCCACCAGGGCCAGCAGGAAGATCACGACCCCGCCGTGGAGCACCAGGAGGTCCAGGCCGTCGAGCGTCTCCCGCCCGGGGGTGCGCGGCGCGGCGATCAGGCCGGCGAGCAGCCGTTTCAGCCCCAGTGCGACCAGGATGATGCCGACGATGAGCGGCAGGTGCAGGTACGTGTAGACGTCGCGGGCCAGCGGGATCCGCTCCGGCCCGCGTACGCCGTGCAGCACCTGCTCGACGGCGAATGCCAACAGGTCGAAGTAGAGCCACCAGAGCGTCGCGACGACCGCGATGCCGAGGACGGCGGCCAGGATGGCGGCCACCGTGATGGGCCGACCGGCTCGGCTGGTCGAGCCGACCCCGAGAGCGATCACCGACTCGCCGAGCGCCACCAGCACGATGAGCGCATGCCGCTCCGCCCAGTGACCCACCGACCGCAGCCGCCAGCCGGTACGGGTCAGCATGAACCCCACCGTGTACTCGACCAGCAGCGCCACCGCCCAGAGCGCCAGCCGAACGTCCAGCTCGTGCTCCGGCGCCAGGCGCTGCGGCAGCATCGCCGCCGCCAGGATGACCAGGGCCCCGCCGATGGTGGGTACGGTGAGCAGCACCGACCGGCCGACCGCGCCACGGTCGGGCGGGATGGTGGTCCACAGTGCGATCACCTTCAGCACCCAGGTGACCAGGTAGGCGCTCGCGAAGACGAGCGGCCCGGACAGCCCGCCGGGCTCGTCGCGGAACGCCACCGCCGTGGTCAGGGCGAGCACGAACACCGCCGCCATGATCAGGAAGCCGACAACCGGCATGATCCCCTGGTCGGCCCGCACGACGTTGCCGAGGGCGGCGAACCCGGTCCAGCACCACCAGAGCAGGGCCAGCACGGCCAGCGACTCCAGCAGCGTACGGGGATTGAGATTGGCCGAGGTGAGCGTGGTGACGTTGAAGAACGCGAAGACGAAGACCAGGTCGTAGAAGAGTTCGAGGCGCGTGACGCGGGTCCCCGGACCACCCAGGTTGAGCAACCGCGACCTGCCGCCCCTGCTCACCCCGGCAGTCTTCCAGCCGCTACCCGGCCAGTTCGGATCTTCGGAGAATCACCGCTCTCAGGCGATGACGGCGGGTTCCCGCCACCGGGGGCGCGCGGCCCGGTCCAGGTCGTACCGGACCGCGGCGATGCGTCCCACCGCCTCGACCAGGTCGGCGGCGGGCAGGGTGAAGGGCAGACGCAGGAACCGCTCCAGGGTCCCGTCCAGGCCGAACCGGGGGCCGGGCGCCAGGCGTACGCCGACCTCCTCGGCGGCCCGGGCCAGCGCGCTGGAGATCGGGCCGTCCAGCTCGGCCCAGAGGGTCACGCCGCCGTGGGGCACCGTCACCCGCCAGTCCGGCAGGCGCTCGGCGAGCGCCGCGAGCAGCGCGTCGCGCTGCACGGTGAGTTGGGCCCGACGGGCGGCCACGATGGCCGGGGCGTCGCGGAGCAGGTGCACGGCGACCAGTTGGTCCAGCACCGGGCTGGCCATGTCGACGCCCACCCGGGCGGCGGCGAGCCGCTGCACCTGCGGGGCGGAGGCCCGGATCCAGCCGATCCGCAGGCCGCCCCAGAAGGGCTTGCTCATCCCGCCCACGGTGACCACCCGGGAGTGCCGGTCGAAGCTGGCGGTGGGTGGTGGCACCACGGTGCCGTCCAGAGGCAGGTCCACGAAGGACTCGTCGACGACCAGGTCGGTGCCGACCGCGTGGGCGGTGGCGACCACCCGTTCGCGCAGCTCCGACGGCATCAGGTGACCGGTCGGGTTCTGGAAGTCGGGGATGAGGTACGCGAGCTTGGGGCGGACCTGGCGGAGGCTGCCGAGCAGCAGGTCGGCGTCCCAGCCGGGCTCGGTGACCGCCAGGCCGTGGGTGGTGATCCGGGCCCGTCGGGCGGCGAGGGCGGCCAGCGCGTTCGGGTAGCTGGGTGCTTCCACGAGCACCGTGCCACCCGGACTGTGCGCGAGCCGGAGCACCAGGTCCAGGGCGTGCTGGGTGCCGTTGGTGACCATGATCTGCTCCGGCGAGGTGGGCAGACCCCGCTCGGCGTACGCCTGGGCCACCGCCTCCCGCAGCTCGATGATCCCGGTCGGGTGGTAGCCGGCGCCGCCCAGGTAACGCGGCAGGTCCTCGGCAGCGGCGCGCGCGGCGGGCAGCAGCTCCGGCGGGGCGGCGAGCGCGGCGACGCCCAGGTCGATCATGTCGCGGTCGTCGGAGGGGGTCCACAGGCCGGTGCTGGCCACCCGGTGGTTGCCGGGGAGCATGGTCCAGCTGCCCGCGCCCCGGCGGCTGGCCAGGTGGCCGCTCTCCCGCAGCTCCCGGTAGGCGGCGGTGACGGTGGTCCGGCTGATCCGCAGCGCCTCCGCCAGTTCCCGCTCGGCCGGCAGGCGTACGCCCAGGGGCAGGCGTCCGTCGGCCAGCAGGCCCCGGACGGCACCGGCGAGAGCGGCGTAGTCGGGACTGCGCCGCCGGCCGGGGAGTGCATGCCACTGCCCGAGCAGCCGCGCCAATTGGGCGCCACGCACCTGACTCGTCATGCCACCCCTCCGATATTGGCCTCTCCTGGGCCGCCAATTGGCCCCTAGAGTGGCATGCGTGAGACTGATTGGCAATCTCCGGCATCGGCCGGCACGGCGACTGACCCAGCTCTACGCGGGCCTGGTCCTCTACGGCCTCAGCATGGCCCTGATGATCGAGTCCGGGCTCGGCCTCAACCCCTGGGACGTCTTCCACGAGGGCGTCTCGAAGCGGACGGGTCTCACCTTCGGCACGGTGTCGATCCTCGTCGGCGCCGCGGTGCTGCTGCTCTGGATCCCGCTGCGTCAACGCCCCGGCCTCGGCACGGTCAGCAACGTCCTGGTGATCGGGCTTGCGGTGGACGCGAGCCTGGCCCTGCTGCCGCCGGACGGCCCCCTCCCGGTGCGGATCGGGCTGCTGGTCGCCGGCATCGTGGGCAACGGCGCGGCCACCGCGCTCTACCTCGGCGCGCGTTTCGGCCCCGGCCCCCGCGACGGCCTGATGACCGGCTTCGTCGCCCGCCGGCCCGGGCGGTCGGTCCGCGTGGTGCGCACCGTCATCGAGATCGCCGTGCTGGCCCTCGGCGCGCTGCTCGGCGGGACGGTGTGGATCGGCACCGTCGCGTACGCGCTCGCCATCGGGCCGCTGACCCAGTTCTTCCTGCCCCTCGTCACCGTGCCCGAGCCGGCCCCACCTCCCGCACACCCGGCCCCGGTCCCGGCCGTCTGAGCGCCCCGACCGCGGCGGCGCCGGTCGCACCAGAACGGTGGGTGTCCGGACGGTCGGCGGTGCGTCGCGGCGTCGGCCCAGGTGTTCCCTTCCACCGCGCCGCCCGGCAGAATCCCCACATGGGGGAGAACGGATGGCGGTGGAGCGACGCCTGGATCTTCGTCTCGCTGGTGATCGCGAGCGGTGCCGGACGACACCGGCGGGCCGCGTCCAGCCGCCGACCCGAGGGTGTACGCCTCGCCGACGTCCTCTCCACCGCCGACCACCTCAACCAGGCGATCCCGGAGCGTCACGAGGTGGAGCACGCGGTTCGCCGGCTCGTCGGGGCGGGGTTGGTGAGCGTCTCCGACGGATGGTTCCGCATCACACCCGACGGTGAACGGCTCTGGCGCACCCGTCCGAACGCCGGCCTGGCCACCACCGTCGACACCGTGCAGAGCGCGTTGAGCCGCGCGCACATCCCGGGCAGCGCGGAATGGCACCTCGACGAGGAAGACCACGCGGCGGCCGTGCAGGAGTACGCGGTGCGCTCGATCCCGTCCCCCCGACGCTCCCCGGAGAACGGGCCCGGAGCGGGCTGAGCGGCCCGGGAGCGCGTGCGCCCGTACCGCCGCCGGGAGGCCGCCGGGCGCGGACCGTCAGCGGACCGGGTGGCCCGCCCCGCGCAGCGCGTCCTTGACCTCCCCGACGGACAGCTCACCGAAGTGGAAGACGCTCGCCGCGAGCACCGCGTCCGCGCCGGCGGCGATCGCCGGCGGGAAGTGGGCGACCTCGCCGGCACCACCGCTGGCCACCACCGGGACGTCCACCACCCGGCGCACCGCGCCGATCAGGTCGAGGTCGAAACCGGCCTTGGTGCCGTCGGCGTCCATCGAGTTGAGCAGGATCTCCCCCGCGCCCAGCTCCGCGCCGCGCCGCGCCCACTCGACCGCGTCCAGGCCGGTGCCCCGGCGGCCACCGTGGGTGGTGACCTCGAACCCGCTGGGCGTGGTGCCGGCGGGCGCGCGACGGACGTCCAGCGAGAGCACCAGCACCTGCCGGCCGAACCGGTCGGCGATCTCGGCGATCAGCTCCGGTCGGGCGATCGCGGCCGTGTTCACGCCGACCTTGTCGGCGCCGGCGCGCAGCAGGGTGTCGACGTCGGCGACCCGCCGGACGCCACCGCCCACGGTCAGCGGGATGAAGACCGACTCCGCGGTGCGGCGGACCACGTCGAGCATCGTCCCCCGGTCACTGGAGGACGCGGTGACGTCCAGGAAGGTCAACTCGTCCGCGCCCGCGCGGTCGTACGCGGCGGCCAGCTCCACCGGGTCACCGGCGTCCCGCAGGTCGAGGAAGTTGACCCCCTTGACCACCCGCCCGGCGTCCACGTCCAGACACGGGATCACCCGTACCGCCACTGTCATGCCGTGAGCCTATCCAATCGGGAAGCGGCGGCGACCGGCCAGTGAGGCCGGCCACCGCCGCGTCGCGCCGTGTTAACGGGGGACCCTTCCTCTACCGCAGGCGTTAAGAAGGGGCCCTTCCTTTCACTACAGCCGGACGAGCATCTTGCCGAGGTTCTCGCCGCGCAGCAGGCCCAGGAACGCCTCCGGGGCGTTGGAGATGCCGTCGACGATCGTCTCGTCGTACGAGATGCTGCCGTCGCGCAGCCAGCCCGCCATGTCCTGGACGAACTGGTTCCGCAGGCCGCCGTGGTCGCCGACCAGGAAACCGCGCAGGGTCAGCCGCTTGCCGATGACCAGCGCCAGGTTGCGCGGCGCGGCCGGCGGCTCGGTGTCGTTGTACTGCGCGATCATGCCGCAGATCGCGGCCCGACCGTGCAGGCGCATCGACGAGATCGCCGCCTCCAGATGGTCGCCACCGACGTTGTCGAAGTACACGTCGATCCCGTCCGGGGCGGCGGCCTTCAGCGACTCGCGGACCGGCCGGTCGTGGTAGTCGAACGCGGCGTCGAAGCCGAGCGCCTTCAGCCGCTCGACCTTCGCCGCCGAGCCCGCGCTGCCCACGACGTGCGCGGCGCCCTTGAGCTTGGCGATCTGCCCGACGAGGCTGCCCACCGAGCCGGCGGCGGCGGAGACGAAGACGGTCTCCCCGGCCTTCATGCCGGCGACGTCCAGCAGACCGGCGTACGCGGTGAGCCCGGTCATGCCGAGCACGCCCAGGTACGCGCTGACCGGGGCCAGCGTCGGGTCGACCTTGCGGGCTGCCTTCGCGTCGAGCAGCGCGTACTCGCGCCAGCCGAGACCGTGCAGCACGGTGTCGCCGGGCTCGAACCCCTCGGCCTCGCTCGCCACCACCTCACCGACGGCGCCGCCGTCGAGCGGGCCGTCGAGCGCGAAGGGCGGCACGTACGACTTGACGTCGTTCATCCGCCCCCGCATGTACGGGTCGACCGACATGAACAGGTTGCGGACCACGACCTGGCCCGGACCCGGCGTCGGCACCTCCGTCTCGACGAGCCGGAAGGTGTCGGCGGTCGGCCAGCCCTGCGGGCGGGAGGCCAGGTGGATCTCACGGTTGGTGCGCACGGTGTCGTCCTTTCGTCGCGCGCGATCGAGGGGGACCGGGTGCGGCGCTCAGGACGCCAGGGCCGCGCGGACGGTGCGGGCGACCTCGACGTTGCCACGGGTCGCGTTCGAGTAGGGGCAGACCTGGTGGGCCTGCTCGACGATCTGCTCGGCGGCCGTACGCTCCACCGCCGGCAGGTCGACCACGAGGGCCACGGTCAGCCCGAAGCCACCGCTGCCGTTGGGGCCGATGCCGACCTCGGCCTCGACGACCGAGCCGGTCACGTCGACCTTGGCCCTGCGCGCGACGAGCCGCAGCGCCGAGTGGAAGCAGGCCGCGTAGCCGGCGGCGAAGAGCTGCTCCGGGTTGGCGGCGTTGCCGGCGCCACCCATCTCCTTCGGGACGGCCAGGTCAAGGTCGACCGTGCCGTCGGAGGTGCTGACGTGACCGTCGCGGCCGTCGCCGGTGGCCCGGGCGGAGGCGGTGTAGAGCACCTGCATGGTCGTCACTGCTCCTTCTGTCGGTGGATCGTGTCGGTGACCCGGATGAGGGTGTCGCGGAGGGCGAACAGCTCGTCGGCGGTCAACCCGGTCGCCCGGGCCACGCACGCCGGCACGTCGTCCATCCGGTCCCGCAGGGCCCGCCCCTCGGCGGTCAGCCCCACCTCCACCCGTCGCTCGTCGCGCACGGACCGCCGCCGGACCACCAGGCCCGCCGCCTCCAGCCGCTTGAGCAGCGGGGAGAGCGTGCCGGAGTCCAACCGCAGGGCCGCGCCGAGCTCGGAGACGGTGAGACCGTCGGCCTCCCGCGCCTGCGCGTCGTGCCCGGTGTCGCGTGCGTCGCGCTCCCACAGGACCAGCAGCACCAGGTACTGCGGGTAGGTGAGCCCGAACCCGTCGAGGACGGGCCGGTACACGTCGGTGAGGGCGCGCGACGCCGCGTAGAGCGCGAAGCACACCTGCCGGCGCAGCACCAGATCATCGGTCACGACGAAGAACGTAGCCCCCAATTAAATTGTGCACAACCTTTCTGTCGAGGGGCCGACCGTGACCAGCACCACGACCTGGGGCCGGGGCCGGGGGTCGTGCGAACCGCCGGCCGGCTGGTCAGCCGTCGCCGAGGTACGCCTCGAGCTCGACCTCGACCAGGTGGTCGGGGTCGAGCAGGCCGGCGACCACCACCATGGTGGCCACCGGGCGGACCGCGCCGAGGACCGCGTTGTGCGCCCGGCCGACCTCGTCGGCGTACGTGCGGTCGGTCACGTACAGGCGGGTCCGGACCACGTCGCCGGGTCCCGCGCCGACCTCCGCGAGCGCGTCCAGGGCGATCCGCAACGCCTGGGAGGTCTGCGCCGCCGCGTCCCCGACGTGGGTGACCACACCGTCGACGGTGGAGGTGCAGCCGGCCGTGACGGCGCGGTCGCCGGCCCGAACGACCCGCGCGTAGCCGTACACCGACTCCCACGGGCCGCCCGAGCCGAGGCGGGTGACGGTCACGCCGTGGCCAGGGTTTCCAGCGCCTCGGCCACGGTGAACGCGCCGGCGTAGAGCGCCTTGCCGGCGATCACACCCTCCACGCCCACCGGCTCCAGGGCCGCCAGCGCCCGCAGGTCGTCCAGGGTGGAGACACCGCCGGAGGCGATCACCGGCGCGTCGGTGCGGGCGCACACCTCGCGCAGCAGGTCCAGGTTCGGCCCGCGCATGGTGCCGTCCTTGGTGATGTCGGTGACCACGTACCGCGTGGCGCCGGCCTTGTCCAACCGCTCGAGCACCTCCCACAGGTCACCGCCGTCGCGGGTCCAGCCCCGGGCGGAGAGCGTACGACCGCGCACGTCCAGCCCGATCGCGACGCGGTCGCCGTACTCGCCGCACACCCGGTCGCACCAGACCGGGTCCTCCAGGGCGGCGGTGCCGATGTTCACCCGGGCGGCGCCGGTGCCGAGGGCCGCGTGCAGCGACTCGTCGTCCCGGATGCCGCCGGACAGCTCGACCTTGACATCGAGCTGCCGGACCACCTCGGCGAGCAGGTGGGCGTTGGATCCCCGGCCGAACGCCGCGTCCAGGTCCACCAGGTGGATCCACTCCGCGCCGTCGCGCTGCCAGGCGAGCGCCGCCTCCACCGGGTCGCCGTAGCTGGTCTCGCTGCCGGCAGCGCCCTGGACGAGGCGGACGGCCTGCCCGTCGGCGACGTCCACGGCAGGCAACAGGGTGAGGGTCACGTCTCTTCTCCTCGGTTCACGTACGACGGTCCAGTGCGATCACCACGATCGCCGGCAGTACGAGCAGCAGCAGCGCGATCAGGCCGATCCGCAGGGCCAGGTCGGGCACCAGCGACCAGATCAGGAACGCCGCGACCAGGGTCAGCAGCACGATCACGGCCCGCTCGCCGCGACTGTGCCGGTAGAGCCGGCCGGTCCGGCCGCGCCGCAGGGCGGGCGTCACCCGGCGGACCAGCGCCCGACGGCGGGCCCGCCGGGCCACCTGCCGATCCCGCACGGCCCGCTGCCGGGCCGCCTCGGCCTCCCGCACCGCCCGTCGGCGGGCCCGTTCCTTGCTCACCGCGCCACCTCCGCCGGCACGTGACCGGCCGCGGACGCCCGGGACGCGACGAGCGCGGCGGGCACACCAGCGACCGGGCTCGCCGGGCGCGGGCGCGGCGACCGGCGGCGGCGGTCAGTCACCGGTCGGGAGGGTGGCGAGCCAGTTGCGCAGGAGCGCGGCACCGGTGTCGGCGGACTTCTCCGGGTGGAACTGCGCGGCGGAGAGCGAACCCCGCTCGACGGCCGCGACGAAGTCGGACCCGTGGTGCGCGACGGTCACCCGGGCGCCGGCGGCGGCCAGCCCGGCCACGTCGTTGACCGCGTACGAGTGCACGAAGTAGAAGCGGCTGTCGGCGGGCAGGCCGCCGAAGAGCACCGAGCCCTCGGGCGCCCGCACGGTGTTCCAGCCCATGTGCGGCAACCGCTCGGCGGCGAGCTTCGTCACCCCGCCCGGCAGCAGCCCCAGGCCCTTGGTGACCACGCCGTGCTCGTCGCCGTGCTCGAAGAGCACCTGCATGCCCACGCAGATGCCGAGCACCGGACGGCCGGCGGCCACCCGCTCCGCGATGACCGGCCCGGCGCCGAGCTCCTCGATCCCGGCCATGCACGCGGCGAACGCGCCGACGCCCGGCACCACCAGGCCGTCGGAGTCCGCGGCGGCGGCCAGGTCGTCGGTGACCGTCACCTCGGCGCCGGCGGCCGCGAGAGCACGTTCCGCCGACCGCAGGTTGCCCGACCCGTAGTCGAGCACCACCACACGACTCATGACCCCTCCCCCGGGAACAACCACAGCAGGCCGCCGGCCGTGGCCAGCGCGGCGAGCAGCCCGGTCACCACCACCGCGCCCCGCGGGGCGCCCTGCCGGTGCAACGACCAGGCGCCGCCGACCAGCACCCCGGCCAGGATCAGCAGCAGTGTCGGCAGTGCGGCGCTCATCAGAGGGCACCCTTCGTGCTCGGCACCACGCCCGGGTTGCGCTCGTCGAGGGCGGTCGCCTCGCGCAGCGCCCGGGAGACCGCCTTGAACTGGGCCTCGACCACGTGGTGCGCGTCCGGGTGCCCACCGGGCCGAGCCGCCCGCAGCACGTCGACGTGCAGGGTGATCCGGGCGGACTGACCGAACGACTCCCAGATGTGCCGGGTCATGCTGGTCGGGTAGACCGGCCCGATGTACGGCGCGAGCGCCGGCTCGTCGTGCACCACGTACGGGCGGCCGGAGAGGTCGACCGCGGCCCGGACCAGCACCTCGTCCATCGGGACGGTCGCCGAGCCGTACCGGCGGATGCCGGCCTTGTCCCCCAGCGCCTGGTCGAACGCGGCGCCCAGGGCGAGCGCGGTGTCCTCCATCGTGTGGTGGGCGTCGATCTCCAGGTCGCCGACGGTGCGGACGACCAGGTCGAAGCCGCCGTGCCGGGCGATCTGGTGCAGCATGTGGTCGTAGAAGCCGACCCCGGTGCTGATCTCGGCCTTCCCGGTGCCGTCCAGGTCGATCTCGACCAGGACGTTGGTCTCCTTGGTGATCCGCTCGATCCGGGCGGTGCGACTCATGACAACTTCTCCATTGCGGCGAGGAACGCGTCGGTCTCGGCGGGGGTGCCGGCGGTCACCCGCAGCCAGCCGGGCAGCCCGACGTCGCGGACCAGCACCCCGGCCTCCAGCAGGGTGCGCCAGGCGGTGGCCTGGTCGACGGCTCCGGGTCGCAGCGCGGCGTCAGACGCGCCGAGCCGGAGTTGTCGGTCGACGGCGAAGAGGACGAAGTTCGCGTCGCTGTCGGCCACCCGGTGGCCCCGGGCCCGCAGCTCGGTGACGATCCGGTCCCGCTGCTCCATGATCGCCGTCACCGTGCCGAGCAGGGCGTCGCGGTGCGCCAGCGCCGCGCGGGCGGCGGCCTGGGTGAGGGCGGACAGGTGGTACGGCAGGCGGACGAGTTGCACCGCCGCCACCACCGCCGGATCGGCGGCGAGGTAGCCGAGCCGGCCGCCGGCGAAGCCGAACGCCTTGCTCATCGTCCGGGTGACGACCAGCCGCGGGTGGCCGGGCAGCACCGCGAGCGCGCTGACCGTGCCGGGCCGGGCGAACTCGGCGTACGCCTCGTCGACGACCACCATCCCGGGCGCGACGTCCAGCACCGCGGCGACCACGGCCGGGTCCAGCGCGGTGCCGGTCGGGTTGTTCGGCGAGCAGAGGAACACCACGTCCGGCCGGTGCTCACGGACCTGTCCCACGGCCTCGTCGGCGGTGAGGCCGAAGTCGACGCCCCGCACGGCCGGGATCCACCGGGTCCCGGTGCCGAGCGACAGCAGCGGATGCATCGAGTACGCCGGGACGAAGCCCAGCGCCGAGCGGCCCGGACCGCCGAACGCCTGGAGGAGCTGCTGCTGGATCTCGTTGGACCCGTTGGCCGCCCACACCTGGTCGACGGTGAGCCCGTGGCCCAGGTACGCGGCCAGGTCGGCGCGCAGCGCCACGGCGTCGCGGTCCGGGTAGCGGTTGAGGTCGCGCAGCTCCGCCGCGAGGGCCTTGCCGATCGCCTCGACCACCGGCTCGGGCACCGGGTACGAGTTCTCGTTGGTGTTCAGCCGCACCGGCACGTCCAGCTGCGGGGCGCCGTACGGCGACAGCCCGCGCAGGTCGTCCCGCAGCGGCAGGTCGGACAGGGAGGTCACGACACTCCCCCGGGGAAACGGACGCTGACCGCCTGGCCGTGCGCGGGCAGGTCCTCGACGCCGGCCAGGGTCACCACGTGCGGCGCGACCTCGCGCAGCGCGTCCCGCGTGTACTCCACCAGGTGGATGCCGCGCAGGAAGGACTGCACGGACAGACCCGAGGAGTGCCGGGCGCAGCCGCCGGTGGGCAGCACGTGGTTGGAGCCGGCGCAGTAGTCGCCGAGGGACACCGGCGCCCAGGCGCCCACGAAGATCGCCCCGGCGTTGCGGACCCGCAGCGCCCACTCGCGGGCGTTCTCGGTCTGGATCTCCAGGTGCTCGGCCGCGTACGCGTCGACGACACGCAGCCCGGCCTCCAGGTCGTCCACGAGTACCGCACCGCTCTGCTCACCGGTGAGCGCGGTGGTGACCCGCTCGGCGTGCTTGGTGGCCGGCACCTGCCGGGCCAACTCCCGCTCGACCGCGTCGACCAGCTCGACCGACGGGGTGACCAGCACGCTGGCCGCGAGGGGGTCGTGCTCGGCCTGGCTGATCAGGTCGGCGGCGACGTGCGCCGGGTCGGCGGTCGCGTCGGCCAGGATCGCGATCTCGGTGGGGCCGGCCTCGGCGTCGATGCCGACCACGCCGCGCAGGAGCCGCTTGGCGGCGGTGACCCAGATGTTGCCCGGGCCGGTGATCATGTCGACCGGGTCGCAGTGGGCGGTGCCCTCCGCGTCGACCGCGGAGCCGTACGCCAGCATCGCCACGGCCTGGGCGCCGCCGACGGCGTAGACCTCGTCGACGCCGAGCAGCGCGCAGGCGGCGAGGACCCGGGCGTCGGGCAGGCCGCCGTTCTCCTGCTGCGGCGGGCTCGCCACGACCAGCGACCGGACGCCGGCCGCCTGGGCGGGCACCACGTTCATCACCACGGTCGACGGGTACATCGCCAGGCCGCCGGGCACGTAGAGGCCGACCCGGTCGACCGGCACCCAGCGCTCGGTGACCGTGCCGCCGGGCACGACCTGGGTGGTGTGGTCGGTGCGGCGCTGGTCGGCGTGCACCTTCCGGGCCCGGCTGATCGACTCCAGCAGTGCGGCGCGCACCTCCGGGTCGAGGGTGCCCTCCGCCTCGGCGATCGCCTCGGCGGGCACCCGCAGCACCTCCGGGGAGATCCCGTCGAACCGAACGCTGGCCTCCCGGATCGCCGGGTAGCCATGCTCCCGTACCGCCTCGACGAGCGGGCGGATCCGCTCGACCGCCACGGAGACGTCGAGCTGGGCACGGGGCAGCAGGCGGCGCGGGTCACGGACGCCACCGCGCAGGTCGATCCGGTTCAACACCCTTGCGAGTCTAGGCGGCCGGTCGTACGGCCACCCGCGCCGCCCGGTCGACACCGACGGTGAGCCGGGACACGCCGTCCCGCGGGGATCCGGCTAGGCTCGACGCGTGACTGCGCGGCTGCCGGTGTTTCCGCTCGGAACGGTGCTCTTTCCCGGCCTGGTGCTTCCGCTGCACATATTCGAGGAGCGTTACCGCGCTCTCGTGCGGCACCTGGTGGACCTGCCCGCCGGAGCGCCCCGCGAGTTCGGCGTGGTGGCGATCCGCGCCGGCTGGGAGGTCGCCGCGACCGGCCCGAACGGGCGGCCCGCGCCCGGCGGCGGCGACGTCGCGCTGCACGAGGTGGGCTGCACCGCCGAGCTGCGGCAGGTGACCGAGCTCACCGACGGGGGCTACGACATCGTCACCGTGGGGCGACGGCGCTTCCGGATCACCGGCGTCGACACCGAGGCCGCGCCCTACCTGACCGCCGACGTCGAGTGGCTGCCGGAGCCGGGCGCGCCGGACGAGGCGGCGGACCTGCTGGCCGCCCGGGTGATCTCGGTCTTCCGGCAGTACCTGGGCCTGATCCGTTCCGACCCGGAGGAGATCTCCGAGCAGCTGCCGGAGGACCCGACGGTGCTGTCCCACCTGGTCGCCGCGACAGCGGCGCTGACCGTGGCGGACCGGCAGCGCCTGCTCGCGATCGACGACACCGCGACCCGGCTGCGCGCCGAGCTGCGCCTGCTCAACCGCGAATCGGCCCTGCTGCGCCAGGTGCGGGCGGTTCCGGTGCCGCTGGCGGAGCTGGCGTCGCCGCCGACCCCCAACTGACCGGTTCCGCCTCCGGACGCAGCGACGGCCAGCGGGACCAGCCGGCCAGCAGGGTGTACGCGACGGCCGCACCGAACGCGGGCAGCAGCAGGTTGCCGTGCGGCACCGGGATGAGGCCGAACACCAGGTCCACCCCGCCGGCCCGCAGGTCGGCGGGCTTGCCGAACGCCTGCCCGTCCGGTGCGGTCGCGAGCAGCCGCTCGTAGGTGTCCAGCCCGACGCGACGGCCGGCCTGCCACGCGACCACCGCGGCGCCGAACGACCCGACCACGGCGGCGAGCAGACCGACCGGTCCCCGTACGCGACGCAGCGCGAACCAGAGCCCGAGCGCGGCGAGCACCCCGAAGCCCAGGCCGAGGAGGCTGAACCAGCCGTCGGCGGCCATCGGCTGCTCCGGCTGCGGCTCGGCGTAGACGGCGCCCTCGGCGACCTTGCGCACCGGGGTGTCCGGTGCCAGCGCCGCCCAGAGCAGCCCGAGCGGCACGCCCAGCACGGCCAACGCCAGCGCGGCGAGCACTCCGCGCCGCACCGCCCGGCCCCGGGGCAGCCCCGGCTCCACGGGGACCGGAGGGGCGGGGTCGTACCACGCGCCCGGGTGCGGTCCGCCCACGCCCGGGTACGCGGCCACCGGCCCGTCCGGGGACACCGGTGTGGGGGCGCCCGGATCGTCGGCGGGGCGGTCGCGGTCGCGGTCGGGGGTGTCCGGGCTCACCCCGTGATCCTCTCAGGCGTGCCGGGGGCACGGGCGGCCGGTGGCGGCGGATCCGCTCACCGGGCGAACGGCTCCAGCATCACCGCTGCCGCCTTCAGCCACGCCTGCCGGGTCTCCGCCTGCAACTGCGGGTACTCGATCGACGAGCCGGTCTCCAGCGCCGGGTCGTACGGGACCACGGCGACCGCGCGGGTGCGGGTGGCGAAGTGCCGTTCCAGGTCGGTCTGGAGGGTCGAGCGGCCGGGCGTCGGGCAGGAGATCAACGTGACGGCGTTGTCGGCCAGCTCCCCCATGCCCACCTCGTGCAGCAGGTCCAGCATCCAGTCCGCGCTGAACGCCGCGTCCTCGCGGGGCACGGTGGTGACCACCAGTTGGTCGGCCGCCTGCATGACGGTGCGCCAGTTGGCGCTCTCCACGTTGTTGCCGGTGTCCACGCAGACCACGTCGTGGGTGCGCCGGAGCAGGTCCAGCACCCGCCGGACGGTGAACTGGTCGAGCCGCTGGGCGAAGCGGGGGCTCTCCTCGCCGGCCAGCACGTCGTAGGAGCCGTCGGAGGCGTGCCGGAGGTAGTCGTCGAGGTGCTCCAGCAGATCGGGGCCGTCCTTGATCTCGATGTGCGCCAGGTCGCTGATCAGGTGCCGGATGGTGCGGGCGTGCCGGGCGCTGCCGGCGCGCAGCCCCAGCGTGCCGCGCAGCTCGTTGTCGTCCCAGGCGAGCACGCCCCGCCCGCGCACGCTGCCGACGGTGGCGGCGGCCAGCACGGTGGCGGTGGTCTTGTGCACCCCGCCCTTCGGATTGGCGAAGGCGAGCACGCGCGGCGTGCCCAGGTCCCGGCGCAGCACCCCGGTCGCCCGTTCCAGCTCCGGGTCGACGCCCTGCGGGCGCCACTCGACCCGGGCCCGGTAGCTCCGCTCCGGCACCGCGGGCGGCACCGCGGGCGGCGCCGGGGCGGGCGGGGCCACCGGTGGCGGGCTGTACGCGGGCTCGGCCCGGTAGCCGTTGTCGAGGACGGAGTAGCGGGACTCGGTGGGGGCCGGTGCGGCGTGCCGGTAGCCGTTGTCGAGCAGGGCGTACCGCGACTCCGCCGCTGGCGGCGGGGGCTCCGGCTCGACGCGCGGCGGCTCCGGCCGGTAGTCCCCGGGCGTCCGGTACGACGGGTCGACCGCCGGGTCCGCCCGGTACGCCGGCTCGACCCGGTAGGTGCCCGCCGCCCCGTGGCCCGCGTCGGCCGGGCGACCGAAGTCCCCGCCGTACGACGGTGGCGACGGTTCGGGGTACGACGGAGGGGCCGGCTCGTGGCCGTACGACCGGCCGCCGCGCCCGTAGGCCGGCGGGACCGGCTCCGCGCCGTACGACAGCTCGGCGGGATGGCCGATGGCCGGGACGCGCCCGGCGTAGCCGTTGCCCGACCCCGACCGGTGCGCCGTCTCGGGTGGCTGCTGGTCGTCGCGTCGGTCGGTTTCCGCCTGCTCCCCGGAGCGGCCACCGAGCCGGGCACGGTCGAGCAGCGCCCGCCATCGCGGTGCTGGTTCGGCCGGCCGCCCCCAGCCGGTCTCGCTGCCGTCCACGGCTCGCCTCCCCAGCACCTCGCCCGTCTCCGCCTGACAGGCTACGAACGAAAACCCGTTCGGACCACACCGGCCCGCACACTTCTGTGTCGGGCCACCGTCACCCGATGGGCTCCGGTGAGCCGGTCCCGGACGTGTCTGCCGAGGTCGGCGGCGTGGTGGGCGGTGTCGGGGCCGGCGCGGAAAGAGTCGGATCCGGTGAGGAATCCGTCACTTCCGGTGCTGCCGTCGTCTCCGTGGGGCCCGGCGTGGGCGTCGGGACGTCCGGCAACTCCCGCACCCGGCCGCCCGTCGTGGGCGCCGGCTCCGGGGTCGCGGGGCCCTTGTCGGCGGGCGGGCTGGCCACCTCCCGCTGCTCGGGCAGGGGCGGGGTGAAGACCGTACGGTCGAGCCGCCGCACCTCGGGTGCCGGGTCGACGACCCGCACCTCCGCGCGGGACGCCACGCCGCGCAGCGTGCCCGCCCCGGCCCGGATCACCGCCGCGTAGACGCAGGCGCACCCGGAGCGGTAGGCGGTCGCCTCCGCCGCCGCCACCTGCGCGCCGCTGACGTACAGCTGGCGCAGCTCCCGCTCGGCGGGCCCGCCGCCGCCGAGCGCGGCCGCCCGGTCCCGGTAGTCCGCGGCCTCCCGGTCCTTGCGGACGGCGAGGTCGGCCATGCCGGCGACCACGTCGTCGGGCAGGCGCTGTGCGGAGATCCGGACGATCTCGGTCTGCCGGTCGGGCAGCGGCACCCGGCCGAAGACGGCGGCGACCGGCACGTCGTCGAAGACCGCCGCCGCCCGCTGCGGGGTCAGGTACGACGTGAAGGACACCAGGGCGTACGTCCCGTCGCCGGCCTCCGGCACGGCGGTCGGCAGGGCGGCCAGGTCGGCCGCGGCGGAGCGCACGTAGCCGGGGATCGAGTCGCCGGCCGCCACGCCGACCCGGGTGACGTCGCCGACGGTACGGTCGCCGGTCGGTGCCTCGCCGGTGGCCCACACCGCGGCGAGCAGCACGGCGAGGCAGGACAGCAGCGCGGCCGAGGGCAGCACCCGGAGTCGGGCGGGGCCCTGGCCGAGCCGCGTCACGGCCGCGGACAGGCGGGTCAGCAGCCGCTGGTCCAACTGCCGCAGCAGGTCACCGGCGCGCACGGGCGGAGGTCCCCTCGTCGATCGTCTCGAAGCCGGCCGCCGCCGTCAGTCCCTCAGCAGGTGCAGCGCGCGGTCCAGATCGTCAGGGTAGTCGCTGACGAAGCGCACCTCGTCCCCCGTTCGGGGGTGCAGGAAGCTCAACTCGCGGGCGTGCAGCCACTGTCTGGTCAGTCCGAGTCGGGCGGACAGGGTGGGGTCCGCACCGTAGGTCAGGTCGCCCACGCACGGGTGCCGCAGCGTGGAGAAGTGGACCCGGATCTGGTGCGTACGCCCGGTCTCCAGCCGCACGTCGACGAGGCTCGCCGAGGGGAACGCCTCGAGCGTGTCGTAGTGGGTGATGCTGGGCTTGCCACCGGAGACGACCGCCCAGCGGTAGTCGTGGGTGGGGTGCCGGTCGATCGGGGCGTCCACGGTGCCGCGCAGCGGGTCCAGGTGGCCCTGCACGACCGCGTGGTAGCGCTTCTCCACCTCGCGGTACTTGAAGGCCCGCTTCAACGCGGTGTACGCCTGCTCGCTCTTGGCCACCACCATGATCCCGGTGGTGCCCACGTCGAGCCGGTGCACGACACCCTGCCGCTCGGCGGCGCCACTGGTGGAGATGCGGTGGCCGATCGCGGCGAGCGCGGCGATCACGGTGGGGCCGGTCCAGCCGGGGCTGGGGTGGGCGGCGACGCCGACCGGTTTGTCCACCACCACGATGTCGTCGTCGGCGTACACGACCCGCAGGCCGGGCACCGCCTGCGGCACCACGGTGACCGGCGCGGCCGGGGCCGGCAGGGTGACCTCCAGCCAGGAGCCCGCCTTGACCTTGTGCGAGTTGGGCCGCGCCAGACCGTCGACCAGCGCGTCACCGGCGTCGACCAGGGCGGCCGCGGCCGTGCGGGACAGCCCGAACAGGCGGGCGACCGCCTGGTCCAGCCGCATGCCGTCGAGCCCGTCGGGCACGGGAAGGGATCGGTGGTCGCCGCCGGCGGCGAAGGCGGAGGTCACGCGCTCTCCCGCCGATCGGTCGTGACGGCCGGGGTGGCGTCGGCGGGTGCGGCGTCGGTGCCGGTGGCGTCCGCGCCGACCCGGCTGCCGTCGCGCTGCCGGCCGGTCAGCTCCAGCAGCACCGCGAGGATCACGCCGGAGACCAGCGCGCTGTCGGCGACGTTGAACACCGGCCAGACCCGGCCGTACGGGTCGAAGAGGCTCACCATGTCGACCACGTGGCCGACGAACCAGCCCGGGGCCCGGAAGATCCGGTCCATCAGGTTGCCCAGCGCGCCGCCCAGCACCAGGCCGAGGGAGATCGCCCAGGGCAGCGACCGCAGGCGCAGCGCCATCCACAGGATCCAGCCGACCACGCCGATGGTGATCAGCGGGAACACCCAGGTGTGGTCGGCGCCGATGCTCCAGGCCGCACCACTGTTGCGGGTCAGGTTCAGGTAGACCGCCCCGCCGAGCAGCCGTACCGGCTCCCGGTCGGACAGGTTGACCAGCGCCAGATGCTTGGTGGCCAGATCGGCCGCGAGCAGGGTCAACGCGACGACGGCCAGGACGGTGACGGCCCGGCGCGGTGGCGTACGCCCCTCCGGCGTGGCTGCCGGCGCGGTGTCACCGGCCGGCGCGGGGTCACCGGCCGGCGCGGGGTCACCGGCCGGCGCGGGGTCGCCGGCCGGCGCGGGGTCGCCGGCCGGCGCGGTGTCACGGACCGGTTCGGCGCGGCCGGAACCGGGGGTCGGTGCTGCGGTCATCTGCTCCCCATCGACGCTCGTGGCGACGCGGGCGCGCCACCTCCTCGGGCCGCCGGGGAGCGGGCGTCAGCGCCGCTCCTCCAGCTGCTTGCAGGTCACGCAGAGGGTGGCCGACGGGAACGCGGCGAGCCGCTCCACGGGGATCGGGTTGCCGCACCGCTCGCACCAGCCGTAACCACCCTCGTCGAGGCGCTCCAGGGCGCGCTCGACCTGCGTGATCCGTTCCCGGATGCTGTTGGCGAGGGAGATCTCCTGCTCCCGCTCGAACGTCTTGGTGCCCGTGTCGGCCTGGTCGTCCCCGGCCGAGTCGGTCAGCCGGTCGCGCTGCAGCTCGGTGATCTCGCTCAACGTCTGATCGTACTCGGCGCGCAACTCGTCGCGCCGTGCCGCCAGGGCCGCCCGGATCTTCTCGGTCTCCGCGACGCTGCGGGTGGCCTTGGCCACCGGCTTGCGGCCGGCGGTCCTGGTGTCGGCTGGCTTGGCCATCGTCGCTCCCTCGCGCCGCGGAACCGCGGCGGTCCGCGGCACCTGGACAGGGGCCGCCGCAATCGACGCCCCCAGGTACGAAACGGGCGCACGGCGACAGGACCGCGCACTCCGGAGGTTGGCAAGGATACGGAACGTACAGGCGTCCGACAACGTGCCGCACCGACGCCCCGGCGTTCGGCCCTGATTTATGCCGTATCAGGGCAAAGGGAACGCTAGCAGATCAAACGTCGCGATCCTCGCCGTACTCGCCAAACCAGCGGGCCAGCCGCCCCCGCCGGCTGACCGCCCGCAGGCGCCGCTCCACCTCGTCGCGCACCCCGTCGGTGGCCACGATCAACATGCTGTCGCCGGTCTTGAAACGGAAGTCCGGGCCGGGCACGACACCCACCCCGTCCCGCAGGACCAGGGTCACCGACGCCCCCAGCGGCAGCCGCAGCTCGTCGACGTGCACCCCGGCCAGCCGGGACCCGGGCGGCACTTCCAGTTGAAGCAGCCCGGCGCGCATCCGCTCCAGCGGCGCGGTCTCCACCAGGATCTCCGCCGCCTCCGCGGGCGCGGTCACACGCAGCCGGCGGGCGGCCGGGGCGAGCGTGCCGGCCTGGAGCAACGTGAAGATCACCACGAGGACGAAGACCACGTCGAAGAGCCGGTCGGCCCCCGGCACCCGCTCGGACAGCGGGATCGTGGCCAGCACGATCGGCACCGCGCCCCGCAACCCCGCCCAGGACAGGAACGCCTGCTCCCGCAGGCCGAACCGGAACGCCCACGCCGACGCGGCCACCGACAGCGGGCGGGCGACCAGCAGCAACGCCAGCCCCGTCACCACCGCCGGCAGCACCGCCGAGCCGAGCCGACCCGGCGACACCAGCAGCCCCAGCAGCACGAACAGGCCGATCTGGGCCAGCCAGGCCAGCCCGTCGGCGAAACCGAGGATCGCCTGCCGGTGCGGCAACCGGGCGTTGCCCAGCACCACCCCGGCGACGTAGACCGCGAGGAAGCCCGACGCGTGCAGCACCGACCCGGCCGCGTACGCGAGCACCGTCAGGCCGACCGCCGCGATCGGGTACAACCCCGCCGACGGCAGGGCCGCGCGGCGCAGCGCCCACCGTCCGCCCACCCCGGCCGCCAGGCCGACGAGCGCGCCCACCCCCAGCTCGTACGCGACCAGCCCCACCTCGTACCACCACGGGTGGGTCATCTCGGGTCGGGACAGCAGCACCACGAGGAGCACCGCCGGGGCGTCGTTCATCCCCGACTCCGCCTCCAGGGTGGCGACCAGCCGGGGCGGCAGGCGCAGCCGGCGCAGGGTCGCGAACACCGCCGCGGCGTCGGTGGAGGACAGCACCGCGCCGTAGAGCAGGGCCAGCCGCCAGTCCAGCCCGAGCAGCAGGTGCAGGGCGAGCCCGACGACCACGATGCTCACCAGGACGCCGACGGTGGACAGCGCGGCGGCCAGACCGAGCACCGGGCGCAGGGTGCTCCACCGGGCGGTCAGCCCGCCCTCGGCGATGATCACCACGAGCGCACAGAAGCCGAGGGTCCGGGTCAGCTCGACGTCGTCGAAGCGGATACCCAGCCCGGACTCGCCGATCGCCACCCCGAGCGCCAGGTAGACCAGGAGACTTGGCACGCCGACACGGGTGGACAGGCGCACCGCGCCGACCGCGACCAGCAGGACGGCCGAACCGAGCAGCAGCGCGATGTCCAGCCCGGGCGTCACGGTTGCCGACCCCGGGCGCGACTCACCCCGCGGGTCCGTCCCGCAGCCGGCGGACCACGGCGGCCAACTCCGCCGCGGCACCCTCCACCTGGAAGAGCTTGTCCCGGCTGGCCGCACCCGCGCGCAGCGACACCGCGGGCGGCCGGACTCCCAGCGCGTCGGCCAGCGCCCGGCGGGCCGCCTCGGTGGCCCGGCCGTCCACGGCGGGAGCGTGCACCGCGATCACCAGGGCCGGGCCGTGCGGACCGTCGAAGCACCCGCCGACCCGGGTCCGGGACGAGCTGGGCTTGACCCGGACGGCGACGGTGAGCGGGCCGGCGCCGGTCGGAACGCCCTGCCCGGTGGTCGGCGCCGGTCGGCGCTCAGGCACCGGCGCCACCGCTGGCGATCCGGCCGGCGAGCAGGGTGGTGGCCGGCGCGCAGTGGGCGCACGGCGTGAAGCCCAGGTCGACGGCCTCGGCGACGGGCAGCGCCTCGTGCTCGCGCCCGACCAGATGCGGGCAGTCCCCCAGGTGGTAGCGGGGACGGCCGTCGACGACCCGCACCTCGGCGGTGAGCCGGGCGAGCCGGGCGAGGTCGGCCGCGTCGATCTGCTGCGCGGCCGGTTCGTCGTCGTACGCCGGATCGGCGCCGGACGGGCCGGTGCCCACCGACGGCTCGGGCGGTTGCCGCCACCCGGAGCCGCCGGTGTCGACCGTCGGAGGAACGTGCTGGACCGGGATCCCCAGGTCCACCGGAGGCCCGTACGGCTCCGTCACCGGCGCGTACGCGGACGTGTCGGCGGCCGGGGAGGTGGATCCGGTGGGCCGGCTCGCGGTGGGAACCCGCCGCCCGGCGCGGCCCGCCGTCGCCCGGTCGGCGGCCGCCTGGCGGGCGCCCACGACAAGTGCGACGGCGGCCAGCAGACTGGCCGCGATGGAGACGATCAGCAGCAGGCTGGAACCACCGGCCAGGCCCACCACCAGCAGCACGACCGCGAGGAGGATGAGCAGGAGACTTGCGACTATCACGGCTCACCCCCGCCGCGTCGTACCGATGAGGCGAGGTCGGCGACCGTCACGCGAGCGCGGACGGCCGCCGACCTGTGATCAGCGACCGGCTTCGAGGGCGCTGGAGCGACCGCCGCCGTAGGAACCGGCGAGGCCCGCGGCGGCGAGACCGTTGCCGCCCGCGGCACGAGTGCCCTCGGACCGGGTCATCTCGGCCTCCAGGCCCTGACCGCGACCGTCGAGGTCGCGCAGCTGGCTCTCCAGGTAGGCCTTGAGGCGGGTCCGGTACTCGCGCTCGAACTGCTTGAGCTCCTCGATGTGCTTCTGCAGCGCGGTCCGCTTGGCGTCCAGGCCGCCCATGGCCTCCTGGTGCCGCTGGCGGGCGTCGCGCTCCAGGGCGTCGGCCTTGGCGCGCGCCTCGCGGGTGACCTCCTCGGCCTTCGAGCGGGCCTCGGAGAGCAGCTGGTCGGCCTCGCGGCGGGCGTCGGACACGTGGTCGTCGGCGGTCCGCTGGGCCATCATCAGCACCCGCAGCGCCTGCTGCTCACCGTCGCCGCCGACGGCCGGGCCACCGGTGGTGCGGACCTGCTCCAGCTCGGCCTGCATAGCGCGGGCGGCCTGCTCGGCCGCGGCCTTGTCGCGCTGCACCCGGTCGAGCTGTGCCTTGACGTCGTTGAGCTCGGCGGCGAGGCGGGCGTCGCCACCGGGGCCGGCGGGCGCCCCGCCACGGCCGCCGCGCTCCACCTGGGCGCGCAGCTCGTTGTTCTCCTCGATGAGACGGGCAAGCTCGCGCTCGACCTCGTCCAGGAAGGCGTCGACCTCCTCCTCGTCATACCCCCGCTTGCCGATCGGCGGTTTCTTGAAGGCGACGTTGTGGACGTCGGCCGGGGTCAGCGGCATCGAAACTCCTCGGGTCAGTTGCGGCCGCGAAAGCGCGTCGGTCATCAGGCGGTCCTGACGATCGACGGCCCTAACACGAACTCCATCAGCACGAACAGGATAACCAGGAGCACAAGGGAGGCCAGGTCGATGCTCACGGTACCAATTCGCAGCGGAGGGATCACACGCCTCAACGCGTGGAGAGGGGGATCAGTGACGCTCCACACGGATTCCAGTCCCGCCGATGCTCCGCGTCCCGGCTGCCACCGTCGGCCGTACTGGAGGACAGCACTCAACACGAATCGGGCCAGAAGCAGGAGAAGGAAGACAAACAGGATCAGGTAGAGAACCTGGAGCACGATCGACAACACGGCAGGTGACGTCCCTCGGATCGGGCGGGATCAACTCAAACTGAAAAAGCCGCCCTCAGCGATCTTGGCCTTGTCCTCAGCGGTGACCTGGACGTTGGCCGGTGAGAGCAGGAACACCCGATTGGTCACGCGCTCGATCGTACCGCGCAGCCCGAACGCCAGCCCGGCGGCGAAGTCGACCAGACGACGCGCGTCCGCCTCGTCCATCTCGGTGAGGTTGATGATCACGGGCACGCCGTCGCGGAAGTGCTCACCGATGGTGCGCGCCTCCCGGTAGGTGGTGGGGTGCAGGGTGGTGATCTGGTACCGCTGCTCCTCCTGCTCGACCACCACGGCCCGCTCACGCGGCGCCGTCTGCGGCGCCAGGGCGAGGTTGTCCCGGGTGTGGTAGGTCAGCGCCCCCGAGGTCTCCCCGGACCGGGTGATGGACCGGACGCTGGACCGGTCGACCCGCTCCGGCCGCTCCGAATCCGCACGGTCGCCGTCGGCCCCCCGACCCGCGGCACGCTCGGACAGCCGGCCACGGTCCCCCAACCGGGAACGCGGCGCCGGCGGCTCCTCGGAGTCGTCCTCCTCGTCGTCGGCGAACTCCTCCGAGTACCGGCTCGACCGGTACCGGGACTCGCGGTAGCCGCCCTTGTCGTAGCCACCGTCGTCGTAGCCCCGCTCGTCGTCCTCCTCGACCAGACCGAGCCAGACCCCCGCCTTGCGCAGTGCACCCATCCCGCGCCCTTCTCCTCCGCCGTACGGCACGCGCCCCCGTGCCGTCTCGCCTGTCGCGAGTGGATCATCTCTGCCCACCGGACCGGACCGGCAATCCCCTGGCACGCGATTCGCGTCGCGTGCCACGACCCCCGCCGACGGGTTGCCGTTCCCACCAAACAACACCGATGTAATTCTTTTCTCCGGCCTCAGGCTACCGCAGCGTGGGACGCATTCCGAGCAACGCGCTACCGACGCGGACATGTGTCGCGCCGTACCGGATCGCGATTTCCAGGTCGCCACTCATTCCGGCGGAGAGCGCGGTCGCGTGCGGATGGGCGGCACGAAACGCCTCCGCCACCTCCGCCAGCCGGGCGAAGGCCCGCTCGGCCTCCCAGCCCAGCGGGGCCACCGCCATCAGGCCGGCGAGGCGCAACCCGTCCGCACCCGCCACCGACTCGGCCACCGCGGGCAGGCCCGTGTCCGGGTCGGCCGCGTCCGGCACCGCCCCGCCCCGGGCCGCGTCGCCGTCGATGCTCACCTGGACCAGCACGTCCAGCGGCCGGTCCCGGACGGAGCCCGAGGCGGCGTCCAACGCCCGGGCCAGCCGTACGCTGTCGACGGAGTGGACCACGTCGGCGTAGCGGACCACCGACTTCGCCTTGTTGCGCTGGAGCTGGCCGATGAAGTGCCAGCGCGCCTCGACCCCCGCCGCCGCCACCTCGGCCGCCTTCGGCGCCGCCTCCTGGTCGCGGTTCTCGCCCACGTCGGTGACCCCGAGACCGGTCAACGCGACCACGTCGCCGGCCGGGTACGTCTTCGTCACCGCGATCAGGGTGACCCCGGTGCGGTCCCGGCCGGCCGCCGCGCAGGCGTCGGCGATCCGGGACCGTACGCGGGCGAGACCGGCCGCGATCTCGGCGCGCCGGTCGGGACGCACCGATGCTGGACTGTCGGTCATCGCCGCCGCTCAGGAACCGTTCTTGAGAAAGTCGGGCACGTCCACGTCGTCGAACAGCACCCGACGCGGCGACTGCTGCGGCGCCGGGACGGTCGCCGCCGGCGTGACCGGCGTGCTCGGCTGCGTGGGCTGGTTCTGGTTGGTCTTGCGCGGCGCCTCGGCCGCCTTGTACGACGGCGTGCCCCCGTCGAAGCCGGCCGCGATCACGGTGACCCGCACCTCGTCACCGAGCGCGTCGTCGATGACCGCGCCGAAGATGATGTTGGCCTCCGGGTGCGCCGCGTCGGTCACCAGCTGGGCCGCGTCGTTGATCTCGAACAGGCCGAGGTCGGAGCCGCCGGCGATGGAGAGCAGCACGCCCCGCGCGCCGTCCATGCTCTGCTCCAGCAGCGGGCTGGAGATGGCCGCCTCCGCCGCCTCGACGGCCCGGTTCTCGCCCCGGGCGCTGCCGATGCCCATCAGCGCGCTGCCGGCGCCGCTCATGACGCTCTTGACGTCGGCGAAGTCCAGGTTGATCAGACCCGGCGTGGTGATCAGGTCGGTGATGCCCTGGACACCGGAGAGGAGGACCTGGTCGGCGGTGCGGAACGCGTCCATCATGGAGATGTTGCGGTCGCCCAGCGCGAGCAGCCGGTCGTTGGGGATGACGATGAGCGTGTCGCACTGGTTGCGCAGCTCGTCTATCCCGGACTCGGCCTGGACCTGCCGCCGCTTGCCCTCGAAGGAGAACGGGCGGGTCACCACGCCGATGGTGAGCGCGCCCAGCTTCCGGGCGATGTTGGCCACCACGGGCGCACCGCCGGTGCCGGTGCCGCCGCCCTCACCACAGGTCACGAAGACCATGTCGGCGCCCTTGAGCACCTCCTCGATCTCGTCGCGGTGGTCCTCGGCGGCGTTCTTGCCGACGTCCGGGTTGGCACCCGCGCCCAGGCCCCGGGTCAGCTCACGGCCGACGTCGAGCTTGACGTCGGCGTCGCTCATCAGCAGCGCCTGCGCGTCGGTGTTGATCGCGATGAACTCGACGCCCTTGAGCCCAACCTCGATCATCCGGTTGACGGCGTTGACCCCGCCGCCCCCGATGCCGACGACCTTGATGACCGCCAGGTAGTTGTGCGGAGGTGTCATCTCCGGTCCTTTCCCTTCGAGATTGGCATGGGCCGACCCCACACGGCTTGGCCAGGACAGTGGTCGACGTCGATGGCCACCAGCGAGGCCGGGGGACGAACCCTCACCCTCTACTAGAGGCTTACAGTTATGTCAACCACTGATCCTCTTCGGGGCAACGTAAGCGCCGCCGCCCGATGAGCCAAGGATCGCCCCCGGCGTGTCGCCGCCGGAGCGGGACGGCTCACGTCACACCGCGCGAATCGCGGCGGCCGACGCGGGATCCGCACGGCGTGGACACGTCACCGGAAGGTCACCACGTCCGGCACGCTGACGTCGATCCGGTCGGCGTCGCGGTCCAGCAGCGCCGTCGCCACCCGCGCCTTGTCCTCGCCCCGGGTGGCGTCGCCCCACACGACCTCACGGCCGCCGCGCAACCGCAGGGTGATCCGGGCCAGACCCTCCACGGTCACGTCCGCCAACTCGGTCCGCAGCCGCGGCGTGAGCGCCGCGAGCACCTCCAGCGCGGCCCGGGTGCCCGGGTCGGCCGGCCCCGGCTCGGCGACGCGGACCAGCGGCAGGCCGGCCGGCTGCTCCGGCAGGCTCCGGAAGACCACCCCCGTGACGTCGATCACCTCGAACTGGCCGTCGTGCGGGACGGCCGCCACCGCCGTCCGCTCGGTCACGGTCACGACCAGCGCGTCCGGCCAGTCCCGGGTGACGGTGGCCCGCTCCACCGCGGGCAACCGTCCGATCCGCCGGGCCGTGGCCTCCAGGTCGACCCGGGCCAGCGGCGCGCCGTCGGGGACCGCCGCCGCGTTGCGTACCTGCACCGGTGTGACGAGCTCGCCGCCGCTGACCCGGACCTCCCGCACCCCGAACAGCCCGGTGCCGAACAGCGTCCAGGCCACCAGCCCCACCAGCGCCACGACGCCGGCGGCGACCGCCCAGGGCAGCGCCGCCCGCACCCGCCGCTGCCGGGCGCGGGCCATGAACCGGCGGGTCGAGGCGGGGACCGCGTCACTACCGGCGCGGACCAGCTGCCACCGGCGGACCGGGCCGCGCCGGCCGGAGCCGCCGTCGCCGCCGCTGGTACGCCCCCGCGCGGGCCCCGGGCTCATCCGACGGCGGGCGCCGCGCCGTTCCCGACGCCGCCACCGACACCGGGCACGGTCCCACCGATCGTGGTCGCCCCGCCGGCATCGCTGCCGGGCAGTGTGCCGGCCGGCGCCGACGGCTCGGCGGTCCGCGCCGAGAGGACGTCGAGCAGCTGGTCGCCCATCAGCGACGAGGGGGGCGCGCCCATGGTGACCACGACGTCGCCCGGCCGGGCGCGGCGGGTCACCTCCACCGGCGCCGCCTCCCACGAGTCGACGAAGACCTTGCGCTCGGCGGGCAGCGGGATCGCCTCGATCAGCGCCGCCGAGCCCTCCCCCGGCGCGCGCAACTCACCCGGGCCGAAGACCTCCAGCAGCACCACCTCGTCGGCGATGGCCAGCGCCTCGGCGATCTCGGTCTGGTTGTCCCGCGTCCGGTAGAGCCGGTAGGGCTGGAACACCACGATCAGCCGACCGTCGCCGGCCACCTCGCGCAGCGTCTGCAGGGCCAGCCTGATCGAGGTCGGGTGGTAGGCGTACTCGTCGTAGACCAGCACGTCGTCCGCGACGCCCTTGCGCTCGAAGCGCCGCCGCACGCCGGGGAACGCCGCGAGAGCCGCCTCCGCCGCCTCCAGCGGCAGATCCAGCAGGTACGTGGCCAGCACCGCCGAGGCGCTGTTGAGCCCCATGTGCCGGCCCGGCACCGGCAGCCGGAACTCGCCCAGCGACCGCCCGTCGATCTGCGCCAGGTACCGCACGCCCCGCGCGGAGGAGGAGACCTCGGTCAGCCGGAGGTCGGCGTCGGCCGCCTCGCCGTACGTGTGCACCCGGCGCCCCTCGGCGCGCAGCGTCTCGGCCAACCGACGGCCGCCCGCGTCGTCGGCGCAGGTGATGATGAAGCCGTCGGGGTCGGTCAGCCGGGCGAACTCGGCGAACGTCGCCTCCAGGTTGGCCAGGTCGCCGTACGTGTTGAGGTGGTCGGCCTCGACGTTGGTGATGATCGAGACGTACGGACGGTAGATGAGGAACGAGCGGTCGCTCTCGTCCGCCTCGACCACGAAGTACTCGCCGGTGCCGTGGTGGGCGCCCGAGCCGACCTCGGAGATCTCCCCGCCGATGACGAAGGACGGGTCCGCTCCGGCCCGCTGGAGCACCATGGTGACCATCGAGGTGGTGGTGGTCTTGCCGTGGGTCCCGGCGACCGCGACCGTACGCCGGCCGGTCATCGCCGCGGCGAGCGCCTCCGAGCGGTGCAGCACCCGCAGGCCCCGCCGGCGCGCCTCGGCCATCTCCAGGTGGTCCTGGGGGATCGCCGAGGAGTAGACCACCGTGTCCACCCCGTCGAGGTTGGACGCCTCGTGGCTCATGTGGATCGTGCCGCCGAGCGCCCGCAGGCCGGCCAGCGACGGCCACTCCCGCAGCTCGCTGCCGGAGACCGCGATGCCCCTGGTGAGGAAGAGCCGGGCCAGGCCGCTCATGCCGACCCCACCGACCCCGATGAGGTGGATGGTGCCCAGGTCCTCGGCGGTCAGCGTGCCGGCCGGGGTGAACTGCGCGGTGTTCATGGGTCAGGACCTTCCAGTCACGGCGGGCCGGGCCGCCCGGCGGGTGGGCGACACGGTCATCGGGCCACCGCCTCGTAGACGTAGTTGAGCAGTGCCTCGTCGCCGTCACGGCGACCGTACGCGGCAGCGGCGGTGCTCATGGCGTGCAGCCGGTGCGCGTCCCGGATCAGCGGGACGATCGTCCGCTCCACCCAGTCCGGGGTCAGCTCGGCGTCGTCGACGAGCAGGCCGCCGCCGGCCTCCACCACGGGCAGCGCGTTGCGCTTCTGCTCCTGGTTGCTGTGCGGGTACGGCACGTAGACCGTGGGCAGGCCGATCGCGGCCACCTCGGCGCAGGTCATCGCGCCGCCCCGGCCGAGCATCAGGTCCGCCGCGGCGTAGCCCAGCTCCATCTGGGACAGGTACGGCAGCGTCACGTACGGCACCGGCAGGTCGGTGGGGACCGGCACCGGCTCGTTGCGGGCACCGATCACGTGCAGCACCTGCACACCGTTGCGGGCCAGTTCCTTGGCCGCGCCGGCGACCGCCAGGTTGATCGACCGGGCGCCCTGCGAGCCGCCGGCCACGAAGAGCACCGGCAGGTCGGGACGGAGTCCGAAGTGGGCGCGGGCGGCGTTGCGCATCGCGTACCGGTCCAGCCCGGCGATCCCGCGCCGCAGCGGCACGCCGACCACCCGGGCCTCGCGCAGTGCCTCGGACTGCACCGGCTGGTGCGGGAAGCCGACCGCGACGTGCTGGGTGAACCGCATCCCGAGCCGGTTGGCGACCCCCGGGGGAACGTTCACCTCGTGGATGACGATCGGCAGCTCACGCCGCCACGCGGCCAGGTACGCGGGCACCGAGACGTACCCGCCGAAGCCGACGACCACGTCGGCGCGCACCTCGTCGATGACCTTGCCCGCCGCGCGCGCCGCGGTCCACATCCGGCCCGGGGTCTTCACGAGGTTCATGTTGACCGACCGGGGGAGCTGGTAGGCCGGGATCTGCCGCAGGTCGTAACCCTGCGGGGGGATCAGCTCGTTCTCCAGGCCCCGAGGGGTGCCCAGGCAGGTGATCCGGACGCCGGGGTCGTGCCGGCGCAGGCAGTCGGCGAAGGCGAGCAGCGGGTAGATGTGCCCTCCCGTGCCACCTCCCGCGAGCACCACCGAACGCAGCGGACCCATCAACGTCTCCTCTCGTCCGCCGCCCCGCGTCGGGTCCGGTCTGCCCGGACGCCGCGTGGCACGGCCTGGTCGTCTCCGCGCCGCTCCCGTGCCCGGGGCACCGGAGGCCGGGCCGCGGGCGGCGACGCCACACGGCGACGCCGGCCGGGAAGCGGCGGCAACGGGGCCCACACTAGTCGGACCCACCGGGCCGGCGGACGGGCATGCAGTGCTCTGGCCGCATCGGGTTCGGCGCGGGCGAAGGAGGCGAGCATCCCGACCGCCGCGAGCGTGACGACCAGGGCGCTGCCGCCGTCGGAGATGAACGGCAACGGCACGCCGGTCAGCGGCAGCAGGCCGATCACCCCACCGATGTTGATCACCGCCTGGCCCACCAGCCAGGCGGTCACCGCGGCGGCGGCGAGCCGACGGAACGGGTCGGCGACCCGGCCGGCGATGCGCAGCCCGGTGTACGCGAGCACGGCGAACAGCGCGACCACCACGACACAGCCGACGACGCCCAACTCCTCGGCGATGACCGCGAAGATGAAGTCGTTCTCCGCGGCCGGCAGCCACTCCCACTTGAGGGTGCTCTTGCCCAGGCCGGTGCCGAACCAGCCGCCGTTCTCGATGGCGTACCGGGCCTGCGCGATCTGGTAGCACTCCTCGAGCTTGCACTGCTCGGGCGGCGGCGGGGCGAAGAAGGTGGTCAGGCGGGCCAGCCGGTAGTTCTCGGCGCCCTTCTCACCGGACCCGGCACCGAGGGAGGCGACCGCCACCAGCAGGCCGATGCCGACCAGGCCGACCGCGGTGAGGGTGGCGAACACCCGCATCCGTACGCCGGCCGCCCAGAGCAGGCCGACGACCAACGCGAGCAGGCAGAGCATGGTGCCGAGGTCGTTGTAGCCGACCAGGACGAACAGCAGCCCGACCACCGGGAACAGCGGTGTGGCCAGTTCCCGCCACCAGCCGAGCTTGGCGCCCTTCCGGGCGACCACGTCGGCGCCCCAGAGCACCAGGGCGAACTTCGCCAGCTCCGAGGGTTGCAGCTGGATCGGGCCGAGGTGCAGCCACAGCAGCTCGGCGTAGATCGGCCCGACCCGCTCGACCCCGGCGATCGATTCGAGGGCGACGAGGGCGTTGAGCAGGAGCAGCAGCACCACCGACACGCCGAGCGCGGGCCAGCCGACGGCCCGGAACGTGCGGGCGGGCAGTCGCTGGCAGGCCCAGAAGGCCACGATGCCGATCACCGCGAAGATCGCCTGCTTGGTCAGCGACGCGGTGGCATTGCCGCCCTGGGCGTAGTCCCGCACGCTGGTCGCCGAGAAGACCATCGTCAGGCCGATGAGCAGCAGCAGGCCGGCGCTGGAGAGCAGCAGGTAGTAGGAGGCGAGAGGACGGTCCAGCAGCCCGCGCAGGGCCGCCAGGCCGCCGGCGGTGTCCAGGCCGCGCAGCGCCGCCGACCCGCCCGGCTCGTCCGGTGGCCGCCGGGGTGTCGTGTCCGTCGTGACCTGGGTACCGCTGTCCTCCCCCACCCCGACATCATGGCCGCTGGCCGGCCCGCCCACCTCCGCAACGCCGTCCTCGGCGTGTCGCGGGTGAAAGGAAGGGCCCCCGCTTAACGCCTGCGGTAGAGGAAGGGCCCCCGCTTAACGCCCCGGCGCGACGCCGCCCGCAGAGCGCTACGGCGCCGGACAGCGCGACGGCGCCGCCGCGAGGTCGCGACGGCGCCGTTGCAGGCAGCATGGATCAGCCGACGTTGGCGAGGAACTCGCTGTAGAAGAGGCCCAGCGCGATGGCGACACCGATGCCCGCGATGATCCAGAAGCGCACCACGATGTTGACCTCGCTCCAGCCGGCGAGCTCGAAGTGGTGCTGCAGGGGGGACATCCGGAACACCCGCTTGCCGGTGGTGCGGAACGAGATGATCTGGATGACCACCGACATGGTGATGATCACGAACAGGCCGCCGATGATCGGCAGCAGCATGATCGTCCGGGTGGACATCGCCATGCCGGCGATGAGACCGCCCAGGCCCAGCGCGCCGGTGTCGCCCATGAAGATCCGCGCCGGTGACGTGTTCCACCAGAGGAACCCGACGCAGGCCCCGGCCGCGGCCCCGGCGATCAACGCGATCTCCAGCGGATCCCGGACGGTGTAGCAGTACGCCTCGGTGTAGTTCGGGTCGGCGCACCAGTGCCGGTACTGCCAGAACGCGATCAGCGCGTACGCGGCCAGCACCATCACGGAGGCGCCCGTGGCGAGGCCGTCGAGGCCGTCGGTGAGGTTGACGCCGTTGGTCGCCGCCATCACCACGAAGATGAAGACGATGACCGCGCCGACCTTGGTCAGCTCCAGCGCCGGGATGTCCCGGATGAAGCTCAGCGTGGTGCTGCCGACGGTCTCGGTGTTGGTCGCCCGCCCGTCGGCGTCGGTCATGCTGCTCGGGAAGTAGAGCGCGACCACGCCGAAGACCGCACCGACCAGGATCTGGCCGAGCAGCTTGCCCCGCTTGTTCAGACCGCCGCTGTGCCGCTTGCGGACCTTCAGGAAGTCGTCGATGAAGCCGACCGCTCCGGAGAAGACCATCAGGCCGAGCAGCACCAGCGCCGTGATGGTCGGCTCGACCTGGGCGATCTGCGCGTCCGGCAGGCTGGTCAGGGCCAGGTGGCCCGCGACGTACGCGATGACGGTCGCCAGGATGAAGACCACGCCGCCCATCGTCGGCGTGCCCTTCTTGCTCTGGTGCATCTGCGGGCCCTCGGCCCGGATCGGCTGGCCGGCCTTGAGCCGGGTGAAGACCTTGATCGCGATCGGGGTGCAGAGCAGCGAGACCAGGAAGGCCACCCCGACGGCGACGATGACCGCCCTCACGCGACGTTCCCTCCGGCCGCCACGTCGGTGTCTCCCGTGGTCGCGCTCCCGGCGGCGGCGTCGGCGCGCAACGCGTCGGCCACCTCCCAGGTGCGGTACCGGGAGCCCTTCACCAGGACGACGTCGCCCGGCCGTAGTTCGTCCCGCAGCACCTCGACGGCCGCCGCCTGATCGGTGAGCAGCACCGACCCTCCTCCCCAGTCACCTACCGATGTCGCGCCCTCGTGGATCGGCGCCGCCGGCTCGCCCACCACGAGCAGCCGGTCGACACCCAACTCGGCCGCGAGCCGGCCGACCTCCACGTGTCCCTCGTGCTCGTACGGGCCCAGCTCGGCCATGTAGCCGAGCACCGCGACGGTACGCCGGTCCTGCCCGATGCCGGCCAGCGCCCGGAGCGCGACCGCCATCGAGGCGGGGTTGGCGTTGTACGAGTCGTCGATCACCGTCACGCCGTCGGCGCGCTCGAACACGTCCATCCGGCGGGTGGAGACCAGCCCCATCTCGCCCAGCGCGACGGCCAGCTCGGTCAGCGGCATGCCCAGTTCCCGGGCCACCGCGGCGGCGGCGAGGGAGTTGGAGACCTGGTGCCGACCGGTCAGCCCGAGCCGCACCGGCGCCGTCCCCTCCGGGGTCACCAGCGTGTACGACGGCCGGCCGCGCTCGTCGGAGGTGACGTCCTCGGCGCGGATGTCGGCGTCGGCCGCCTCGCCGTACCGGACGACGCGGGCCCGGGTCCGGCCGGCCATCGCGGCGACCAGCGGGTCGTCGGCGTTGAGGACGGCCAGGCCGTCGGCCGGCAGGGCCTCGACCAGCTCACCCTTGGCCAGCGCGATGATCTCCCGCGAACCGAATTCGCCGATGTGCGCCACCCCGACGTTGAGCACCACGGAGATCCGGGGTGGCACCACGTCGCAGAGGTACCGCACGTGGCCGACGCCGCGCGCGCCCTTCTCCATGACCAGGTAGCAGGTCTCCGGTCCGGCCTGCAACGCCGTCCACGGGTGCCCCAGCTCGTTGTTGAACGATCCGGGCGGCGCGACGGTCGGGCCGAGCCGGGCGGCGAGCTGGGCGATGAGGTCCTTGGTGGTGGTCTTGCCGGACGAGCCGGTCAGGCCGATCACGGTCAGGCCGGGCAACCGGTCCACCACCGCCCGGGCCAGCCGGCCCATCGCGGCGAGCGCGTCGTCGACCAGCACCATCGGCACGCCGGGCACCTCCCGGGTGCCGAGCACGGCCACCGCGCCGGAGGCGACCGCCGCGGCGGCGAAGTCGTGCCCGTCGGCCTTCTCGCCGGGAAATGCGACGAACAGCGCGCCCGGGCCGACCCGGCGCGAGTCGAACTCGACCGACCCGGTGACCCGCGCGTCGGGGTCGGCGGCGACCAGCCGCCCGTCCACCGCCGCGGCCACCTCGGCCAGGCTCAGCGCGATCACCGGGCACCCTCCGGGTCGCCGAAGCGAGCCCGCAGCGCGGCGGCCAGCTCGGTGCGGTCGTCGAACGGGTGCACCTCCCCGGCGACCTCCTGACCCTGCTCGTGCCCCTTGCCGAGCACCGCGACCACGTCACCCGGGGCGGCCAGCCGGACCGCCTCGGCGATCGCCGCCCGCCGGCCGTCCACCTCGACGATCCGGGCGTCGGCGCCGGCGCCGTACGCACCGGCGAGCACCTCGGCGCGGATCGCCGCCGGGTCCTCCGTACGCGGGTTGTCGTCGGTCACCAGCACCACGTCCGCCCCCTCCGCCGCTGCCGCGCCCATCAGCGGGCGCTTGCCCCGGTCCCGGTCCCCGCCGGCCCCGATCACGCAGATCAGCCGGCCCTTGCTGAACTCGCGCAGCGCGGCCAGCACCGCCACCACGGCGTCGGTCTTGTGCGCGTAGTCCACGACGCCGCGCACCGGGCCGGGGGCGTCGACGAGTTCCAGCCGGCCCGGCACCCCGCCGCAGGCCGTCACCCCGGCCACGGCGGTCTTCGGGTCCACCCCGGCGGCCACCAGGACGGCGACGGCGAGCAGGGCGTTGGCCACGTTGTGCCGGCCGGGCAGCGCGACGCCGGCCGGCAGGGTCAGTCCGTCCGGGCCGTGCAGGGTGAAGCGCTGGGCGTACCCCTCGCCGCCGGCCTCGTCGGCCCACCACGTGGCGGCGGGATCGCCGGCCGCCGAGTAGGTCACGGTCGCCGGCTTGCGCAGCGGCCCGAGCGCCGGGTCGTCGTGGTTGAGCACCTCCACCGCGCAGCGCCCGTCGAAGAGCTTCGCCTTCGCGGCGAAGTAGTCGGCGGAGTCCGCGTGGAAGTCGAGGTGGTCGGAGCCGAAGTTGGTGTAGCCGCCGACGGTGAAGCGGACGCCGCCGACCCGCCCCATCGCGAGGGCGTGGCTGGAGACCTCCATGACCACCGCGGTCACCCCGCGCTCGCGCGCGGCGGCGAGCATCGCGTGCAGGTCCGTCGCCTCGGGCGTGGTACGCACGCTGTCGATCACCAGGTCGCCGAGGCGGGTCTCCACGGTGCCGATCAGCCCGGTGGTGTGGCCGGCGGCGCGCAGGCCGGACTCGACGAGGTAGGCGGTGGAGGTCTTGCCGGCGGTGCCGGTCACCCCGATCACCGTGAGGTCCGCGGTGGGGTCGCCGTAGACGGCGGAGGCGAGGGTGCCGAGGACCGCGCGCGGGTCGTCGACCACCAGGACGGGCAGGCCGGCCGCCGCCACCGTCGGGGCGCCCGCCAGGTCGGTCAGGGCGGCCACCGCGCCGGCCGCGGCCGCGCCGGCCGCGAACTCCGCGCCGTGCCGGTTGGCGCCCGGCAGGGCCGCGTACAGGTCGCCGGGGCGAACCTCCTGGCTGGCGTGGGTCACCCCGGTCACCACCAGCTCGGCGGCGCCCTTCGGGGGCTCGGTGGCGAGCCGGGCGGCGAGGTCGCCCAGGCGGACACCGCTCACGGTGCGGGGACGAGGATTGCCGGACACGGCGTCAGACCCTACCCGGTCGTCCGGTTCGCGCCGAACAGCCGCCCCGGTGGTTCGTCCGCACCCACCGATCATGTCGCGCCGGTCCCGGTCAGCGCGGAAAGACCTCGAACTTCGGCGCGGCAGCGCTCGACGGCGGCACCCGGTAGTGACGCAGGGTGAACTGCATCATCTCCCGGAACGCGGGCGCGGCGATGTCGCCGCCCCCACCCGCGGGGGTGTGCGCGAAGACCGCGATCACGTACCGGGGCTTCTCCGCCGGGGCCATGCCGATGAACGACGCCACCTCGCCCGGCTGCTTCTGCCCGTCGACCAGCCGCCAGCCGGTGCCGGTCTTGCCGGCGATCCGGTAGCCGGGGACCGCGGCGGCGAGCCCGGTCGCGTCGTCGACGGTGGTGACCGCCTCCAGGATCGTCCGCAGCTCGGCGGCGGTGTCCGGGCTGAGCACGGACCGGGTCTTCGGGGGCTCCGGCTTCGTCCGCTTCCCGTCCGGCCCGATCACCTCCTGGACGAGGTGCGGCTGGACGTACGTGCCGTCGTTGGCGATGGTGGCGTACGCGGCGGCCATCTGCAGCGGGGTGGCGTCGACGCTGTGCCCGATCGGCACCGACCCGTACGCCGACTCGCTCCACTCCTCGGCGGGCAGCAGCCGCCCGGTGGCCTCGCCGGGCATGCCGACCCCGGTCGGCTCGCCCAGCCCGAACCGCTTCTGGTAGTCGATGAGCCGGTCGCGGCCGAGCTGCTCGGCGATGGCGATGGTGCCGACGTTGGAGGAGTAGGCCATCATCCCGGGCAGGCTCATCCGCCGGCCGTCGGCCGGGTGGCTGTCGGAGAACTCGTAGCCGCCCCTGACGACGGAGTTCGGCACCGGGAACGTGGTGTCCTTCGTGATCACGCCCTCCTGGAGGGCGGCGCCGAAGGTGATCGCCTTGTGCACCGAGCCGGGGTCGACCACGAAGCTGGTGGCCGCGTCCACCCGGTCGGTCGGCTCGCTCGGGATGGGTTTGGCGGCGTTGTAGGTCGGGTGGCTGGCCTGGGCCAGCACCTCGCCGGTGGCGACCTCGATGACCACGGCCGCCCCGGTGCTGCCCTGGACCTGCGCCATCTGCCGACCCAGGATCACCTGCACCATGAACTGCAGGTCCCGGTCGACGGTCAGCTGCAGGGAACTTCCCGGCTTGGCCTTCGTCGTCTCGCTGTAGCCGCCGGGGATCGGCGCGGCCAGGTCACCGAGGCCGACCTCGTACGTCCGCTCGCCGTCCACGCCGGCAAGCAGGTCGTCGTAGCGGGCCTCCAGCCCCTCCAGCCCGACCATGTCCTGGCTGGTGAAGCCGATGAGGTTCGCGGCGAGGTCACCGCCGGGCACCTCCCGCCGCTCGTCGCGGTGGGTGTTGATGCCGGGCAACTCCAGCGCCATGACCTTCCGGGCCTGCGCGATGTCGACACCCCGGGCGAGGTACTCGAACTGCGAGTCGGCGCCGCCGGGCCGCTTGCGCGGTGCCATCCGCTCGGCCAGCTTCGAGGCGGGGATGCCGAGCAACGGCGAGAGCGCCCGCGCGGTGGCCGCGACGTCCTTGATCTGGGTCGGGTCGGCGTAGACGTACCGCGCCTCGACGCTGTGCGCGAGGGCCGCGCCGGACCGGTCGTAGATGGCGCCGCGCGGCGCCGGCAGGGTCACCGTGCGCAGGCGGTCCTGGATGCCCGCGTCCGCGTACGCCGGAGCCTCCACGGCCTGGAGCGCGACGAGCCGGATGCCGATGACGGCGAACAGCGCCAGCGTCAGCACGGTCCCGAGCCGCATCCGGCGGCGTGGGTCGGCCAGCCGCGGCGGCTTCGGCGGCTTGCGCGAACCACGCCGCCCGGCCGGCCGGTCGGGCCGGCGCGAGGTCCGCGTCGCCGGGCGGCGGCGCGGCGGTGGCAGCTCGTCGGTGCCCGGGGTGCGGGCCTGGACGGTACGGACCACGCCGCCGCGGGCCGGCGCCCCGTCCCGCCGTCCGGTCCGGGCACCGGGCGCGGCCCGGCCGCCGTCGAGCACCTGGAGCGCGGGCCGGAACGGGTCGCCGGAGCGGGTGCTGCGGGGCGTACGCCGCTGCTCGGTGCGGGCCGGCGGCTCGTCCCGGCCGCCACCCTCGCGGATGGTCCGCCCGCGCGGCGTGTACGCCCGGGCGTCGGAGATGCCGCCGACCCCCGGCTCACCGGAGCGCGGCTCCCGGCCCCGGCCGCCCCCGGCACGGGACGAGCCGCGCCGGGAGCCCGTAGGGTCCCGGCGCGGCTCTTCCGATCTCGGCGGCACCGCTCAGCCTCCCGCGCCCTGCTGGCTGGTGACCGACGGCTGCCCGGTGGCGGGCTGCGGCACACCGATCGTCCTGCCGTCCGGCAGGCGGATGTACGCCGGGTCGCCCGACTCGACCAGACCCAGCTTGCGCGCCTCCGCGGCCAGGTTGCCCGGCGCCTCGGCATCCGCGATCTGCTTGTTCAGCTGCTGCTGCTCCAGGTCGAGCTTGGCCTGCTGCTGCTGGAGCTTCTCCAGCCGGAAGGCGTTCTCGTTGATCTTGGTGTTGACGAGCAGGATGCCGAGCACCCCACCCACCACCAGCGTCACGATCAGCGCCGCGAACGGCGCGCGCGGCACCGACACCGGTGCCGGCGGTGCGACCCGCAGCCGCGGCTGCCGCGCCGGGGCGGCGACCCGCTCGGCCGGCCGCAGCGCGGCACTGCCCTGGGTCGGAAACTCGCGCGCCCCCCGGGCGCGAGTCTCCCCCTGCCGGCCCGACCGGTCCGCCGGCGTACCCGTGCCGACGCGCGTGGCCCGCTCCGCCGCGATCCGGCCCCCCGACCGCGGTGTGCGCTGCCCGCCGCCGGTCACGTCCCGGCGGTCGCGCTTGTCAATAGTCATGTCCCTCCCCCTCTTCGTCCGTCCCTGTCCCGTCCCCGGGTGTCGGGTGTGGATCTTTACCAGTCCCCCCCGACACCGTCCCCGGTTGGTGCATCGCCTTGACCCGTCGGCGGTACCGTTCGCGGTCGGTCCGCCCCTGCTCCCGTGCGTCCGGGTCAAGCCGTTCCGCTGCCCGCAGCCGCACCGACGCGGCACGCGGGTTCGCGGCGACCTCCGCCTCCCCGGGCAGCTCGGCGCCCCGGCTGAGCAGCCGGAACGTCGGGCCGGACCCGGGCAGCTCGACCGGGAGGTCGACCGGGCCCTTACTGCGGACCCGGTCGGCCAGCGCCGCCTTGGTGAGCCGGTCCTCCAGCGAGTGGTAGGACAGGACCACCATGCGGCCCCCCACGGTGAGCTTGTCCAGCGCGGCCGGCAGCGCCGTCTCCAGCGCTGCCAGCTCCTTGTTTACCTCGATCCGTAAAGCCTGAAACGTTCTCTTTGCCGGGTGTCCCCCGGTTCGTCTGGCTGGTGCCGGAATCGACTCGCGGACCAGCTCCGCGAGCCGCGCCGACGAGGTGATCCGGCCCCGCTCGCGCTCCCGGATGATCGCCGAGGCGATCTTCCCGGCGAACTTCTCCTCGCCGTAGACCCGCAGCACCCGCGCCAGGTCCGGGTGCGCGTAGGTGTTGACCACCTCTTCGGCGGTCACCCCCCGGGTCTGGTCCATCCGCATGTCCAGCGGGGCGTCCTGCGCGTACGCGAACCCCCGGTCGGGCGCGTCGAGCTGGAGCGAGGAGACGCCCAGGTCGAAGAGGATCGCGTCGATGCCCGGGTAGCCGAGCCGGTCGAGCACCTCCGGGAGCTCGTCGTAGACGGCGTGCTCCAGGTGGATCCGATCGGCGAACGGGGCGAGCCGGGCCCGCGCGTGCGCCAGGGCCTCGGTGTCCCGGTCGAGCCCGATGAGTACCGTGTCCGGGTGCGCGCGCAGCACCGCCTCGGCGTGCCCGCCCAGGCCCAGCGTCGCGTCGACGTGGACCGTGCGTCCGCCCCGGTCCAGCGCGGGAGCCAGCAACTCGAGACACCGCTCGAGCAACACCGGCACGTGCGTGCCGCGCAGCTCCCCCATGTCGACCCCCACTGGTTGAAACCCTGTTTCCTTGTCGCGCCTGTCGTCGGACGACGCCGTACCGTCGTACCGCCAGATCCCCATCCGCTCCCCGCCCGAACGTCCCGGCCACGGCCGAAGAAGGTCGGATCGTGCGCCTGGCACCGGGGAAGGGGTGCCAGGAACTCGAAAGCGGCTGGAGATCTCGCAGTACGTCGGGCGCCGTCACGCCCTACAGACCGCCGGGCAGCACCCCCTCCTCGATGTCGGCGAAGTCGTCTTCGCTCTCGGCGAGGTAGGTCTCCCAGGCGACCCTGTCCCAGATCTCGACCCGGGTGCTCGCGCCGATGACCACCAGCTCACGGTCGAGGGCCGCGTACGTCCGCAGGTGGGCCGGGATGGTCACCCGTCCCTGCTTGTCCGGGACCTCGTCGTGCGCGCTGGCGAAGAAGACCCGGCTGTAGGCCCGGGCCGCCTTGTGTGTCATCGGCTGCGCGCGTAGCTGCTCCGCGATCCGCTGGAACTCCGGCGTCGGGAAGACGTAGAGGCAGCGGTCCTGCCCTTTGGTGATCACGACACCCCCCGCCAGCTCGTCCCGGAACTTCGCCGGAAGGATCAACCGGCCCTTGTCGTCGAGACGCGGAGTGTGGGTGCCGAGGAACATCGGCCCAACCCCCTCGCCCCTGAACGGCGTTCGCGGCGCCGCTGACCCCCCGGGCCGGTGGGCCCTCCCGGCCTCACCATTGGGCCCCACTCTACTCCACTTCCCTCCACCTGCAACCGGAATCGCCCGCGTGGCGCGCCCGATGCGCGCCCAAAACAGCACGTCAGACGGGGTGGAGCGGAGTGGAGGGGCGCGGCGGCGCAGCGCGCGTCCGCTTTCCGACATAGATCAACTCTGTCCGGCCGATGCGGGGCCGACCGCACGGCGTGGAGCATCCGGCCGAACGGATCGCCGTCGGCGGCGATCTGGGGGGCACGCTGGTCCGGTAACCTCGCTCGGGTGACGGACGCGAAGATGCCCCTGCGGGCGAAGGTGGCCAGCTCGGTGTCGCGGACCGCCGCGGCGCTGTCCCGAGCCGCCGGCCGGGGCGACGGCTCGGTGATCGGCGGCTGGATCGGCCTGAAGATCGACCCGGACCTGCTCGCCCACCTGTCGGCCGGGCGCGCCATCGCCCTGGTCTCGGGCACCAACGGCAAGACCACGACCACGCGGCTGACCGCCGCCGCCGTCGGCGTCCTCGGCAGGGTCGCCACCAACTCCTTCGGCGCCAACATGCCCACCGGCCACACCTCCGCGCTGGCCAAGGCCGGCAGCACCCCGTACGCCGTGCTGGAGGTCGACGAGCACTACCTCGCCCAGGTGCTGGAGGCCACCGAGCCGCACGTGGTGGCGCTGCTCAACCTCTCCCGCGACCAGCTCGACCGGGCCAAGGAGGTCGCCATGATGGCGCAGCTCTGGCGCGCCGCGCTGGTCCGGCACACCGACGTCCGCGTCGTCGCCAACGCCGACGACCCGATGGTCGTGTGGGCGGCCACCCCGCCGCCCAACCACGACCACCGCATCGCCCCGCCGCACGTCACCTGGTTCAGCGCCGGGCAGCGCTGGCACGACGACTCGTGGGTCTGCCCCGAGTGCGGCTCGACCATCGCGCGCGAGGGCGAGCAGTGGTGGTGCACCGGCTGCCCGCTGCGCCGGCCGGAGCCGAACTGGACGGTGGAGGACGACGGCGTGGTCGATCCGACCGGCGCCTGGCACAAGGTCAAGCTCCAGCTCCCCGGCAAGGTCAACCTCGGCAACGCCGCGACCGCGCTCGCCGTCGCCGCCGAGTTCGGCGTACGCCCGGTCGACGCGGTCCTCCATCTCGGCAGCGTCACCTCCGTCGCCGGCCGGTACGCGCAGGTCGAGCGGGACGGGCGCAACATCCGGCTGCTGCTGGCGAAGAACCCGGCCAGCTGGCTGGAGGCGTTCGACATGGCCGACGAGGCGCCCACGCTGCTCTCCATCAACGCGCGGGACCCCGACGGCCTGGACACCTCCTGGCTCTTCGACGTCGACTTCGCCCCGCTACGCGGCCGGCAGGTGCTGATCACCGGAGACCGGGCGTACGACCTCGCGGTGCGCCTCGACGTCAACGGCGTGCCGTTCCAGCACGTGCGGACGTTCGACGAGGCCGTCCGGACCGCGCCGCCGGGCCGGCTGGAGGTCATCGCGAACTACACCGCGTTCCAGGACATCCGAGCGGAGTTGGATCGTGTCAACTGAGAGCCTGCGCATCGTCTGGATCTACCCCGACCTGCTGTCCACCTACGGCGACCGGGGCAACGTGCTGATCCTCGCCCGTCGGGCGCAGCAGCGCGGGATGCCGGTCGAGGTGCTGGAGGTCCGCTCCGACCAGCGGCTCCCGGCCACCGCCGACATCTACCTGATCGGCGGCGGCGAGGACGGCCCGCAGGCGCTCGGCGCGCAGCGGCTGCTCGCCGACGGCGGCCTGCACCGCGCGGTCGCGCAGGGGTCGGTGGTGTTCGGCGTGTGCGCCGGCTACCAGTTGCTCGGCACCTCCTTCTTCGCCAAGGGGACCCGGTGCGCGGGTCTCGAGCTGCTCGACCTCTCCTCCGACCGGGGCCCCACCCGGGCGGTCGGCGAGCTGGCCGGCGACGTGGACCCGCGCCTGGGCATCCCGGCGCTGTCCGGCTTCGAGAACCACGGCGGTCGCACCCACCTCGGCCCGGGCGTCGCCCCGCTGGCCCGGGTCACCGCCGGGGTCGGCAACGACGGCGCCACCGAGGGGGCGTGGCGGGGCAAGATGCTCGGCACGTACTCCCACGGGCCGGCACTGGCCCGCAACCCGGACCTGGCCGACCTGCTGCTGCGCTGGGCCACCGGCGTGCACCAGCTGCCGCCGCTCGACGACACCTGGGCCGACCGGCTCCGTGCCGAGCGCCGCGCCGCGGTGGCCTCCGCCGCCAGGCCGTGATCCCCGCCGTCCGGCGGTTCCTGCGGGAGCCGTCGGCCGTCCGGCGGCTGCTGCGGGAGCCGTCCGCGCTCCGGTTCGCCCTGCTGCTGCTCCTGCTCGCGGTCCTCACGCCGGTCGCGCTGCTCGCGCCGCGACCGGACCTGGAGGACCTGCCGGGGCACGCCGACCGGCTCGGCGCGTACGCCCCGGCGACGGCGGTCGTCGGCGGGGCGGTGCTGCTGGTCGCACTCGTGCCCCGGACCTTCGTCACCCTCGCCTCCGGTGCGTTGTTCGGCGCGCTGGAGGGCGCCGCGTACGCCCTCGGGGCCGCGTCGCTGGCGGCGGCGATCGGCTTCGCGGTCGGCCGGCTGCTCGGCCGGGAGTTCGTGGCCGACCGCGTGCGCGGCCGGCTCGCCCGGCTGGACGGCTGGTTCGCCCGGCAGAGCGTCCTCGGGGTGATCACCGTGCGGCTGCTGCCGATCGCCGGCTTCGGTCTGGTCAGCTACGGCTACGGCACCACCGGGGCCCGGGTGCTGCCGTTCCTCGCCGGCAGCGTGATCGCCTCCGCCCCCACCGCGTTCGGCTACGCCGCCGTCGGTGCCGCGGTCACCTCGCCGGACGACGTGAACTGGTACGCGGCGGCGCCCGCCGGGCTCGGGCTGATCGCCAGCGCGGTGCTGGTCCGTCGCTGGTGGCTCGCGGAACGCCGGGGCCGGACCGGCCCGACGTGACGCGGGTGCGCCGGTCCACCAAGATCCGCACAGTTTCGGGGAAAGTGTCGCCTCAGCCCGCGCCGAGGGGACACCTTCCCCGAAACTGTCGCCTCGATCCGCCGGCACCGCCTCAGCGGGGCGGGGTTACCAGGCCGGACTCGTAGGCCGCGATGACGAGGTGCACCCGGTCGCGCGCGTGCAGCTTGCTGAACAGGCGTGCCACGTGCGCCTTGGCGGTCGCCGCGCTGATGTGCAGCTCCTCGGCGATCTCGGCGTTGGACAACCCGCGGCCGACGAGGGTGAGCACCTCGCGTTCCCGGTCGGTCACGCCGGTCAGGGCGCGGACGGCCGGCGCGACGGCCGGGCGGTGGGCGAACTCGGCGATCAACCGTCGGGTGACCGACGGCGCGATCAGGGCGTCCCCCGCGGCCACGACCCGGATAGCGCCGAGAATGTCGTCCACCGCCATGTCCTTCACCAGGAAACCGCTGGCGCCGGCCCGCAGCGCGGCGTGCACGTGCTCGTCGTCGTCGAAGGTGGTGAGGACAAGCACCCGGGCCGGTCCCCCGGCCGCGGTGATCGCCCCGGTCGCCGCGATGCCGTCCGTACCCGGCATGCGCAGGTCCATCAACACCACGTCCGGCGCGACGTCCCGGGTCAGCCGGACCGCCTCCGCCCCGGTGCCGGCCTCGCCGACCACCTCGAGATCCGGCGCGTCCGCGATGAGCACCCGCAGGCCGGCGCGGACCAGGGGCTGGTCGTCGACGAGGAGGACCCGGATCATCACGCTGGACCCACCGGCAGCTCGGCGGCCACCCGGAAGCCGCCCTCCGGTCGCGGCCCGGCGGTGAACCGGCCGCCGAGCAACGTGGCTCGCTCCCGCATGCCGACGATCCCGTGCCCGTCGCCGCCGAGCGGACCACCTCGACCGTCGTCGACCACCTCGACGCGGACCCCGTCCGGCGCCTGCCGCACGATCACCCGGCACTGAAGGACCTGCGCGTGCCGGACCACGTTGGTCAGTGCCTCCTGCACGATCCGGTACGCGGCCAGCCCCACCTCCGCGGGCACCGGCGCCGGCCCGCCGTCGACGGCGAGCGTCACCCGCACCCCGGCGTCGGCCGCGGCCTCGACCAGCCGGTCGAGGTCGGCCAGCCCCGGCGTCGGGTCCAGCGGCGCGGCCTCGTGGTCCGGGCGGCGCAGAGCGCCGAGCGTACGGCGGAGCCCGGCGAGCGTCTCCCGGCTGGTGGCCTCGATGGTGGCGAGCGCTGCGCGGGCCTCCCCGGGTTGGGTCTCGATGACCCGCGCCCCCACGCCGGCCTGGATGGCGATCACGCCGATGCTGTGCGCGACCTGGTCGTGCAGTTCGCGGGCGATGCGCAGCCGTTCGGCGGTGACTGCCTCGGCCGCGGCGTGCGACCGCAGGGACGCCGCGTAGCGACGCCGCGCCCGGACCGAGTTGCCGACGGTCCAGGCGGTGGCGACGGCCAGCACGGAGAACGTGGCCCGGTTCAGCGGGTCGAAGCCGGTGTTGAGGAAGCTGGCGGCGACCTGGACGGTGAGCACGATCCCGGCGGCGGCCACCGAGACCCGACGGGAGCGGGTGGCGGCGACCACGCCGACGGCGAGGTCCACGGCCGCGAACTGGAGGTGGAAGACGTCGTCGTCGTAGCCGACGTCGCCGCCGTGGACCGTCCCGGCGGCCAGCGTCGCACCGGCCAGCATCAGGCCGAGCGCGGTCAGCGGGTAGCGCCGCAGCAGCAGCGCGGGCAGCGCCACGACCAGCACCGGCACCAGGTACCGCTCGGGCACCCACCAGCCGATGACGCCGAGGCCGTCGCCGCTGTCGGCGGCCACGCTCGCGTACACCCACAGCGGGGGCAGGACGAGGACGACGGCACCGGCCAGCGCCACGCGGAGCGCCGCCGGTCCACCGGCGGTGCGCGGCGGCGGGGCGACGTCCATGGGGACACCGTAGCCAGCCGGGCCGTGGACGGGCATCGGCCCGGAGGCGTACGCCCCGGGGCTGATCGCCGCCGCCGGATGTGGCCGCCGGGGCGACGATCCGGCGGCGGCCGGCCGGCAGCGTGGTCGGCATGATCGCACTGAACGCCCTGACGAAACGGTACGGCCGCACGACGGCGGTCGACGACCTCACCCTGACCGTGCGGCCCGGACACGTCACCGGATTCCTCGGTCCGAACGGTGCCGGCAAGTCCACGACACTGCGGATCATCCTCGGTCTCACCGCACCGACCAGCGGCAGCGCCACCGTCGGCGGGGTGCGATTCCGCGACCACCCGCGCGGACTGCACCACGCCGGGGCCCTGCTCGACGCCGGGGACGTGCACGGCGGCCGCAGCGCCCGGGCCCACCTGACCGCCCTCGCCCGCAGCAACGGCATCGGACGCGGCCGGGTCGAGGAGGTGCTGCGGGAGGTCGGTCTGGCAGCCGTCGCGCGACGGCGGATCGGCGGGTTCTCCCTCGGCATGCGGCAGCGGCTCGGCATCGCCGCCGCGCTGCTGGGCGACCCGCCGGTGCTGCTGTTCGACGAGCCCTTCAACGGCCTGGACCCGGAGGGTGTGCGCTGGGCACGGAACCTGTTGCGGCGACTGGCCGCGCAGGGCCGGACGGTCTTCGTCTCCAGTCACCTGATGAGCGAGATGGAGCACTGCGCCGACCACCTGGTGGTCCTCGGCCGGGGCCGGCTCATCGCCGAGGAGAGCCTGGCCGCGTTCGCCGCCCGCGGCGGCCGCACCGATGTCGTCGTCCGGACGCCGGACCCCGCCGCGCTGGCCGCCGTCCTTACTGCCGAGGGCGTGAGCGTACGCCGGGAGGACGGCGGACTGCTCGCGGTCACCGGGTTGGCCGCCGACCGGATCGGCGACCTCGCCCTGGCCCACGGGTTCCCGCTGCACGAGTTGACCACCCGTACCGCCTCGCTGGAGGAGGCCTTCATGGACCTGACCGCCGACACCGTCGAGTACGGCAGCCGGCCGTCCGCCCCCACCGTCACCGCCGGGGAACCACGGTGACCGCCGTGACCGACCGGACCAGCGGGGTCGACGCCGCCCGAAATGTGGTCCGCTTCCGCGACCTCGTCGCCGCCGAGTGGATCAAGATGTGGTCGCTGCGGTCCACCTGGTGGGCACTCGGCTTGATCCTGGTCTCGATGGTCGGTCTGGCCGCGTACGCGGCGCTGGCCACCACCGGCGGTTGGTCCGGGTGGTCGCCGGAGCAGCGGTCCCTGCACTCGCCGCTGGGCGACGCCTACCCGGACGAGGCGCAGCTGTTCGTCATCCTGGCGGCGAGCGCCGTCGGAGCGGTCGCGGTCGGCGGCGAGTACGCCAGTGGGCTGTTCCGCACGACCTTCGCCGCGGTACCCCGCCGGGGTGCGGTGGCCGCCGCCAAGCTCCTCGTGCTGGCCGCCGTGACCACCGCGGTCGGGGTGACCGGTGCGGCCGGCGCGTTCGCCGTCTCGCAGGCGATCCTCACCGACGTGGGCGCGCAGATGTCCGTCACCGACCCGGGCGCACTGCGCGGGATCACCGCGTCGGCCCTGCTGGTACCCGTGTCCGCGCTGGTCGGCACGGCGGTGGCCGCGCTGGTCCGGCACTCCGCGCCGGCGATCGTCGCCGCGACCGCCCTGCTGCTCCTGCTGCCGACCGCCCTGGACGAGGACGAACGGTGGACGGCGTTGCTCCGGCACGCGATGCCGGTGGCCGCCTGGCAGCGCCTGATGGAGACCGGAGAGCCGCCACCCTGGATCAGCTTGCCCTACCGCGCCACGGTCGGGGGCGCCTGGAGCACCTACGCGGTGTGGACGCTGGTGGCCGCCCTGCTCACGGTGGCGGCGATCCACCGCCGCGACCCCTGACCACTCCCCACCGACCCCGCCGGATGCGCGCGGCGGATGCGCGCTGCGGATGCGCGCTGCGGATGCGCGCGGCGGATGCGCGCTGCGGATGCGCGCTGCGGATGCGCGCTGCGGATGCGCGCTGCGGATGCGCGCTGCGGGTGTTAAGAAGGGGCCCCTGCTCTACCGGAGGCGTTAAGCGGGGGCCCCTCCTTACACCTCACGCGACGACGGACACCATCCGGCCGGCGACCACGATGACCTTGCGCGGCTCCTTGCCGGCCAGCGAAGTCGCCACCGCCTCCAGGGCCGCCGCGCGGACGGTCTCCTCGGACGCGTCGGCGGGGACCTCGATCCGGCCCCGGACCTTGCCGTTGACCTGCACCGGGTAGGTGACCGTCTCGGCGACCAGCAGGGCCGGGTCGGCGACCGGGAAGTCCGCGTACGTCAGCGACGTCTCGTGGCCCAGCCGGCGCCACAGCTCCTCGGCCACGTGCGGGGCGAACGGCGCCACCATCAGCACCAGCGGCTCGGCCACCTCGCGCGGGGTCTCCGACAGCCGGGTCAGCCCGTTGGTCAGCTCGATCAGCTTGGCGATCGCGGTGTTGAACCGGATCCCCTCCATGTCGCCGCGGACGCCGTCGATCACCTTGTGCAGCAGCCGCCGGGTCGCCTCGTCGGCGGGCGCGTCGGTGACCCGCAGGCCATCGGTCTGCTCGTCGACGACCGCCCGCCACACCCGCTGCAGGAACCGGTACGCCCCGACCACGGCCCGGGTCTCCCAGGGGCGGGACACCTCCAGGGGGCCCATCGACATCTCATACACCCGGAAGGTGTCCGCGCCGTACGCCGCGCACATCTCGTCGGGGGTGACGACGTTCTTCAGCGACTTGCCCATCTTGCCGTACTCGCGCTTGACCTGGGTGTCTCCCAGGTAGAAGCCGCCGTCGCGCTCGGTCACGTCCTCGGCCGGCACGTAGGCGCCCCGGGCGTCGGTGTACGCGTACGCCTGGATGTAGCCCTGGTTGAACAGCTTGCGGAACGGCTCGAACGACGAGACGTGGCCCAGGTCGTACAGCACCTTGTGCCAGAAGCGGGCGTACAGCAGGTGCAGCACGGCGTGCTCGGCGCCGCCGACGTACAGGTCGGTGCCACCGCAGTCGCCCTCGCCGCGCGGAGCCATCCAGTACCGCTCGTTCTCCGCGTCGACGAACCGGTCCGGGTTCGTCGGGTCCAGGTAGCGCAGCTCGTACCAGCAGGAGCCGGCCCACTGCGGCATCACGTTGGTCTCGCGGGTGTACCGCTTCGGCCCGTCACCCAGGTCCAGCTCCACCTCGACCCAGTCCCGGCGGCGCGACAGCGGCGTCTCCGGGTTGCTGTCGGCGTCGTCCGGGTCGAACGTCTTCGGGGAGAAGTCGTCCACCTCGGGCAGCTCGACCGGCAGCATCTCCTCCGGCAGCGCGATGGCGGCCCCGGTCTCGTCGTACACGATCGGGAACGGTTCGCCCCAGTACCGCTGCCGGGAGAACAGCCAGTCGCGCAGCCGCCAGGTGACCGCGCCCGCGCCGTGCCCGTTCGCCTCCAGCCAGGAGATCGCCGCCGCCTTCGCGTCGGCCACCCCCAGCCCGTCCAGGTCCAGGCCGCGGTCGGGCGCGGCGCTGTTGATCGCCGGCCCGTCCCCGGTGTACGCCTTGCCGGCGAAGCCCTCCGCCGGCTGCACGGTCCGGACGATCGGCAGCTCGAACACCTCGGCGAACGCCCAGTCCCGCTCGTCCTGCGCGGGCACCGCCATGATCGCGCCGGTGCCGTAGCCGGCCAGCACGTAGTCCGCCACGAACACCGGGATCCGCGCGCCGGTGGCCGGGTTGACGGCGTACGCGCCGACGAAGACGCCGGTCTTCTCCTTCGTCTCCGACTGCCGCTCGACGTCGGTCTTGGCCGCCGCCGCCTTCCGGTACGCCTCGACGGCCGCCCGCGGGCTGGCGTGCCCGCCGGTCCAGGCGTCCCGCGTCCCCTCCGGCCAGGTCGCCGGCACCAGCGCGTCGACCAGCCCGTGCTCGGGTGCCAGCACCATGTAGGTGGCGCCGAAGATGGTGTCCGGCCGGGTCGTGAACACCCGGATCGGCCCCTGGTCGGTGGCGAAGTCGATGTGCGCGCCGGTGGACCGCCCGATCCAGTTGCGCTGCATCAGCTTGATCGGCTCGGGCCAGTCCAGGGTGTCCAGGTCGTCCAGCAGCCGGTCGCCGTACGCGGTGATCCGCATCATCCACTGCTTCAGGTTCCGCTTGAAGACCGGGAAGTTGCCCCGCTCGGAGCGGCCGTCGGCGGTGACCTCCTCGTTGGCCAGCACGGTGCCCAGGCCCGGGCACCAGTTCACCGGGGCCTGCGACACGTACGCCAGCCGGTGGTCGTCGACGACCGCGCGTCGCTCGGCGACGGTCAGCTCGGCCCACGCGCGACCGTCCGGGGTGGGCCGGTTCCCGCCCTCGAACTCGGCGATCAGCTCGGCGATGGGGCGGGCCCGCTTCGCCTCGGTGTCGTACCAGGAGTTGAAGATCTGCAGGAAGATCCACTGGGTCCAGCGGTAGAAGTCGGTGTCGATGGTCGCCACCGAGCGGCGCTCGTCGTGGGCCAGGCCCAGTCGGCGCAGCTGCTCCTTGTACCGCTCGATGTTGGCCTCGGTGGTGGTACGCGGGTGGGTGCCGGTCTGCACCGCGTACTGCTCGGCGGGCAGGCCGAAGGCGTCGAAGCCCATGGCGTGCAGCACGTTGCGCCCGGCCATCCGCTGGTAGCGGGCGAAGCAGTCGGTGCCGATGTAGCCCAGCGGGTGACCGACGTGCAGGCCGGCACCCGACGGGTACGGGAACATGTCCAGCACGTACAGCTTCTCCGCGCCCGCGCGGGGGTGGTCCGGGTCGGCCAGCGGACCGGTCGGGTTCGGGGCGTGGAAGGTGCCCTCCCGCTGCCAGGTGTCCTGCCAACGCCGCTCGATCTCGCTGGCCAGGGTCGCGGTGTACCGGAACGGCGGAATGTCGCCCGCCGGTGCGGCTGCCTCACTCATGGCGTCTCCTCGCTTCACTGTGGCGGAGTGGCGTCCGTGCTGTCGTGCTCTGGTGGCTCGCCGGCCGCCGGTCCGACCGGCGGCGGGCACAAAAAAGCCCCTCGCGCAGGAGGGGCCGCCGTGCTGTCGCGCTCAGCGCATCAGCACGGCCCGGTAAGAAGCAGGAAGACTCCGGCCATGTCGGGAGTGTACCGCGCCGCGCCGGCCGCCACGTCGCGCGCCACCAGCGGCCGGGATGCGATCCCGCTTCGTGATAGTTCCGGGCACCCACAGCGACCGTCGAATTCCCCCGTCGGAACGAATATTCCGGGCGTAACCGGCCGACTACCTGCGGGGGTCGGCGGTAGCGAGAAACATGGTTAGCCTGAGAGGCCAGTGAGATTTCTGCGGCAGAAGAGGCTCGGCGTCGCGAACCCAACGACGGGTCCAGGTGCTCTTTACAGAGCTGCCGTGACGGCGACGAGGAGGAGGCCCGTGACACAACAGACCTGGGACGAGGTTGGCGGTGTGCTGCCGCACGACGAGTTCCGCGCCGCCAGTGAAGCCATCGTCTCGAACATCGAGCACGTCATCGAGGGTAAGACCGCCACCGTGCGGCTCGCCCTCGCCGTCCTGCTCGCCGAGGGCCACCTGCTCATCGAGGACGTCCCGGGCGTCGGCAAGACCAAGCTGGCCAAGGCCATGGCACGGTCGATCGACTGCTCCGTGCGGCGCATCCAGTTCACCCCCGACCTGCTGCCCAGCGACGTCACCGGCGTCAGCGTCTACAACCAGGAGACGCACGACTTCGAGTTCCGGCCCGGCGCCGTCTTCGCCAACCTGGTGGTCGGCGACGAGATCAACCGCGCCTCGCCGAAGACCCAGTCCGCGCTGCTGGAGTGCATGGAGGAGCGGCAGGTCACCGTCGACGGCGTGACGTACCAGCTCCAGACGCCGTTCATGGTCATCGCCACCCAGAACCCCATCGAGATGGAGGGGACCTACCCGCTGCCGGAGGCGCAGCGCGACCGGTTCACCGCCCGGATCGCCATGGGCTACCCGGACCCGAGCGCCGAGCTGGCCATGCTCGACGGCCACGGCGCCGTCGACCCGCTGAACGACCTGCGCCCGGTCTCCGACGCCAACACCGTGCGCCGGCTGATCGCGCACGTCCGGCAGGTGCACGTCGCCGACGTCGTGAAGCAGTACGCGATCGACCTGGTCACCGCCACCCGCGAGTCCCCCGACCTGCGCCTCGGCGCCTCCCCCCGGGCCACGCTCCAGCTGCTGCGCACCGCCCGCGCGGTCGCCGCCCTCGAGGGCCGTGACTACGTCCTCCCCGACGACCTCCAGGTGCTGGCCGTGCCCGTGATGGCGCACCGGATCATCCCGACCGCCGACGCCCAGCTGGCCCGGCGCACCACCGACGCGATCGTCTCCGACCTGGTGCACCGGCTTCCGCTGCCGCACGACCGCCAGCGCTCCCCGTACGACACGCGGCCCGCCACCGGCAACGGCCGCGGTCCGTACGAGCCGCGGAGGCCGTGACGTGCGCGACGGGCTGCGAGGGCTGACCACCCGCGGCCGATCGTTCCTGGCCGCCGGGGTGGCCGCGGCCGTCTCGGCCGGCATCCTCGGCGAGAAGGACCTGCTGCGGGTGGCGGTGCTGCTCGCGATCCTGCCGCTGCTCGCCGCCCTCTACGTCGGTCGCAGCCGCTACAAGCTGGCCTGCAACCGGTCGCTGGACCCGCACCGGGCGCCGGTCGGGGCGAACTCGCGGGTGGTGCTGCGCCTGCAGAACCTCTCCCGGCTGCCCACCGGCACCCTGCTCCTGGAGGACCGCCTGCCCTACGCGCTGGGCAGCCGGCCCCGGGTCGTGCTGGACCGGCTCGGCGCGCACCAGGCAAGTTCGGTGGCGTACACCGTGCGGGCCGACGTGCGCGGTCGCTACGAGGTCGGCCCGCTGGTGGTGCGGATGACCGACCCGTTCGGGCTGTGCGAGCTGACCCGCTCCTTCCCGAGCACCGACCGGCTGACGGTGATCCCGCAGGTCACCCCGCTGCCCTCGGTCCGGCTCGCCGGTGAGTACGCCGGCAGCGGCGACAGCCGGGCCCGCTCGGTGGCGGTGCACGGCGAGGACGACGCGGCCACCCGGGAGTACCGGGTGGGCGACGACCTGCGCCGGGTGCACTGGAAGTCGACGGCGCGCACCGGGGAGCTGATGGTGCGGCGCGAGGAGCAGCCCTGGGAGAGCCGGGCGACGGTCCTGCTGGACACCCGCGCGTACGGCCACCGGGGCGACGGCCCGACGGCCAGCTTCGAGTGGGCCGTCTCGGCCGCCGCGAGCGTCGCCGTGCACCTGCGGCAGGCCGGCTACAAGCTGCGCCTGGTGACCGGGTCCGGGGCCGACGTCGACGCCACCGAGGTGGCCGGCGACGGTCTGCTCCTCGACCACCTCGCCGAGGTCCGCCTCGACCAACGGGTCGAGATCACCACACTGGTGCAGCAGGTGCGGAAGCGGGCCGACGGTGGCCTGATCATCGGCCTGTTCGGGTCGTTGAGCACCGCCGAGGCCGAGTTGCTGGCCGGGCTGCGGGGCAACGGCGCCACCTGCGTGGCCTTCCTGATGGACAGCTCCACCTGGCTCAACCTGCCGACCAAGGCACGCGCCGAGGCCGACCAGGCGCACGGCGCCGCCGCGCTGGCCCTGCTGCAGAGCGGCTGGCGGGTGATCGGCGTCGACCACGGCGCTCGCCTGCCCGCGCTGTGGCCGCAGGCGGCCCGCGGTTCCCAGGGCTTCGCGCTGCGCGCGGCGCTGGCCGAGACGGTGGCCGGCGGCATGCGATGAACGGAAGGGTCCCCTCATGATCGCCCACCGGAACCTGGGCCTGGTGGCCGCCGCCGCGACGCTGCTCGCCGCGGCGCCGCTGTCGGCCATCTTCGAGCGCTGGACCTGGCTGATCCAGTCGACCATCGCGGTCGCCGTGGTCGCCGCCGTGGCGGCCCTCACCCGACTCGGCCGGATCCCGACGTGGGGTCAGGTGCTCGGCATGCTGGCCGGCCTCACCATCGCGCTGACCTGGCTGTTCCCCAGCGGCAACGAACTGCTCGCCGTCGTGCCCACGCCGGGCACCTTCGGGCACTTCGCGGACCTGCTGAGCGCCTCGCTGGAGGACATGCGCTCGTACGGCGTGAAGGTCCCCGACACCGACCCGCTGCTGTTCGTCACCGTGCTCGGCATCGGCGGCGTGGCCGTGCTGGTCGACCTGCTGGCCGTCGGCCTGCGCCGACCCGCTCTGGCCGGCCTGCCGATGCTGGCCGTCTACTCGGTTCCGGTGGCCGTCTACGTGGACAGCGTCCCGCCGGTGCCGTTCGTCATCGGCGCCGCCGGCTACCTGTGGCTGCTGGTCACCGACAACGTCGACCGGGTCCGTCGCTTCGGCCGCCGGTTCACCGGGGACGGCCGGGGCGTGGACGTGTGGGAGGCCTCGCCGCTCGCCTCGGCCGGGCGGCGACTGGCCGCCGTCGGGGTGGCGCTCGCCGTGGCCGTGCCCCTGGCCGTGCCGGGCATGACCGGTGGTCTGCTGGACACGATGGGCTCGGGCACCGGCGACGGCACCGGCCGCCCCGGTCAGGGTGGCGCCCCGGGGCGGGTCGACCTGTTCGCCGCTCTCAGCGGGCAGTTGAACCAGCGCGACGTCGTCGACTACCTCAAGGTCACGACCAACGAGTCGCAGCCGTTCTACCTGCGGTTCGGCGCCGCCGACCGGCTCGGGGCGGACGGCTTCCGGGTGCGCAATCCCAGCGGCAGCCCGGCCAACCGGGACCTGCCGGGTCCAGACGAGCCTGACCGGGCCGGGGTGGAGCGCACCCGCTACCGGGCCACGGTCGAGGCGACGAAGAACCTCAACATGCCGTTCCTGCCGGTCTACACCGAGGCGGTGCGGATCGAGGACCTCAACGGCAACTGGTACTACGACGACAACCTCCAGGTCGTCTTCTCCAACCGGGAGAACGCCCGCGGCAAGCGCTACGAGTTCGAGTACGTGCGCACCACGTACACCCCGTCGGCGCTCCGACAGGCGACGCCGCTGCCGGCCGACCACCCCCTCCGGACGGAGCAACAGACCCGGACGCCGCCGGTGCCGGAGGTCGAGGCGCTGGTCCGGGGACTGGTGGAGGGCAAGGGCACCGAGTACGACAAGGTGCGGGCGATCTACGACTACTTCTCCTCGGAGAACGGCTTCAGCTACAAGCTGAGCACCGAGGGCGGCACCAGCGACCAGGACATCGTCAACTTCCTCACCAACAAGGTGGGCTTCTGCCAGCAGTACTCGGCAGCGATGGCGTGGCTGGTCCGGGCGGCCGGCATCCCGGCCCGCGTGGCGTTCGGCTTCGCCAACGGCGCGAACTCCGGCGACGGCACCTACACGCTGACCAACCGGAACCTGCACGCGTGGACCGAGGTCTACTTCGACGGGTTCGGCTGGGTGCCGTTCGACGCCACCCCGGCGTACGGCGTCAGCGGCTCGACCCGGTCGGCCTGGGCGCCCGACACCGACGCCCCGGAGGAGACCACGCCGGACGCCGGCGCGACGGCGGCCCCGACCGGGCCGGAGGCCACGGCGAGCGCCGACCGCCGCCAACCAGGGCAGGAGGACCCGGCCTCCGGGCTTCCGCTGGACTCGGCGACGCCGTCCGGCGAGGCGCCGGTGTGGCCGTGGTGGGTGGCCGGCGCGCTGGCCCTGCTCGCCCTGCTCGCCCTCCCGGCACTGCGCCGGCTCGCCCTGCGTCGACGACGCAGCGGTCGGGTGGCGCCGGCCGCCACCGCGGCGGCGGCGACCACGCCCGCCGTGGACGGGGCCACCGACGGGCGGCGGATGGTGGTCCTGGCCGACGCCGACCGGGCGCGGGCCGACGCGCACGCGGCCTGGGACGAGTTGCTGGACACCCTGGTGGACTTCCGGGTCCGGATCGACCGGACGGAGACGCCGCGGGCCACCGCCGACCGGCTCGCCCGGGAGGGGTTGCGGGAGCACTCCGACGCCGCCACCGCGGCGCGGCTGCTCGGTCGGGCCGAGGAGCGGGCGAGCTACGCCCGGGACCCGCTCAGCGGTGAGGACCTGCGCCCGGCCCTGCGCCAGGTACGCGGTGCGCTCGCGGCCACCGCCGACCGCCGCACCCGGATCCTGGCCACTGTGCTGCCTCCGTCGGTGCTGCTGCGCTGGCGGACCGCCACGGCCGACACGTCCTCCCGTCTCGTGACCGGGTACGGCCGGGCCCGCTACCGCATGGTCCGGTGGAGCCCGCGCCGCCTGCTCGCCGGCCGCCTGGCCCGCTGACGACCAACCCACCCACCCACCAGGGCGCTCACTGACCGCGGCGCTCATCCGCTGCCGGGCCGGGATGTCTTCCGACCCGGCAGCTCTGTCTTCCGGCCGGGCCGGGCGCCGGACAGCTCGATGCCGTTCGGCTGATGTCACTCAGACATATTCATGTCACGCAGACATCACGCCGCCGCGGCCTGCACCTCGCCAGGCCCACCGCACCGGGTCATCCCTCGATGTCCAGACGCGCGGGGTAGCCACGACGGGATCATCCGGCCTCCGAGCATCAGCAAGATCTTGGAAGAAAGTGGCCCCCCGAGGGGCCCGGATCTTCCAAGATCTCTCGAGAACGAGGCGGCCCCAGGCCGCAGGCGGGGCCCAAGGGCCGGCCGGCGGGGGCCCAAGGGGCCAGCGGGCGGGCCGGCGGGGCCAGCGGGCGGGGCCGGCGGGGCCGGCGGGCGGGGCCGGCGGGGCCGGCGGGCGGGGCCGGCGGGGCCGGCGGGCGGGGCCGGCGGGCGGGGCCGGCGGGGCCGGCGGGCGGGGCCGGCGGGATCAGCAGGACGCGAATCGGGCGCCGGGGCGCACGGGAACGCCGAACGTCGCCGGTCAGCCCGGCGACCGGACAGGCGCCGGGCCGGGTCGGGTTACCGCCTCAGCGGCGGACCGTGGTCAGCGGTGCCCCTCCGGGCGCTGCCGCCACCGGTCCTCCATGCGATCCAGGATCGAAGGGCGGCGACCGGTTCGACCGCGGGGACGGCGACGACTCGTCGTGCCACCCACCACGTGCAGGTCGGGCGACTGCGCCCGACGGTGCGACTGCACCCCGTAGCCCAGCGCGCCCAGCATGACGACGAACCCCGCCACTGCCAGCGGCGGAGTGGCGATCACCGCGCCGTACACCAACAGGGCGAGGCCAACGACGACCACGACGGCGGCCACGAGCAGGCGACGCCGCGTCAGAAAACGCGGGTCACTGGCGCGCACGGCCGAGGCGAATTTGGGGTCCTCGGCAAGCGACCGCTCGATCTGCTCGAACAGCCGCTGCTCGTGCTCCGAGAGCGGCACGGCACTCCTCCCCGGTCATGTTGGTCGGGCCCGGGCGGGCCGACAGACCGTGGCAGCCATCCGGCTGCTTACCCGCAAGTCTACGAGGGCCCTCGCGCGTCGGAAAGCGGGACGACCTATGGCCGGGGTGGATTTTCCTTTTGTTGGCGGTCGCGGGCAGCGAGCAGACTGGCCGGACCTATGACGGACCGCCCGAAACGGGCAGCAGCGGCGTCCGCGGCAGCTTCCGCTTCGCGCCATCCGCGCTCGGGCGCGCCGAGGGTGAGCTGTCGAGGGGTGTCCTGGACCGGCGCGAGCCCCTCGGCGCGTACGCCGACCAGCCGGATCCGCTCACCGGGGTCGAGTGCGGTGTAGAGGGCCCAGGTCGTGTCGAACAGCTCCCGTGCCACATCCGTCGGCACGCCGAGGGTGCGGGACCGGTTGACGGTGCGGAAGTCGGCCATCCGGACCTTCAACGACACCGTACGCCCCACCTGGCCCGCCCGGCGCAGCCGGACCCCGACCTTCTCGGAGAGGGCGAGCAGAGCGCGGCGGATCTCGACCGGGTCGGCGACGTCGTTGTCGAAGGTCACCTCGGCGCCGATCGACTTCTCCACGTGCTCGGGGCTCACCCGGCGCGGGTCACGGCCCCAGGCCAGCTCGTGCAGGTGCCGGGCGGACGCCTCGCCGAGGGCCTTGCGCAGCATGCCGTAGGGCGCCTCGGCCAGGTCAACGATGGTGGTCAGGCCGAGGCGGCGCAGCGTCTCGGCGGACCGCTCCCCCACCCCCCACAGCGCCGACACCGGTAGCGGGTGCAGGAAGTCGAGCACCTGATCTGCCGGGATCACCAGCAGGCCGTCGGGCTTGGCCCGGGTGGAGCCGAGCTTGGCGACGAACTTGCTCGGTGCCACACCGACCGAGCAGGTCAGCCCCTCCTCCCCCGCGACCCGTTCCCGGATCCGCCGGGCGATGGTGGCCGGTGGCCCGAACAGCCGTCGCGCACCGGCCACGTCGAGGAACGCCTCGTCCAGGGAGAGCGGCTCGACCAGCGGGGTGACGTCGCGGAAGATCTGCATGACCGCCCGGGACGCGGCCGAGTAGGCCGGAAAGTCCGGCGGCAGGAAGACCGCGTGCGGGCAGAGCGCCCGGGCGCGCATGGTCGGCATGGCGCTGCGGACGCCGTACCGTCGGGCCTCGTAGCTGGCGGAGCTGACCACGCCGCGCGGCCCGATGCCGCCGACCACGACGGCCCGGCCGCGCAGCTCCGGCCGGGCACGCACCTCGACGGAGGCGAAGAAGGCGTCCATGTCGACGTGCAGCACGGTGCAGTCGGTGTCGTCGGCGTCCGGCCCGAAACGCGGATCGCCGCCCCTCGGCAACGACTGACTGCGACCCATGACCGCAGGCTAGCCCCCGGGTCCGACGACACCGCGGGCGGAGCGCGGCGGGCGCCGGCCGGTCAGCCCCGGACGACCAGCAGGGGGATGGTCATCTCCGCCGCGGTGTCGGCACCGTGGTACGCCACCAGACGCGACGCCATCGGCGGTTCGGACCGGCTGGCGAGGACGGCGTGGGTGCCGTTGCTGACCACGACCACGTCGCCGATGCGGGCTAGGTGCTCCTCGGGCACCGGGCCGAACCATCCGTCGGCGACCATCTCCTCCCGGGTCCGCACCCGGGCCGTGTCACCGAGCACCGTCGACCAGTTGGCGACGACGTCGTCGCGGGCGCCCGGCTGGACGTGCAGGTAGCGGACCCGGGGCTCGCCGGCGACCACCGCCACCCCGGCGCGCAGCCGGGGATCGGTGTCCAGGTCGACGCGGTGTCCGGCCGGGATGTCGAGCTGGCCGTGGTCGGCGGTGACGAGCAACGCCGCGTCCGGCGGCAGCCCGTCGACCAGTCGGGCGAGCAGCCGGTCCACGTCCGCGGCGGCGGTCCGCCAGGGCACCGAGTCGACTCCGGTGAGGTGGCCGTGCCGGTCCAGGTCGGGGTGGTAGCCGGAGACCAGGGTGGGTCCGGAGCCGGCGGCGAGCGCCGTGAGCATCTGCCCGGCCAGCGCGTCGACGCCGGTCGCGCCCCGGTAGTCGCCGCCCCGGTTGGCGGCCACGGTCAGCCCGCTGCCGCCGAACTCGGGCCGGCTCACCACGGTCACCGCGACTCCCGCCGCCTGCGCCCGCTGCAACTGGGTGGGGACCGGCTGCCAGCGCGTCGGCTCGGGGTCGGCCGCCCACTCCACGTGATTGAGGACCCGGTCGGTCCCGGGGATCCGCAGGGTGAACCCGAGCACCCCGTGCGCGCCGGGCGCGGTGCCCGTGCCGAGCGTCACCAGGCTCGTCGGCGTGGTGGAGGGGAAGGGGGAGGTGAGCGGGCGGCCGGCGGTCGCGGCCAACGCGGCCAGGGTCGGGGCGTACGGGGCGGCGGTCGGGATCTGGTGCCAGCCGAGGCCGTCGACCAGCAGGACCGCGACGCGGCGTACCCCGTCGAGGGTGGTGCGCAGGCCGAGCGTGTCGGCGGCTCCGGGCACCCCGAGCACCGCGAGCGCGGCCGGCAGGACGTCGGCGAGACTCGCCTCGCCGTAGCGGGGCGCGACGATCTCCAGCGACCCGGGGGGACCGCTCATGCCGGCCGGCGGGCGAACAGGTGCAGCTGGGCGGCGAGGTCCCGCCAGGGGGCCCGCGCGGCGAGTGCCCGCTCCAACTCGATCAGCGCGGTCGGCTGGCCGTCGGCGACGGCGGCGGGCAGCAGGTCGGCGAGGACACGTACGCCGTGGATCTCCTCGACCGCGAGCCCACCGGAGGTCAGCAGCGCGGCGGCGCTCTCGGCGTCGTACCGCCGACGCGCGGTGTCCCGCGGTCCGGCGGTGCCGGCGGGGTCGTCGGCCAGCGCCGCGGCGACGTCCAGGTGACCGTTCATCGCCCTGCCGAGCACGGCGGCGGCCCGACCGGCGACGAGCACGCTGGCGGCCCCACCCGGGCGCAGCGCGGCGGCGAGGGCGGCCACCACCGGCGCCGGGTCGTCGACGACCTCCAGGACGGAGTGGCAGAGGACCAGGTCGGCGCTGGCCGGCTCAACCAGCCCGGCGAGCGCGTCGCCGTCGCCCTGCACGGCGCGTACGCGGTCCGCGACCCCGGCCTCGGCGGCCCGTCGGGTCAGTGCGGCGAGCGCGTCGGGACTGGCGTCGACCACGGTGACGCGGTGCCCGGCGTGGGCCAGCGGTACGGCGAAGCCGCCGGTGCCGCCACCCACGTCGAGCACGGTCAACGGGGTGTCCCCACGGCGGTCCAGTTCGGCGCGCAGCACCGACCAGATCACGGCGGTACGGGGGGTCAGCGGCGGCCCGGCGAGGCGGCCTCGGGTCTGCTCCACCCCGACGAGCCTAGTCACCTGGTCCAGACCCGCCGGTGCCCCGCCCGCCGGGCGGTCAGGCCTCGCCCTCGGCGCCGTTCTCCTCGGCGCGGGAGCGCAGGGCGTTGGCGACCGGGCCCTCGGTGACCTCGTACTCCCGAGGCTCGGTGTGGTGGCCCGGCACCCAGCCGGCGCCGAGTCGGGTCCGGCGGGAGTTGGCCACCCCGCCGCGGTACGCGTGATTACCGGTCATCGGTTCGTTCCCCCTCGTGCGCGCGGGCGACTCTGCCCGTGCGGGCTGCAAGTCTCCCGCTGGGCGGGACGGAAAACCGTAATGTGGATCACTCCGGCTCTCACCGGAAGTCGCGCGAGGCGGGGCTGACCGGCGGCTCGATCGCCTCCAGCCGGTCGGCGGTGAGATTGATCACTCCCTCGTGGCGCTGCAACAGGCCCCTCACCACCAGCGCGGCGCTGGTGCGGGCCACCCGCCGGTACCGCTGCCACAGGCCCGGTGAGCAGGTGACGTTGAGCATCCCGGTCTCGTCCTCCAGGTTCAGGAAGGTGACGCCGCCGGCGGTCGCCGGGCGCTGCCGGTGCGTGACGATCCCGCCGACCTGGATCCGCCGGCCCGGCTCCACCCGGCCGAGCCGGGCGATCGGGACCGCGCCCAGGGCGTCCAGCTGCGGCCGGATGAACCGGGCCGGGTGGCTCTCCGGCGACAACCCGGTCGCCCACACGTCGGCGACCAGCCGGTCCACCGCCTCCAGGCCGGGCAGCACCGGCGCGGTCGCGCCGGTCACCGTCCCGGGGAGCCGACCCGGCCGGTCCTGGGCCGCCGCGCCGGCGGCCCACAGCGCCTGCCGCCGGGACAGTCCGAAGCAGGCGAAGGCGTCCGCGGTGGCCAGCGCCTCCAGCTGGGCGGCCGTCAGACCCACCCGCCGGGCCAGGTCCGGCATGTCCCGGTACGCCCCGTGCGCCGTCCGTTCGGCCTCGATCCGCTCGGCCACCTCGTCGCCGAGGGTCCGCACGCCGGACAACCCCAGGCGTACGGCCGGACCACCCAGCCCCCAGGCGTGCGGCGGCTCCCCCGGCACGCTCCCCCACCGGGTCCGCGGGGTCGACTCCAGGACGGCCTTCGCGCCACTGGCGTTGATGTCCGGCCGGCGGACCTCCACCCCGTGCCGGCGGGCGTCGTCGACCAGGGTCTGCGGCGCGTAGAAGCCCATCGGCTGGGCGTTGAGCAGGGCGGCCAGGAACGGCGCCGGGTGGTAACGCTTGAGCCAGGAGCTGGCGTAGACCAGGTACGCGAAGCTCATCGCGTGGCTCTCCGGAAAGCCGTAACTGGCGAACGCCGACAGCTTCCGGTAGACGTCGTCGGCCAGCTCACCGGTGATGCCCCGCTCGGCCATCCCGGCGTAGAGCCGCTCGGCGATCCGGGCCATCCGCTCGGCGGACCGCTTGGCGCCCATCGCCCGGCGCAGCTGGTCCGCCTCGGCCGCGTCGAACCCGGCCAGGTCGATCGCCAGCTGCATCAGCTGCTCCTGGAACAGCGGCACCCCGAGCGTCTTCTCCAGCGCGTTGCGCATCAGCGGGTGCGCGTACTCCACCGGCTCCTGGCCGTTCTTGCGCCGGATGAACGGGTGCACCGAGCCGCCCTGGATCGGGCCGGGCCGGATCAGCGCCACCTCGACCACCAGGTCGTAGAACTCGCGCGGCTTCAGCCGGGGCAGGGTGGCCATCTGGGCGCGGCTCTCCACCTGGAACACCCCCACCGAGTCGGCCCGGCAGAGCATGTCGTAGACCTCGGGATCGTCCAGGGTCATGTCACCCAGGTCCAGGCTCATCCCGATCATGTCGTAGCCGTAGTGCAGCGCCGAGAGCATGCCGAGGCCGAGCAGGTCGAACTTGACCAGCCCGACGGCGGCGCAGTCGTCCTTGTCCCACTGGAGCACGCTGCGGCCGGGCATCCGCCCCCACTCCACCGGGCAGACCTCGATCACCGGCCGGTCGCAGATCACCATGCCGCCGGAGTGGATGCCCAGGTGCCGGGGGAACGTCTGCAGCTCGTTGGCGTACGCGACGACCTGCTCGGGGATGTCCTCCACGTCCACCGACGCCACCGAACCCCACCGGTCGATCTGCTTGCTCCACGCGTCCTGCTGGCCCGGCGAGAAACCGAACGCCTTCGCCACGTCCCGCACCGCCGACCGGGGCCGGTACGAGATGACGTTGGCGACCTGGGCGGTGTGCTCCCGGCCGTACCGGGCGTACACGTGCTGGATCACCTCCTCCCGCCGGTCGGACTCGATGTCCACGTCGATGTCCGGCGGGCCGTCCCGTTCCGGGGCGAGGAACCGCTCGAAGAGCAGCCGGTGCCGGACCGCGTCCACGTTGGTGATCCGCAGCGCGTAGCAGACCGCCGAGTTCGCCGCCGAGCCCCGCCCCTGGCAGTAGATGTCCTGCGCGCGGCAGAACGCGACGATGTCGTAGACCACCAGGAAGTAGCCGGGAAAGCCGAGATCGGAGATCATCCGCAGCTCGTGGTCCAGCTGCGCGTACGCCCGCGGGTGCGCCTCGCGCGGGCCGTACCGCTCCCGCGCCCCCTGCTCCGTCAGGTGCCGCAGCCAGCTCATCTCGGTGTGCCCCGGCGGCACCGGGTACGCCGGCAGCGTCGGCGCGACCAGTTGGAGGTCGAAGGCCAGTTCCGCGCCGAACTCGGCGGCCCGGGCCACCGCACCCGGGTACGCGGCGAACCGGGCCGCCATCTCGGCGCCGCTGCGCAGGTGGGCGGTGGCGGCGGCGGGCAGCCACCCGTCGATCTCGTCCAGGCTGCGCCGGGCCCGTACGGCGGCGACCGTGGTGGCCAGCCGCCGCCGGCCCGGGGTCGCGTAGTGCACGTTGTTCGTGGCCACCGTGGGCAGCCCGGCGGTGGCGGCCAGCTCGGCCAGGGCGTCGTTGCGGTCCGCGTCGACCGGGTGTCCGTGGTCGGTCAGCTCCACCGCCACCGTCTCCGCGCCGAACAGCGCGGTCAGCCGGTCCAGCTCCCGGGCCGCGGCGTCGACCCCCTCGGTGAGCAGCGCCCCCGGCACGTGCCCCTTGCGGCAGCCGGTCAGCACCAGGACGTGGTCGCGCAGCTCGGCGGCCACCTCCTCCAGCTCCCCGTAGACCGGGCGGCCCTTCTCCCCGCCGCGCAACTGGGCCCGGGAGATGACGGACGCGAGCCGGGCGTACCCCTCGTGGCCGTGGGCGAGCACCAGCAGGTGCGCGCCGAGCGGGTCGGGCTCGCCGTTCTGCGGGCCGGGCAGCCCGAGGGACAACTCGGCGCCGAAGATCGTCGGCAGGTGCAGCTCACGGGCCGCCTCGGCGAAGCGCACCACCCCGTAGAAGCCGTCGTGGTCGGTGACGGCGAGCGCGGTGAGGCCCAGCCGGGCGGCCTCCTCGGCCAGCTCCTCGGGGTGGCTGGCCCCGTCGAGGAAGCTGAAGTTGGTGTGGGCGTGCAGTTCCGCGTACGGCACCGCGCCGTCCGGGCGGGGAAGATCCGGCGCCTCGTACTGCTGGCGCCTGCGGGTCCAGGCCGGTGAGTCACCCCCGTCGGCGTCCACGGCGAGGGGGTCCACCACGTGCAGGTGCCGCTCGTGGTGGGGCGTGCCCCGGCCCCGGCCGGACAGCACCCGCTCCAGCTCCGACCAGGGCTGCTTCGGGTTGTGGAAGCTCATCGGGCCGCCCCGGGCGGACGCTCAGTCATAGACCGCCTCCACCAGCCAGTGGCCGGCCTCGACCGCGAGCAGCAGGGCGGAGCCGTCGGCGAGACACACCTGGAACCGGGCCCGGCGCCGCGCCTCGGCCGGCGCCCACCAGCGCTCGTCGACCGGCCAGGGGCCGGCCCACCCGACGATCTCGACCGGGCGGGCCGTCCCGACGGTGAGCCGGGCCGGTGCGGCACTGGTCAGTAGACGCGCGCTGACCACGACCGGCTCGCCGGCGGCGTCGTGCACGGCGGCGGGGAGCGGGTCGGGCAGCACCACGGCCGGCGACGGTGGCGGGAGACGCCCCGGCCAGGGTGGCTCGGCCGACCGCACCGTACGCCGCGCCGCCGTCCTCCCCGGCCGTGCCGGAGGCGGGGACGACGGGGCCGGGACCGCCGGAGACGGCGGGTCCGGGGATTCCGGGTCCGTGGAGCGCGGGAGGGCCGGCGGGCCGGGGCGGGCCGGGAGCCGCTCGTCCCCCCAGGGGACCAGGCGCACCTGGTCGGCCGGAGACCGCCCGCCGCCGAGGACCGCGGTCAGCACCGCCTCGGGGCCCAGGATGCCCTGCACCCGGCTCAACGCCCGGTGCGCCCGCTCCCGCTCCTCGCCGGTCTCGCCCCACAGCCCGGACTGGAGGCCGGCCTGGGCGATCACGCCGTCGGGGACCAGCCGGAGCCGGATGATCCCCGAGGTGGGGCGGCTCGGGCGGGCCCCGGACCGGGCGTTGCCGCCGGAGAGCCAGCCGTCGAGCTGCCAGCGCACCCGGTCCGCGATGGCCGCGGCGGTGAGCAGACCGTCGTGCCGCCAGACCCGGTGCAGTTCCTGGCCGTGCGCGGTGACGGCCTCGATGCCCAGCCGGGTGCAGGCCAACCCGTGCCCGGCGAGCCGGTCGTGCAGCTGCTCGGCCAGTGCGCGGGCGGCGAACGCCGCCGCGTCGACCCGGTCGAGCGGTTCGTCGTGCTCCGCGGTGACGGTCAGGTCGACCGGCGGGCGCCGGACGGCGAGCGGGCGGTGGTCCCGCCCCGCCGCCAGCCGGTGGGCCAGCGCGCCGTCGAAGCCGAACCGGGCCAGCACGTCCCCGGCGGGCAGCGCCGCGAAGTCGCCGAGGGTACGCACACCGAGCCGGCGCAGCAGGTCGGCCAGGTCCGGCCGGCCGAGCGCCTCGACCGGCAGCTCGGTGAGGAACTCCGGTGTCGTCCCCGGTGGGACGATCCGCCCGCCGCGGGCGGCCAGCCCGGCGGCGAAGACCCCGTCGGCGATGCCGATCTGGCTCTCCACCGCGCAGGTCTGGGCGACGTGCTCCACGATCCGCTCGGCGGCCGCCTCCTCGCCCCCGAGGTAGCGGCTCGGCCCTCGGGCGGGCACCGCGCAGGCGCCGGGGCGTACCACCTCGACGCCCGCGACCAGCTCCTCCACGGCGGCGACCACGGGCTCGAACGCCCGGGCGTCCCGCCCCGGATCGTGGTCGACGACGGTGAGCTGCGGGCAGCGGCCCTGCGCCTCCCGTCGGCGCAGGCCACGACGCACCCCCTCGGCGCGGGCCCGCTCGGAGCAGGCGACCACCCGGTTGGCGTGCAGCACCGCGACCGGGCCGGTGGCGGGCACCCCGTCGACGATCTCGGCGGCGATCACCGGCCAGTCCGGGCACCAGAGCAGCACCGTCCGGACCGGACCGTCCGGCCGGCCGGTCACGCCGGACCCACCAGGGTGAGGGTGTCCCCCCGCCGGGACGGGCCGGTGACGGCGGCCGGCGGCACGGCGCGGAGCCGGCCGGCGGCCGACCGACCGGTGACCGAGGTGACCGGGGTGGCGGGGGCGGACCGGGGGATGACCCGGGTGAGCCCGTCGCCGGGCAGCCAGAACGTGATCTCCCGGGGTCGGGCGGCCGCCCCGCGTCCGCGCGCCGAGACGGTCACCTCGCGGCGCCGCAGCCGGCCCCGGCCCGGACCCAGTCCCTCCCACGCCCCCCGGACCACCTGGAGGGTCACGTCGGCGCCGTCCCAGCGCCCGTACGGGACGAGCACGCTGCCCCGCTGCCGGGCCCGGGCGGCGAGCCGGTTGGCCACCGGGGCGGAGACCGCCGCCGGCACGGCGGTGACCACCACGTCCACCCCGTCGATCAGCGCGGCGACCACGGTGGCCCACTCCGGGCCCGGGTGGGGTACGAGGGCGAGCCGGTCCAGGGCGATGCCGAGCTCGGCCGCGGCACCCGCCCCGAAGGTCGGCACCCCCACCACGGCGCACCACGAGCCGGCGCGGGACGCCTCGGCGAGCAGGGCCAGCATCAGCGAGGTGCCGCCGCTGCGCCGGGGCTGCTCGGCGGCGACCGCGACCGTGCTGCCACGACGCAACCCTCGGTTGGGAAGCAGCCCGGTCAGCTCGGGGGCCACCGGCAGCACACGGTGGCCGCCCGCCGGATCCGGTGCGCTCGCCGGGCGCACCAGACCGGCCAGTGCGGCGGAACCGACCACCATGCGGCCCGCCATCGGACCTACCCCCCGTCGTGCTGGTACGTGCTGGGTGACAACTCAAAACCACGCCGGCACCGTCTCCCGGGGTCGGGCCCGGGGAGACGGTGCCGCAGAGGTCAGGCGGCGAGACCGTCGAGCGCCGGTTGGTGGACCACGCCGAGCGCGGTCTCCACCACCGTGACGAACTCCTCGGCGGCCCGCAGCAGGTCGTCGGCCTCCCGGGCGGTCACCACACGCGGGATGCCGGCCTCGGCGGCGGCCCGCTTGCCGGCCCCGAGGGCGAAGAACCGGGCCCACTCGTCGAGCTCGGGAGCGACACCGGAGAGCAGGACCCAGACGCTGGTGACCCGGTTGCGCCGGGTGGGTGCGGGACGGGCGCGGGCGGCGAGCAGGGCCGCGGCGGCGCGGAGCGCGGCCAGGTGCGCGGCGGCGTACCGCAGGCCGTCGGGACGGGTCTGGGCGGCCTCGGCCAACCCGTGCCGGGCGACCGCGAGAAGCTGCGCCGGAGTGCGGTGCGGCAGCACGTGCGCGGGCACCGTCGGTGCCTGAGCGGGGTTCGTCGGCATGGACTGTCTCCTCCACGTGGCCGGGTCGCTGCCCCGCGACGGAACTGCCCGTCGGCGGGACGCCGGGTCGAGTGGTGCGGAGGAAGACGCACCGGGGGGGCCGGCCGGGTGTGGATGCTTCCCCACACCACACCCGGACGGCGTACCGGCGGGTTCGTCGCCCGCCGCCCGGGGGTCGTGGGCGGCGGGCGACGCTCCTGCCTGACGGGTGCCGGACTCGCGACTGTCCGGAACCCTGGGTGCGGCCCGCGGAGCCGCACCGCCCGGGCCGGCGCCGCGAAACACCATCCCGGGCTGGTTGGAACGGGCGTACGAGGCAATCGAACACTCGTTCTAACTGCTGCTGACAGTACACCCTCCCTCCGACAAAAAAGCAACGCACGACGCGCCCGGTCCGGCCGGCGTACGGCACACCGCGCCGGGGGTAACGAGTGCCCGGCGCGTCGGCCCTCACCGTCCGGTGGGTAGCCTCCGCTGGTGACCACCCCGCGCCCCGTCCTCGGCGTGGCCATGGTGCTCGGTTCGGGTGCGCTGTTCGCCGTCAACGGCACGGTCTCCAAGCTGGTGCTCCGGGCCGGCCTGGACCCTCAGCAGCTCACCCTGCTGCGGGCGGTCGGGGCCCTCGTCGGACTGCTGGCGCTGTGCCTGCTGGTGCCGCCCGGGGCCCGGCGGCTCCGGGTCACCCGCCGTGAACTGCCGCTGCTGGCCGGGTACGGCCTGACCGGCTTCTTCGGCGTACCGATGCTCTACTTCGTGGCCATCTCCCGCCTGCCGGTCGGGATCGGGCTGCTGTTCGAGTACACCGCGCCGCTGATGGTGGCCCTCTGGGCCCGGTTCGGCCAGCGCCACCGGGTCCGCCCGCGCCTCTGGGCCGGCCTGGCGCTGAGCCTGGTCGGCCTCGGCTGCGTGGCCGAGGTCTGGGGCGAGCTGAAGCTGGACGGCATCGGTGTGCTGGCCGGTCTCGGCGCCGCGGCCCTCCTGGCCGTCTACTACGTGCTCGGCGCGCGCGGGGTCGCCCGGCGGGACACGCTCTCCCTGTGCGCCTGGGCGTTCGGCGCCTCGGCCGTTGCCGGCCTGCTCACCCGCGCGGTCGTCGCGGGCAGCGGCGGCTGGGAGCCGCTGGCCGCCGACACCGACCGCGGGGCCCCGGTGGCGCTGCTCTGCGCGTACGTGGTGGTGCTCGGCTCGATCGTGCCGTACCTGCTGGTGGCCGGGGCGATGCGGCACCTCCCGGCGACCAGCGTGGGGATCGTCGGCATGGTGGAGCCGGTCCTCGCCGCGGCGGTGGCGTGGACGGTCATCGGTGCCGGCGAGGCGCTCAACACCGCCCAGCTCAGCGGCGGCCTGCTGGTGCTGGTCGGCGTCGCCCTGGCCGAAACCGCCCGCGTAGCCCCCTCCCCGACGCCCACCGCCGCGCCCGCCCCGGACACCCTCACCGTCCCCCGCTAGCACGGTGGACGGTGTGGGGGCGGCCGGCTGAACGTCGCCGGGGCGTACCGGGAAGAATGGCGGTATGCAGCCACACCCGAACGTGCGGGCGGTGCAGGAGGCGCTCGACGGCGCCGGCGCCCGCGACGGCGCCGGCGCGCCCACCGAGGTCCGCCTGCTGCCCGAGGCGGTCCACACCGCCGCGGCCGCCGCCGAGGCACTCGGCGTCGAGGTCGGACAGATCGCCAACTCGCTGATCTTCGAGGCCGACGGTGCGCCGCTGCTGGTGCTCACCTCCGGGGCACACCGGGTGGACACCCCCGAGCTGGCCGCGTCCCTCGGGGTCACCCGGCTGCGCCGGGCCAGCCCGTCCTTCGTCAAGGAGCACACCGGGCAGGTGATCGGCGGGGTCGCGCCGGTCGGCCACCCCGCGCCGTTGCGCACGCTGGTGGACACGGCCCTGGAGGCGTACGACGAGATCTGGGCGGCCGGGGGCGTACCGCGGGCGGTCTTCCCCACCACGTACTCCGAGCTGCTGCGGGTCACCGCCGGCACCCCCACCGAGGTGGCGTGAACACCGTTCCCGAGCTGGTCACACTGCACGTCTGGCGTACGTCACGGGCCGCGCTGCCCCGCGCGCTGACCCGGATGGCGCTCGACCCGCGCCGGCTGCGCGCCTCCGACGGCGTCCGGTTCGGCAAGCTGCTCGGCACCGGGACCGGCACCGGCTTCGGGCCGAACGACGCCGACCTGACCCGCTGGGCGGCGCTGACCGTGTGGGACTCCCCCGCCGCGGCGGCCGGCTTCGACGACTCCCCGGTCGGGCGGGCCTGGGCCCGGATCGCCCGCGCCTCCGTCCGGGTCGACCTGCGCCCGCTGAGCAGCCGGGGCGAGTGGTCCGGCCGGCGGCCGTTCGGTGACCCGCCCGGCGGCCGGCCCAGCGGGCCGGTGCTGGCGCTGACCCGCGCCCGGCTGCGACCCGCCCGCGCGGCCACCTTCTGGCGGGCGATCCCGCCGGTGGCCGCCGCGCTGCACGCCGCGCCCGGCCTGCTGGCCCGCTTCGGCGTCGGCGAGGCGCCGCTGGGCTGGCAGGGCACGGTGAGCGTGTGGCGCGACCAGACGGACCTGGTGGCGTTCGCGTACCGTCACCCGGAGCACCGCGCCGCGATCACGCGGACCCCCACGGAAGGGTGGTACGCGGAGGAACTCTTCGCGCGGTTCGAGGTGCGCGACGTGGTCGGTGACCGGGCGGTGCTGGGGTGGGTCACGGACGAGAGAGGCACAGCATGAGGCTGGTGCGGTGGACGCCGGACGACCTCGTCCGGCGGCTGGACGACGTGGTGGCCGTCTACGGCGAGGCGATGGGATACCGCACCGACCTGCTGGACGCCCGGCGCGGCTACATCGCCACCCACGTCCGCCGCCCCGGTTTCCGCGCAGTGGCCAGCCTGACCAGCGAGGGGCACCTGGCCGGCTTCGGCTACGGCTACCTCGGCGCACCCGGCCAGTGGTGGCACGACCAGGTGTGGCGGGCCCTGGACCCGACGGCCCGCCAGCGCTGGCTGACGTACTGCTTCGAGGTGGTGGAGCTGCACGTCCGGCCACCGGCGCAGGGGCACGGCCTGGGCGCGGGGCAGCTGCGGGCCCTGCTGACCATGGCCGAGGGCGCCACCACGCTGCTGTCCACGCCGGAAGCCGACGAGCAGCGCTCCCGGGCCTGGCGGCTGTACCGGCGGTTCGGCTTCGTCGACATCCTGCGCGACTTCCACTTCCCCGGGGACGAGCGCCCGTTCGGCGTGCTCGGCCGGAACCTTCCGCTGCCCGCGCCCGCCGCACCCGGACCGGGACCGGGACCGGGCGCACCGTGACCGCACGGCGGTTCTCCTGGGCGCTGCTGGCCGTGCTGGTGCTGGTGCAGATCTGCTACCCGCTGACCACCGGCACCACCCGGGCCCGGCTCACCGTGGCCACGGTCGCGCTGGGCTACCTGCTGTCGGTGGGCCACGCGCTGCTCACCCGCGGCCCGCGTACGGCGGCGGCGCTGGTCGCGGTGGCCACCGGTGGCGGGTTCGCCATCGAGGCGCTGGGCGTGGCCACCGGTTTCCCGTTCGGCAGCTACGACTACTCCGGCCAGCTCGGGCCGAAGCTCGCCGGAGTACCGCTGATCATCCCGCTCGCGTGGACCTGGATGGCCTGGCCGGCCTGGCTGGCGGCCGTCCGCCTGACCGGAGGCGTCGACCGGGCCACCGGCGCGGACGGGATCGGCGCCGGCCGTACGCTGCGGCGGATCGCGCTGGCCACCCTCGGACTGGCCACCTGGGACCTCTTCCTCGACCCGCAGATGGTCGCCGAGGGCTACTGGGTCTGGCGGGACGCCACCCCGGCGCTGCCCGGCCTGCCCGGCATCCCGGTCAGCAACTACCTCGGGTGGCTCCTGTTCGCGGTGCTGATGATGAGCGCGCTGCGTCCCCTCGCCGGGGCGGCCGTGGCGGTCACCGACTCCCGGGACGACCCGATGGCCGCGCTCTACCTGTGGACCTACTTCTCCAGCGTGCTCGCCCACGCGGTCTTCCTCGCCCTGCCCGCCTCGGCGCTGTGGGGCGCGGTGGGCATGTCGGTGACCGCCGTGCCGCTCGCGGTGAGCCTGTACCGGGCCCGGCGCGGTGACCGGGACAGCCGGCCCCGGCCCACCCGGGTCGACGTCCCGGCATGACCGTCGTACTCACGTTGTTGTTCGGCGTCGCCGTGCTGACCGGGCACACCCTGGTCAACGCCGGTCGCTGGCTGCGCCGCCTCACCGACCGGCCGGCCGAGGTGACCGAACCGGTGGCGGTGCTGCTGCCGCTGCGCGACGAGGCCGCGCGGGTCACCCCGTGCCTGGAGGCGCTGCTGGCCCAGCGGGGCGTGCCGGCCCTGCGGATCGTGGTGCTCGACGACGGGTCCACCGACGGCACCGCCGACGTGGTCCGCGCGGTCGTCGGCGACGACCCCCGGGTCACCCTGCTGACCGGGGTCGCCCCGCCGCCGGGCTGGCTGGGCAAGCCGCACGCCTGCTGGCAGCTCGCCACCCGAACCGACCCGGCGGCCACCGCGCTGGTCTTCGTCGACGCCGACGTGGTCCTGCACCCGTACGCGGTGGCGGCGGCCGTCACCGAGCTGCGCGCCGCACGGGTGACGCTGCTGTCGCCGTACCCCCGGATCGTGGTGGCGACGGCGGCCGACCGGCTCGTGCAGCCGTTGCTGCAGTGGTTGTGGCTGACCTTCCTGCCGCTGCGGGCGATGGAGCGCTCGCCGCGGCCGTCCCTGGCGGCCGCCGGCGGGCAGTTCCTCGTCCTCGACCGGGCCGGGTACGCCGCCGCCGGCGGGCACGCCGTGGTGGCCGCCAGCGTGCTGGAGGACGTCGAGCTGGCCCGGGCGGTCAAGCGGGCCGGCGGCTGGATCGCCCTCGCCGACGGCTCCCGGCTGGCGTCCTGCCGGATGTACGCCGACTGGCCGCAACTACGCGACGGCTACTCGAAGTCGCTGTGGGCCTCGTTCGGGCACCCGGGCGCGGCGGCGGCCGTGGTGGCGCTGCTGCTTCTGCTCTACACCGCTCCCCCGCTGGTCGCGCTGGTGGCACTGCTGGCCGGCGCGCCCGCGGTGGCCGCGGCGGGGCTGGCCGCGTACCTGGTCGGGGTGGCCGGTCGGGTCGTCAGCGCGCGGGCGACCGGCGGGCGGTGGTGGCCCGACGCGCTGGCACACCCCGTGTCGGTCGTGGTCCTCGGTTGGTTGACCCTGCGGTCGTACCATCTGCGGAAGCGGCGCCGCCTGTCCTGGCGTGGCCGCCCGGTCACCTAGGAGGGCGACATGGCGCGGATCGTGGTCGTCGGCGCCGGGGTGGGTGGGCTGGCCACCGCCGCCCGGCTGGCCGCCACCGGACACGAGGTCACCGTCTTCGAGCGGGCCGACACGGTCGGTGGCAAGCTCGGGCGGTACTCACACGAAACCCCGGCCGGGATGTTCCACTTCGACACCGGGCCGAGCCTGCTCACCCTTCCCGACGTCTTCCACGACCTGTTCGAGGCGACCGGCGCGAAGCTCGACGAGTACCTCGACCTGGTCCCGCTGGACACGATCGTGCGGCACGTGTTCCCCGACGGCGGGCCCACGCTCGACTCGTGCGCCGATCCGGCGGAGTTCACCGCCCGGATCGGCGCGGCGTTCGGCGACCGGTCCGCGGCCGACTGGCGACGGCTGTGGCGCCGCGCCGAGCGGGTCTGGGCCGCGTCGCACCGCGACATCCTGCGCCGCGCCATCGACTCGCCCCGGGACCTGGCCGCGCTGGCCTGGCGGCTGGGCGACCTCGCGGCCATCGGGCCCGGCCGCACCCTGCGCGGTCTGGGCCGCAGCCACCTGTCCGACCCGCGGCTGCGGATGCTGCTGGACCGGTACGCCACGTACACCGGCGCCGACCCGCGCCGCGCCCCGGCCGCCCTGGTCGCCGTCCCCTACGCCGAGTTGGCGTTCGGCGGCTGGTACCTGCGCGGCGGGCTGGGCACCCTCGCCGACGCGCTGCTGACCCGCTGCCTGGACCTCGGCGTCGTCGTGCAGACCGGTGCCACGGTCACCCGGATCGACGCCGCCGGCGGGCGGGTGCACGGCGTACGCCTGGCGGGGGTCGCCGCGCCGGTCCCCGCCGACGTGGTGGTGGCCAACGTGGACGCGCTGACGGTCTACCGGGACCTGCTGCCCTCCCCGCGCCGCCTGACCGGGCTGACCGACCGCAGCCTCGCAGGCTTCGTGCTGCTGCTCGGCGTGTCCGGCGAGTCGGGCCTGGCCCACCACAACGTCTTCTTCCCCCGCGACTACGACGCCGAGTTCGACGCGGTCTTCGGCCGGCCGGGGCACGGTGTCCGGGCCCGCCCGGCGGCGGACCCGACGGTCTTCGTCACCGTCGCCGACGACCCGATGGTCCGGCCGGCCGGACACGAGGCGTGGTTCGTGCTGGTCAACGCCGCCCGCCACGGCACCGCCACCGGGGCCGTCGACTGGCGACGTCCGGGGCTCGCCGAGGCGTACGCGGACCGGATCCTGGACGTGCTGGCCGAGCGCGGCACGGACGTCCGCGACCGGCTGGTGTTCCGGGAGATCCGCACCCCGGCGGACCTGGACGCGGCGACCGGCGCGCCCGGCGGGTCGATCTACGGCACCGCCGGGGGGCTGCTGCGCCCCGCCAACCGGGGGCCGGCGCACGGGCTCTGGCTCGTCGGCGGCTCCAGCCACCCGGGCGGCGGCCTGCCGATGGTCACCCTGTCCGCCCAGATCGTCGCCGACGAGATCGGCCCCGCCTGGTAGGCGTTCGGGTGTAAGGAAGGGCCCCCGCTTAACGCCTGCGGTAGAGGAAGGGCCCCCGGTTAACACCGTGGGCAGCCGCCGGCGGCTGGGGCGGACGGCGGCTCAGCGGTTGGGGCGACGGCGGTTTCAGCCGGCGTCGACGAGGGCGCGCCGGACGGTGGAGAGCAGTTGCCCGAGGCCGAAGCCGGCCAGGAGCACCCAGACGGCCGTCGCCATGGTGATGGTGCCGGCGGCCAGGTCCGGCTCGATCAGCCCGGTCAGGCCGGCGAGCAGCAGCCCGACCAGGGCCACCGAGACCCGGGTGGGACGCTCCCCCACGGTCACCGCGCCGATCTCCCGCATCCCGGCGGAGATCGCCCGGGCCCGCACGTACTCGTGCAGCCAGGACAGCGCGCCGGCGGTGACGACCAGCGCGCCGGGCGCCCCGATCAGCCAGAACGCGACCAGCCAGGCGATCTCGCCCAACCGGTCGGCCAGCGAGTCGTAGACGTAGCCGAGCCGGGTGGTACGCCCGGTGGCCACCGCCACCGCCCCGTCGACGCTGTCCGCCACCGAGGCGAGCAGCACGAACAGCGCACCCAGGAACGGCCCGTCCTGCGGGCGTACGGCGAACAGCGGCACGCAGGCGCAGAGCAGCACGCCGACCACGGTGACCGGGGTCGGCCCGACCTTCAGGCGGCCGAGCACGAAACCGATGTGGTAGGCGAGGCGCAGCCAGGCACGGACGACCGGGGCCGCCGCCCGCGGGTCGAAGCCTCCGTGCAGCCGCGCCCAGGCCGTGGCGTACTGGTCCCAGTTCAGCTGTGTGCCCACCACGGATCAACCGTCGCAGCGGGCATCAGGTGTCGCGGCATCCCGGTTCACACCCGCGCGCCGGCCTGGAGGTTCTGCCAGACCTCCCGGGTGGCGGTGGACCGGTTGAGGGTGATGAAGTGGATCCCGGGCACGCCTTCGTCGAGCAGCCGCGCGCACATCTCGCTGGCCTGCTCAATGCCGAGCCGGCGCACGGCTTCCGGGTCGTCGGCGACCCGCTCGAACCGCTCGGCGAGCGGGCGCGGGAAGGGCGCCCCGGAGAGCTGCTCCGAGCGGGCGATCGTGCCGATCTGGGTCACCGGCATCACGCCGGGCAGGATCGGCTTGTCGCAGCCGGCGGCGGCGACCCGGTCCCGCAGCCGCAGGTAGTCGTCCGCGTCGAAGAACATCTGCGTGATCGCGAACTCCGCGCCCGCCCGGCACTTGCGCACGAAGTAGGCGGTGTCGGCGGCGATGTCGGGCGAGCGCGGGTGCTTGTAGGGGAAGGCGGCGACGCCGACGCTGAAGTCGCCGGAGTCGCGCACCAGCCGGACCAGGTCCTCGGCGTAGAGCACGCCGTCGGGGTGCGGCACCCACTCGCCGGTCGGGTCGCCCGGCGGGTCGCCCCGCACGGCCAGCACGTTCCGCACGCCGGCCCCGGCGAGCCGGCCGACGACGTGGCGCAGCTCGGCGACCGAATGGTTGACCGCGGTCAGGTGCGCCATCGGCAGCAGGGTGGTCTCGGTGGCGATCCGCTCGGTGAGCGCGACCGTGGTGTCCCGGGTCGACCCGCCGGCACCGTAGGTGATCGACACGAACGACGGGCGCAGCGACTCCAGCTCGCGGATCGCCTGCCAGAGCAGGCGCTCACCCTCCGCCGTCTTCGGCGGGAAGAACTCGAAGGAGAAGGTCGGCTGGTGGTCACGGATCAGCTCCCCGATCGCCGGCTGCGGATTGGGGAGGACCGAGGGAAGACCGAGCGCCACGTCACGACTCTAGCGGGCGGTGCCCTGCGCACCCACCGCCTTGCCCGCCGGTGCGCACGGTGTGGGACGCCGGCACGGCGTCCCCCACCGGACCCGGTCACCGGTGGGGGCGTACGCGCAGGTGGGGCGCTCGGAGGGCGGAAAGCGTCGTACCGCCGCGATAGTCATGGTGGCAGCGCGGGGCGGCCGGCCGGAGGGCCGGGTCGGCCGGGGGCACGCGCGGGGGTCAGCCATCCGACCGGTGGCGTGCCGACCCGCTCGGGGTGACGCGCCACCATCCGCCGACGCCCGCACCGGAGACCCGATGACGCCACCGCCGCCGCCCGACCCGCCGCTGCTCGGACCACTGCTGGCCCACCTCCGGCTGGCCCGGGGGTGGAGCCAGAGCAGAACCGCCGCCGAGCTCTGCGCCGTCTCCGGCGTGCCGACGCTCAGCCGGCACGAGGTCTCCCGCTGGGAGCGGCACCTGCGCGTCCCCGGCGGTTTCTGGCTGGGCTGGCTCGCCGTCGTGCTGGCCGTCCCGCTCGACGTGCTGGTGGAGGCGGCGGTCCGCACCCGCCGGATGGGCGGGTACGCCGACGAGCGGTCCGCCCGGCGCTTCCGGGCGGCCGTGGCGACGGCCGGTCCGTACCTGCCCCGGACGCCGTCGGGGCCGGGCCGTCCGGGCGGTCGCCGGGGCCCCACCGACCGGGCGGCGCGTCGCGCCCCCGGCGATACGCCGGGGACCGTCACGACCGGCTAGCGTCGTGGGGTGACCCACGCTGCTCCTGTCTCCCCCGTCGACCGCGCCGGGCTGCGTCAACGGATCGACAAGTCCCTGTCCGAGTTCCTGGCGACCCAGCGCACCTGGATGGCCGGGGTCGACGACGCCCTGGCGCCGGTGGCCGAGGCGATCGAGGCGTTCGTCCTCGGCGGTGGCAAGCGACTCCGGCCGGCCTTCGCCTACTGGGGGTTCCGGGGAGCCGGCGGGGTCGACACCGACCAGGTGGTCGCCGCCCTGGCGGCGCTGGAGTTCGTGCAGGCCAGCGCCCTGATCCACGACGACCTCATGGACCGCTCGGACACCCGTCGGGGCGAGCCGGCGGTGCACCGGCGGTTCGCCGCCCGGCACCGCGCGGCCGGCTGGGGCGGTGACGCGAACGGCTTCGGCGACGCCGCCGCGATCCTGCTGGGCGACCTCTGCCTGGTCTGGTCCGACGAGCTGCTGCACTCCGCCGGGCTGGAGCCCGCGACGGTGGCCCGCGCGCGGCCGGTCTTCGACGAGATGCGCACCGAGGTGACCGTCGGGCAGTACCTCGACGTGCTGACCCAGGCCACCGGCGACACCTCGCTGGAGCGGGCCGGGAAGGTGGCCCGGTACAAGTCGGCGAAGTACACGGTCGAGCGGCCGCTGCTGCTCGGCGCCGCGCTGGCCGACGCTCCCGCGGAGGTGCGGTCCGCTTACTCGTCGTACGGGTTGCCGCTGGGTGAGGCGTTCCAGCTCCGCGACGACGTGCTGGGCGTGTTCGGCGACCCGGCGCAGACCGGCAAGCCGGCCGGTGACGACCTGCGGGAGGGCAAGCGCACCTACCTCGTGGCGGCGGCGCTGGAGGCCACCGACCAGTCGGGCCGGGAGCTGCTGCTCGGCGGCCTCGGTGACCCCGCGCTCGACGAGGCGGGCGTCGCCCGGCTCCGCGAGCTGATCACCGACACCGGCGCGCTGGCCCGCGCCGAACACCGTATCGCCACGCTGACGGAGGGCGCGCTGGCCGCGCTGACCACCGTCGACCTGGACACCGAGGCCCGTCAGGCCCTGGTCGACCTGGCCATCGCCGCCACCCACCGCCCCGCCTGACCGCCCCGCCGCCGCGCGCAGGGCCCGGCACACAGGGCCGGGGTCGGAGGTCAGAAGCCGAGGGCCTGGGCGCGGCGCTTGACCTCGCGGGCCTGGTCGCCTCCGAGCGCGGTGGCCGGGGTACCGCCGGGCAGGGTGTCGTCCTGCTCGTACAGCCAGCGCAACGCGGCCTCGTCGTCGTAGCCGGCGTCGGCCAGCAGGTTGAGCACGCCGGGCAGGTGCTTGAGCACGGTCTGGTTCGCCACCAGGTCCGCCGGAATCCGCCGCACGTTGGCGCGGCGGACGGCCAGCAGCTCGCGGTCCCGGATCATCTGGTGGACCTTGCTGATCGACACGTCGAGGCGCTCGGCGACGTCCGGCAGGCTCAGCCAGGCCGCCGGGTCGGCGGGTCCGGCGAGGTCGGGGTCGGGTGCGCCCTGGTCGGCGGGTACGGAGTCGGTCACCCGATCACCCTGCCACGTCCCGCCCGGCCCGGGCCACCGGCACCCCGCCGCTCGCCCGGCGGGTCGGGCCCGACCGTCGTCCCCCCGGCACCCGCCCGAGCAGGTACGCAGCGGTACGAGCGCGCCGGGACCGCCGCTGTCGGGGGCTGGCTGTAGCATCCTGTTCTCCCTTCACCCCCTGGACACATAGACTGCCTGCCGATGGACACACAGGTCGCCGACACGTTGCTGGGCTCACTGATCGACGGGCGCTACCGCATCCGCGGTCGCGTGGCTCGTGGTGGCATGGCGACCGTGTACACCGCCACCGACGAGCGCCTCGAGCGCACCGTGGCGGTCAAGATCATTCACCCGACCCAGGCGCCGGACACGCGCGCCGGGATGGCCGGCTTCGTGACGCGGTTCACCGACGAGGCGAAGACCATCGCCCGGCTGACCCACCCCAACGTGGTCGCCGTCTACGACCAGGGCACCCACGGCGGCATGCCGTACCTGGTCATGGAGTACGTCCGGGGTCGCACCCTGCGCGACGTGCTGGCCGAGCGACGCCGGCTCAACCCGGACGAGGCCCTGGCGATCGCCGAGCAGATGCTCGCCGCGATCGCCGCCGCGCACCGGGCCGGGCTGGTCCACCGTGACGTCAAGCCGGAGAACGTGCTGGTCGCCGAGGCGCCGACCGGGGGCGTGTCCAACCTGATCGACAGCGTGGTCAAGGTCGCCGACTTCGGCCTGGCCCGGGCGGTCGAGGCGAGCGCCGAGGACGACAACAACCAGTTGATGGCCACCGTGGCGTACGTCGCTCCCGAGCTGGTCACCGACGGCCACGCCGACCCGCGGACGGACGTCTACTCGGCGGGCATCGTGCTGTTCGAGATGCTCACCGGCCGCGTGCCCTACGACGGGGACCGGCCGGTCGACGTCGCCTGGCAGCACGTCGACCGGGACGTGCCGGCACCCTCGATGCTGGTGCCGGGGCTGCCCAGGGCGCTCGACGACCTGGTCGGCCGGGCCACCCGCCGGGACCCGGGCGCCCGCCCGACCGACGCCGGCGCGATGCTGGCCGAGGTGCAGGTCGCCAAGGACGACCTGGGCAACCCGAACACGCATACCGCGGTGCTGCGCCGGGTGACCGACGAGCCGGCGGTGGCCCAGCCGACGATGATGGTGGCGGCGGTCCAGCCGGCGCAGCGGCCGACGTGGGCCCGGCTCCCCGAGGCCGGCGGCCAGCGGGTCGGCCGTCGACGGGCGTCGCCCGAGGAGGGCGTCGACCTGTGGTCGCGGCTCGTCGCGCTGCGCGCTCAGGTGCTGGGCGACCGGCGGGGTCGTCTCGCGCTGGCCGCCGCCGTGGTGGTGCTCGGCCTGCTCGCGGCCGGCGGCGGCTGGTGGGTCGGTGTCGGTCGCTACACGGTGGCTCCGCAACTGGTGAGCCTGAGCAAGGCCGACGCGGAGGCACAGGCGACCCGTGGCGGCTTCACCCTCGACTACGCCGAGCCGCGCTACCACGAGAAGATCCCGAAGGACGGTGTCGTCGCCCAGGACCCGGGTTCCGCCAGCCGGATCGTCAAGGGCGGCACCATCACGCTGACCCTCTCCCTCGGCCCGCAGCGATTCCCGGTGCCGGACGTGGTCGGCAAGGAGTTCGAGCTGGCCGAGGCGGACCTGGCCGCGGCGGAGCTGGTGGTGGCCAAGGGCGCCGCCCGCTACAACGACAACCTGCCGGCGGGCGTCGTGGTGGACACCAACCCGAAGGCGGGCACCGAGGTCAAACCCGGCGACAAGGTCACCGTCTTCCTCAGCAAGGGCCGGGCGCCGATCTCGGTACCCAACCTGGTCGGCAAGAACCTCAACGAGGCGCGGACGATCCTCGCGCAGCTGGGTCTGGTGCTGGTGGAGCCGCCGACCGGCAAGGACTCGGACAAGCCCAAGGACGAGGTCCTCGGGCAGAGCCCGGCCGACGGCGCCGGCGTGGAGAAGGGCGCCCAGATTCGGCTGGAGGTCAGCAACGGCCCGCCGCTGGTCGTGGTGCCGCGGGTCATCGACCTGCCCTGTCCGCAGGCCAAGCAGACGCTGGAGGCCCTGGGCCTCCCGGTGGTCGTGCAGTTCAACCCGAACGGTGTGACGCGGTTCCAGAGCAACGAGAACGCGCAGGTGCCCCCGGGCACCCCGGTCACCATCGGGTGCCTGTGACGGCGGCGGCCGCACACCGCCCGGTCGGCACGCACACGCCGACCTCCGGCGGCCTGGCGAAGGCGGCCCTGCCGTACGTCGACGCGGTCGGGTCCGAGGTCGTGCAGGTGTACGTCTCCAACTCCCGGGGCTGGGCGTTGCCGGCGGGCGACCCGGTGCAGGACGTGCTGTTCCGCGACGGCTGCGCCGAACGGGACGTGCCGGTCTTCATCCACGCCTCGCTGCTGGTCAACATCGGTTCCCCGACGGCCGCGACGGTCGAACGGTCGGCGCAGACCCTGGCGCACGCCCTGCGGCGGGGCACCGCGATCGGCGCCCGGGGCGTGGTGTTCCACGCCGGCAGCGCGGTCGACGCCGGGCACGCGGAGGCGGCGATGCGGCAGGTCCGCGAGACCCTGCTGCCCCTGCTGGACTCGGCCGCCGCCGCGGACGGGCCGATGCTGCTGGTCGAGCCGAGCGCCGGCGGCGGGCGGTCGCTCGCCTCGCGGGTGGAGCAGCTCGAGCCGTACCTGGACGCGGTCGACGGGCACCCCTGGCTCGGGGTGTGCTTCGACACCTGCCACGCCTGGGCGGCGGGGCACGACCTGGCCGCCGAGGGCGGCATGACCGCGACCCTGGACACGCTGGTGGCGACGGTCGGCGCGGACCGGCTGCGGCTGGTGCACGCGAACGACTCGAAGGACCTGTGCGGTTCGACCCGGGACCGGCACGAGAACGTCGGCAAGGGCACGATCGGCGAGCCCGCGTTCGCGGAGCTGATGACGCACCCGGCGACGGCCGGCGTCCCCGTCGTGGTGGAGACCCCGACCGAGAAGCACGAGGGTCACGCCGCCGACGTGGCGATCCTCAAACGCCTCCGCCCCTGACCCGCGCACTGCCGGGCGGACCCCCCGTCCGCCCGCCGCCGGTCGCCCGCCGCCCGCCGCCCGCCGCCGGTCGCCCGCTGCCCGCCGCCCGCCGCCCGCCGCCGATCAAGAGGTTTGCGTCAGAATCGGCGCCGAACGTGACGCAAACTCCTTGATCAACGCGGACCGGCCGGGCCCGGCCCGGCCTGGGCGGGGGTGGGTCAGGCGCGCAGGATGCTGGTCAGCACGTCGGTGGCGCGGTCGATCGCGGTGTCATCGACGTCCATGTGGGTGACCAGTCGGGCGGTACGCGGGCCGAGCACCGAGATCAGCACACCCCGGGCGCGGGCGGCGGCGGCCAGGGCGTGCGCGTCGAGCGGCGCCTTCGTCAGGTCCAACGGCACCAGGTTGGTGCGCACGGTGGTGGCGAGCACCCCGAACGGGGCGATCGCCTCGGCGAGCCGCGCCGCCTTCGCGTGGTCCTCGGCGAGCCGGTCGACGTGGTGCGCGAGGGCGTACCGGCCGGCGGCGGCGAGCACACCGGCCTGCCGCATCCCGCCGCCCATCCGCTTGCGGATGAAGCGGGCCCGCTCGATCTTCTCCGCGCTGCCCACGACGAGCGAGCCGACCGGCGCGCCGAGGCCCTTGGACAGGCAGACCGACAGGGTGTCGAAGAGCCCGCCGTACTCCGCCAGCGGCACCCCGTCGGCGACGTGCGCGTGCCAGATGCGCGCGCCGTCGCAGTGCAGCAAGACCTGCGCGGCGTCGGCGACCCGGCGCAGCTCGCGGAGGGTGGCGAGGGGGATCACCCCGCCGCCGCTCCGGTTGTGGGTCTGTTCGACGGCGATGGCCCGGGTGGGCACCGCCCAGTAGCCGTCGGGCCGGATCATGGCGGCGACCACGTCCGGGTCGAGGTCCGCGCCGACCGCCGGCCAGGTCCGCGAGGAGATCCCGCCGTACGCGGCCGCAGCGCCGATCTCGTACGTCACCACGTGCGCGTCGGCGTCGCAGAGCAGTTCGTGCGCCGGGGGCACCGCGAGTTGCAGGGCGATCTGGTTGGCCATTGACCCGGTCGGGGCGAACAGCGCCGCCTCGTGCCCGAAGAGCGCGGCGACCTCGGCCTCCAGCGCGTTGACGGTGGGGTCCTCGCCGTAGACGTCGTCGCCCACCTCGGCGGTGGCCATCGCCTCCCGCATGCCGGCCGTGGGCCGGGTGACGGTGTCCGAACGAAGGTCGATCAGGTCAGCGTCAGCCACGGTCGTCCTTTCGGCTGCCGACTGCGGGGCTCCCAAGCTCACTCCTCGCGTCAGCCACGGAGCATCTCCGCCACCAGGAAGGCCAGCTCCAGCGACTGCTGGGTGTTCAGTCGCGGGTCGCAGGCGGTCTCGTACCGGCCGGGCAGGTCGAGGTCCTCGATGCCCTGGGCACCGCCGAGGCACTCGGTGACGTCCTCGCCGGTCAACTCGACGTGCAGGCCACCGGGGTGGGTGTCCAGGCCACGGTGCACCTCGAAGTAGCCCAGCACCTCGTCGACGATGCGGTCGAAGTGCCGGGTCTTGTAGCCGTTGGACGACTCGTGCGTGTTGCCGTGCATCGGGTCGCACTGCCAGACCACCTTGGCGCCGGAGGCGGCGACCTTGGCCACGATCGGCGGCAGGGCGTCCCGGACGCGGTGGTTGCCCATCCGGCTGATCAGGGTGAGCCGGCCCGGGATGTTCTCCGGGTTGAGCTTCTCGCACAGCTCGAGCGCCTCGTCCGGGGTGGTGGTCGGGCCGAGCTTGACGCCGATCGGGTTGGCGATGCGGGAGATGAAGTCGATGTGCGCGCCGTCGATCTGCCGGGTGCGCTCACCGATCCAGAGGAAGTGCCCGGACAGCCCGTACGCCCGGTTGCCGGAGACCCGGGTCAGTGCCCGGTCGTACTCCAGGGCGAGCGCCTCGTGGGAGCAGTAGAGGGTGACCGTGCGGAGCGCCTCCTCCTCGGTCATCCCGCAGGCCCGGATGAACGCCAGCGCCCGGTCGATCTCCCGCGCGATCGCCTCGTAGCGCTCGCCGGCCGGGGAGTTCCGGACGAAACCCTTGTTCCAGTCGTGCACGGCGTGCAGGTCGGCCAGGCCACCGCCGAGGTAGGCGCGGAGCATGTTCATGGCGGCGGCCGAGTTCGCGTACGCCCGGATCATCCGCTGCGGGTCGGCGACCCGCGCCTCCGGCGTGGCCTCGAGGCCGTTGATCATGTCGCCGCGGTACGCGGGCAGGCCGCGGGCGTCGGTCGGCAGCGACCGCGGCTTGGTGTACTGCCCGGCGACCCGGGCGACCTTCACCACCGGCAGCGACGCACCGTAGGTGAGCACGATCGCCATCTGGAGCAGGGTGCGGGCGTTGGCGAGCAGGTGGCTCTCGGTGTTGTCGGCGAAGGTCTCCGCGCAGTCACCGCCCTGGAGCAGGAACGCCTTGCCCTCGCAGACGAGCGCGAGACGCTGCCGGAGCTGGTCGACCTCGTAGGGCGCGACCACCGACGGCACCGTGTCGAGGATCTTGCAGACCTCGGCGACCTGCGCCGGGTCCTCCCACGGCGGGATCTGCTGGCGCGGAAGCTCACGCCACCGGTCCAGACCCAGGGCCGCGTCCTCGGCGGAGTCGACGGTCGGACGGCTGGTCTGCAGGCCGGGGCTGCCCACGGCGGGATGGCTCAGCTGATGCCACTCATGGCGCATGACAGAAAGCGTACGGCGACCGGGGGGACGTCCGGCCGGCGAGGGGGATGGTTCCGGTTGGTGAGAGGTGGCTCACCGAGGCGCAGGTCAGGGCGTGACGGCGGGTTCGGGGGTGTTCCCGCCCGGCGTCTCGCCGGCGATGCACCAGTCGGCGCCGTCCCGGGTGACCGTGAACAGCAGCGGCCGGGTGACCGTACGGGAACCGACGGCCACCGACACGGAGGTGCTGACCTCCTGCCCCCGGGGACCGGGGCGGACGTCGGTGATCTCGGCCTGGGGCACCTCGAAGTGGTCGGCGAAGTCGCCGTTGGGACCGGTCGCGGCCGCATCGAAGCTCTGGTGCATCGTCGCGCAGAGCTGGCTGCGGCCGGCGGCCACGTCCTTGGCGGTCATCGCGTCGAGGTACGCCTGCACCCGCTCGCGGGACTTCGCGGCCGCCTCCTCGGCGGGGGCCCGTCCGGGCTTCTCGGCCGGTTCCGCGTCGTCGTCCCCGACGATCCCGCAGCCGAGCAGAGCCGACGGCAGCACGGCCAGGAACAGGGCCCCGGCGGCCACCCTCCGGTGCGTCGCGCGCATTCCCACCTCCGTCGCCGTGGACATCGAACCCGTTGACGGGCGAGTCTGTCACATCGACCTGGCGGGGCGCCCGCAAGGACGTGCCGCAGCGGCGTCGACCGTTAACAAGGGGCCCTTCCTCTACCGCAGGCGTTAACGGGGGGCCCTTCCTTGCACGCGGGCGGGGAGGGACCGGTGCGTGGTCCCTCCCCGCCGTGTGGGTGGTGCGTCGGCGCTCGGCGTCAGCCGAGACCGCCCTTGATGGCGCCGATCAGCTCGCCGTTGGTGGTGTCACCGGAGAGCTCCCAGAAGAAGGCGCCACCGAGGCCCTGGTTCTTCGCGTACGTCATCTTGCCGTTGATCGTGGAGGGGGTGTCGTAGCTCCACCAGTTGCTGCCGCACTTGGCGTACGCCGTGCCGGCGATGGTGGCGGTGGCCGGGCAGGTGTTCTTGAGGACCTTGTAGTCCTCGATGCCCGCCTCGTAGGTGCCGGGTGCGGCTCCGGTGGCGGTCCCGCCCGGCGCGGTCTGGGTGACCCCGGTCCAGCCGCGGCCGTAGAAGCCGATGCCGAGCAGGAGCTTGTTCGCCGGGATGCCCTTGCTCTTGAGCTTCTGGATCGCCGCGTCGGAGTTGAAGCCCGCCTGCGGGATGCCGGAGTACGAGTAGAGCGGGGAGTGCGGGGCGGTCGGGCCCTGCGCGTTGAAGGCGCCGAAGTAGTCGTAGGTCATCGGCATGATCCAGTTCAGGTACGGCGAGGCACCCGCGTAGTCGGTGGCGTCGATCTTGCCGCCGTTGCTGCCGTCGGCGGTGATCGCGGCGGTGACCAGCGCGGACGAGCCGAACCGGGTGCGCAGCGCGCTCACCACGTTCTTGAACGCGTTGGGGCCGCTGGCGTCGCAGCTGAGGCCACAGGCGTTCGGGTACTCCCAGTCGACGTCGATGCCGTCGAACACGTCCGCCCAGCGCGGGTCCTCGACCAGGTTGTGGCAGCTCTCGGCGAAGGCGGCCGGGTTCTGCGCGGCCTGAGTGAAGCCGCCGGACCAGGTCCAGCCGCCGAAGGACCAGATCACCTTCAGGTGCGGGTACATCTTCTTGAGCTTCCGGAGCTGGTTGAAGCTGCCGCGCAGCGGCTGGTCCCACGTGTCGGCGACGCCGTCCACGCTGTCCGCCGCCGTGTACGCCTTGTCGTAGTCGGCGTAGCTGTCGCCGATGGTGCAGCGACCGCCGGTGGTGTTGCCGAAGGCGTACAGGATGTGGGTCAGCTTCGACGCCGAGCCGCTCGTGTGGATGTTCTTGACGTGGTAGTTGCGCCCGTAGACGCCCCACTCGGCGAAGTAGCCGACGACCTTCTTGCCACCGCTGGGCGGTGGCGTGGTCGGTGGCGGCGTGGTGGGGGGCGGGGTGGTCGGCGGCGCCGTCGTGGGCGGGGCGGTGGTGGGCGGGGCGGTGGTGGGCGGGGCGGTGGTGGGCGGCGGCGTGCCGCCCCCGGTGCACGACGCGCCGTTGATGGTGCAGTTCAGCGGCGCCTTGAACGGGCCCGTGCCGTTGTAGCCCCAGCTGAACGTGGCGCCCGGCGAGAGGGGGCCGGCCCAGCTCTTCTTCACCGCGACGTAGTGGTCGCCGGTGCGGGTGACGTCGGCGTCCCAGGAGCTGCCGATGCTGGTACCGGCGGGCAGGTCGAACTCGATGCGCCAGGTGCTGACGGAGGCGTCCGAGCCGTTGGTGATGGTCACCCGCGTCTCGTGGCCGGTCCCCCAGTCCTGTGCCTTGACGAAGGCCGCGGTCACGCTGCCGGCGCCGAACGCCGAGGCCATCGGCACCGTGGCGGCGGTCACCGCCATCACGGCGCCGACCCAGAGGGCCCGGCGGAGGGATCTCTTCATGTGGCGTCACCCCAAACAGTTAGGAAACTTTCCAGAAGATGGTGAGACGCTACTCACGGCGTCATCACTTCGTCAAGATGTGCATGTTTCGATTTCCCGTGGGAGCGTGACCGACCTGCGGGCCACGCCGGTGACCGACCAGGTCGCCCGCGTAGCCTCGGCACATGACCGTCTTCGACACCCAGATCGACGCCCTCAACGGCGGCCCGGCCGACCTCGCGCGCCACCGGGGACGCGCGCTGCTGGTCGTGAACGTCGCCAGCCGCTGCGGCCTGACCCCGCAGTACGCCGGCCTCCAGGCCCTGCACGACGAGTACGCCGACCGCGGCCTGGTGGTGCTCGGCGTGCCGTCCAACCAGTTCGCCGGCCAGGAGCCGGGCACCGCGGCGGAGATCAGCGACTTCTGCCAGGCCAACTACGGGGTGACCTTTCCGCTGACCGAGAAGGTGGACGTCAACGGCCCGGCACGGCACCCGCTCTACGCCGCGCTGGTGGACACCGCCGACGCCGAGGGCCACACCGGTGACGTGCGGTGGAACTTCGAGAAGTTCCTGGTGGCCCCGGACGGGACCGTGGCCGCCCGGTTCGCCCCGACGGTGACGCCGGACTCCCCCGAGCTGCGCGCCGCGGTCGAGAAGGTCCTGCCCGCCTGAGACGCGACGAGGCCCCGGGGCACACCCCGGGGCCCAGGTCGGCGGGGCCTGAAGAGGGCGAAGCGGCTTCCGAGCGGTCCGGTCCACAGTAGGTTGGACGGGCGGCCAGCCCATTGTCGACCACGCCGGTGGGGAATGCCGACACGGCGGACGGGGTTGGGGACTGGCATGACGACTGTGGGACTGATCGGCAGTGGACACATCGGCAGCACGGTGGCCCGGCTGGCGGTGGCCGCCGGCTACGACGTGGTGCTGAGCAACTCGCGTGGACCGGAGACCCTCAAGGATCTGGTGGACGAACTGGGCCCCCGGGCCCGCGCCGCGACGCCCGCCGAGGCGGCGCAGGCCGGCGACCTGGTGGTGGTGACCATCCCGCTGAAGGCGTACCGGGACGTGCCGGTGGAGCCGCTGGCCGGCAAGGTCGTGATCGACACCAACAACTACTACCCCGAGCGGGACGGGCAGTTCCCGGAGCTGGACTCCGGCGAGAACACCAGCAGTGAGCTGCTTCAGCGGCACCTGCCGCGGTCCAGGGTGGTGAAGGTCTTCAACAACATCTTCTTCAAGCACCTGCAGGCGCTGGCCCGGCCCGCCGGCAGCGCCGACCGCAGCGCGCTGCCGATCGCCGGTGACGACGCCGGCGCCAAGGCCGAGGTGACCGCCTTCCTCGACCAGGTCGGCTACGACGCGGTCGACGCCGGCTCGCTCGGCGACACCTGGCGGTACCAGCCGGACACCCCGGCCTACGGAACGATCTACTCGGCCGACCCGCAGGACTGGGAACGCGAGGCGCCGGGGGGCGCCGACAAGGTCCGCGAGGCCCTGGCCGCCGCGACCCGCTGAGCCACCCCGTCGGCGACGCGCCAACGCTCGACACGCCGTGCCCCGCCCACCAACGGGCGGGGCACGGCGTGTCAGGGGTTGCGCCCAAGTCCCACTGACGGGACTCTGTACGCGGACCCCGCACACACGCCACCCGGAGGCGACATGCGCCTGCTCCCCGCCGCATCGCGCCGCCTGCTCGCGGGCACCGGCGCGCTCCTGCTCGGCACCGCGACGCTGACCGTGGCCGGTGCGCCGGCCGGGGCCGGGGCAGCCACGGTCGGCTACGTCCGGCTCGCGCACCTCTCCCCCGACACCCCCGCCGTCGACGTCTACCTCGCCGCACCCGGCCGGCCGGACCCGCAGGTGTTCCCGGCCGTCGGCTACGGGGTCGTGTCGACGTACCTCCCGCTGCCGGTGGGCCGCTACGCGGTCGCCATGCGCCAGGCCGGCGCGCCGGCCGACGAGCCTCCGGTGCTGACCACCGAGGTGGCGGTGACCAGCGGTTCGGCGCACACGGTCGCCGGGGTGGGCCGGTACGCGGACCTGGGACTGCGGGTGCTGCGCGACGACCTCAGCACGCCGGCGGCGGGACGGGCCAGGGTTCGCGTCGTCCAGGCGTCGGTGCGCGCGCCGATCGTCGACGTGGCCGCCGCCGACGGGCCCCGGATCGCCGAGGGCGTCCGCTTCGCCACCACCTCGGACTACCGGGAGGTCGAGGCGGGCCGCTGGCGGCTGCGCCTGGGCGGCTCGGGCGGGCCGACCACCGACACCGAGGTCACCCTGGACGGCGGCGCGGTCTACTCGCTGCTGGTGCTGGACGGCAAGCAGGGCGGGCTCACCACCGAGTTGCGGCAGGACGCCGCCGGCGGCGCGGCCGTCGTACCGGCGGGTGGTATCGACACCGGCGCCGGTGGCACGGCCGGACGGTCCGCGTACCCCCTGGTGGTCGGCGGGGTCGCGGTGGCCGCGCTCGCCGCGGGCCTGGTGCTGCTGCGGCGCCGGGGGCGTGGCACCTGGTGACCGGCCGGTCCGGCCCCGCGATCCGGCGGCACCGCGCCCGCCGGGCACCGACCACCGCGCTGGTCGCGGTGGGTGCGGCGCTCTGCCTGGCGGCCGGGACCGGGGTCGGGCTGGCGACCACCACCGACGCGGCACCACCCGTGGCGGGATGGCGGCCGGGCTGCGCCGAGGACTGCCCGTCGGCCGGCGCGAGCACCACGCCGCGACCGGTTCCCACCCGGGTACGCGTCCCGCGCATCGGCGTCGACTCGCCGCTGACCGTGCTCGGGCTGGACGCCGCCGGGGCGCTGGCACCACCGACCGACTTCGCGACCGCCGGGTGGTACGGCGGTGGCCCGGTCCCCGGTGACCCGGGCCCGGCGGTGATCGCCGGACACCTGGACTCCCGGACCGGGCCGGCCGTGTTCGCCCGGCTGGGCGAGCTGCGGCCCGGTGACCGGGTGCAGGTGTGGCGCGGCGACCATACGGTGTCGTTCCGGGTGACCGGTGCGGTACGCGTGGCGAAGGACCGCTTCCCCACCGAGGCCGTGTACGGCCCGACGCCCGCGGCGGAGCTGCGCCTGGTCACCTGCGGCGGGGACTTCGACCGGCGCACCGGCCACTACCGGGACAACGTGGTGGTGTTCGCGATCGCCGAGTGAGCGGCTCAGACGGGGCGGCGGCCGGCGAAGCCGCACTCGACACGGTGGTACCACCGCACGTCGGTGTCCCCCTCCAGCCAGCACCACAGCACCGGCCGGCCGTCCCGCTCGCCGGGGAAGTCGAGCAGCACCGGAGCGATGCCCTTGACCTGGATGTCGTGGGCGTGCAGCTCGTCCACCACCCCGTGCATCCGCGCCTCCAGACCCTTGACCTCGGCGCGGCCGCCGAGCGCGCTCACGCCGTGGTCGGCGAGGTCCGCCCGCAGCTCGGCGAGGTCGGCGCGCAGCCGGATCAGCTCGTCGACACGCGGGCGCAGGGTGGCCACCAGGTGCCGGGCCTGGGCGAGAGTGAACACGCGGCACAGTATGCGGTACGTGTCCTGTTCCCCGCCCCGGTGGCAACTGGGGAACTGGCACGAACTGTCGATTGTCCGGACCGCGATTCGCGCCCGAGCAGGACATCCGGCACCGGAGGACGACGCTTCATTTCCGGTCAACGGCCGTCAGCCAGGTTGAGGGAGGCCCGGTGGGCGAACCGGATCACCCCACATCCGGCCAGGCCACTCAAGACGTCGTCCACGCTGAGCTTCGGCCTCCCGCCCCTCCCAGTGGCCTCTGCCTGCTGCACGACGATGTCTGCGATCCGTTCCGGGTCATCCTCCAAGAGCATGCAGAGAAAATCATCCGGATGCAGCACCTCGATGGCGTACGGCGCGAGTGCGTGGTCGGGGAAATCGCGGAGGTTGGCGGTGACGATCACCTCCGCATCGGCGGCGACGGCAGCAGCGAGCACGTGGCGATCCTTGGGATCGTTGGTCATCTCGGCAATGAGGTGCTCGTACCCTGAGACCATTGCTTCCGGGAAGTAATCTCGCATGACCTCGACCCTGCGTTCGGCCTTGGCACCGAGTGCCGACGGCGGAAGGTTCCGGCGGACCTCATCGAGGATCGCCCGGGTCCAGAGCGGGCGATACAGGTCCTGCTCGGCGCAGCGCAGCAGGGTGTCGGCGAGCACACTGGGCACGAGGACGCAGGCGTCCAGCACGGCTACGATCATCAGCGGACGATCACTCGTTCGACTGGTCGCTTGACGGCTGGCGACCGCGCCGAATCGCTTCGTCGTAGACGCCCATGTCGACCGCGTCCGCCGTCAACTCGTCCAGTGCCTCACGGCGCGCCCTCGATCGGCGCTCCTTGTAGGCCAGCACGTCGTGCAACGCGACCCGGCGGCTGGAGTTGGGGCGGGTGTAGGGCAAAACGCCGTCGTTCATCAGCTTGACCACGGTCGGGCGGGTCACGCCCAGGATCGCGGCGGCCTCCCCGGTCGACAGTTCAACGTTCTCCGCCATGACCCGCACCGGCCGTCCTCGGCCCAGGATCGACACGACTTCGGCGAGGGCTTCACCCACCATGGGCGGCACATCGACCGGCTCTCCCCCATCGACGATCAACTGAAGGCTCCGCCCTCGGAGCGACCGCTGAGCAAAACGCCGCAGCTCATCCCCGTTGGGCGCCGATCCCCCTGCGGGCACCACCGTCACAAGATCCTCCGATGCCATTGATCCCGTCACCACGATACCCACCGAAACGAAAAAAACGATAGTGACGACGCAGGAACGGGACGGCGGGTCCCGTGGAGAGCGGGTAGCTTCACGCTGGCCGTGTGAACGGTCGCCTCGGCGGTCGCGGCGCACTCCGCCTGCTGGACGTGCCGGGCCTGCGGTGCAGACCGGACCGCATGGTCGGGCCGCCACGGCAGGCGCCGTGACCGGCGTACGGTCAGGAGAGGGATCCCGTCAGCGGCCCGGCAAACTCGTTTCAGCCGGCCTTGGCAGCCAGCTCCCGGGCGCGGTCCCGGGCCGCCTCGAGGGCGGCGAGCAGCGCCGCGCGGACGCCGTGCTTCTCCAGCTCACGGATGGCGGAGATGGTGGTGCCGGCCGGCGAGGTGACCGCCTCACGCAGCTTCACCGGGTGCTCACCGGAGTCGCGCAGCATCACCGCCGAGCCGATCGCGGTCTGCACGATCAGGTCGTGCGCCACCTGCCGGGGCAGGCCGAGCAGGATCCCGGCGTCGATCATCGCCTCGACGAGCAGGTAGAAGTACGCCGGGCCGGAGCCGGACAGGGCCGTGACCGCGTCCTGCTGGGACTCGGGCACCCGGATGGTGGCGCCCAGCGGCTTGAACATCTCCTCGGCCAGCTCCAGGTGCGCCCCGGTCGCGTGCGCGCCCGCCGAGATGGCCGTCATCGCCTCGTCGACCAGCGCCGGGGTGTTGGTCATCACCCGGACCACCGGGGTGCCCTCGGGCAGCCGGCGGCTGAAGAAGGTCGTCGGCAGGCCGGCGCAGAGGGAGATCACCAGCTTGTCCGCCGGCACCTTCGGGCCGATCTCGGCCAGCAGCGTCGCCGCGTCCTGCGGCTTGACCGAGACCGCGAGCACCGCCGCCTCGTCCACCGCGGTCAGGTTGTCCACCACCCGTACGCCGTAGCGGGCGGTCAGTTCCTCCGCGCGCGCCGGCCGACGGGCCGTGGCCAGCAGCCGGTCCACCGGCCAGCCGGAGCGCAGCAGCCCCGAGAGCATCAGCTCGCCGATCTTGCCGGCGCCGATCACCGCGACCGTGTGCACCGCACCCACCATGTCGCCGTACCCCTTCCTCACGGTGCGGCGTCGCGGCGGACCGGGCGGCCCGCCGCGACGCCGATCGCCACCGGTCGTCAGCTGCCGAAGAAGACCTCGGCCTCGGCGTACCGCTCCAGCGGCACGGTCTTCAGCTCGCGGGTGGCCTCGGCCAGCGGGACGCGGACGATGTCCGTGCTCTGCATGGCGACCATCTTGCCCCAGTCGCCCTCGTGCACCGCGTCGATGGCCTGCAGGCCCAGCCGGGTGGCGAGCACCCGGTCGAACGCGGTCGGGGTGCCGCCGCGCTGGATGTGCCCGAGCACGACCGTGCGGGCCTCCTTGCCGGTCTTGGCCTCCAGCTGCTCGGCGAGCCACTGGCCGATGCCACCGAGCCGGACGTGGCCGAACGCGTCCAGCTCCTGGTTGTGCAGGACCATCTGGCCGTCGAGCGGCTGCGCGCCCTCGGCGACCACGACGATCGGGGCGTACTGGTGCTGGAAGCGCTTCTCCACGTAACCGGCGACCTGCTCGACGTCGAACTGCCGCTCGGGCAGCAGGATGACGTTGGCGCCACCGGCCAGGCCGGCGTGCAGGGCGATCCAGCCGGCGTGCCGGCCCATCACCTCGACCACCAGGGTGCGGTGGTGGCTCTCGGCGGTGGTGTGCAGCCGGTCGATCGCCTCCATGGCGATGTTGACGGCGGTGTCGAAGCCGAAGGTGTAGTCGGTGGCACCGAGGTCGTTGTCGATGGTCTTCGGGACGCCGACCACGTTGACGCCGAGCTCGTGCAGCTTGGTGGCCACGCCGAGGGTGTCCTCGCCGCCGATCGCGATCAGGGCGTCGACGCCCTGCGCGGCGAGGTTGTCCTTGATCCGCTCGACCCCGCCCTCGATCTTGAAGGGGTTGGTGCGGGACGAGCCGAGGATGGTGCCGCCGCGGGGCAGGATGCCGCGGACCTCCGCGATACCCAGGGGGCGGGACAGGCCCTCGAGGGGACCCTTCCAGCCGTCCCGGAAACCCACGAACTCGTGACCGTAGTTGGTGACGCCCTTGCGGACCACCGCCCGGATCACCGCGTTGAGACCTGGGCAGTCGCCGCCGCCGGTGAGCACGCCGATACGCATGATCTGCTCATCCTCCTGGGAGCATCAATGAAGCCCGGATTGCCCCAGGATATGCGTCACATCAGACCATCGGCGCCGTTGCCGGCCCGGGGCGGGCCGTCAGTGCGCACTGTAGTCGCCGACGGTGCACGACGACCGGCCGCCCCGGGCGCGTACCGGCTACCGGTCAGTAGCTGACCTCGTGGTTCTCCCCGCCCTCCGGCGGCCGGCCGGTCACCGCCGCCTTGGCGAAACCGAGCAGGTTGACCACGGCGCTGTTCGGCGAGTCCCAGTACTCGGCGGAGCCGGCGCGCACGGTCAGCAGGGTCAGGCCGGGGGTGTCCAGACCGTCCGGGAACCAGGTCTTCAGCAGGGGGTTCCACAGCTGCTCGGCCTTCGCCCGGTCGAAGCTCTCCCGGGCGGTGCCGGACACCGACACCCAGGCGTTGTGCCTCTGGTCCGAGAAGGACACGTTGACCTCGGGATTCACCCGGATCTGCCGCACCTTGGCCGAGTCGGCGTACGCGAAGAACCACAGGTCCCCGTCGAACTCGGCCTCCTGCAGAGCCATCGGCCGGCTGACCATCCGGCCGTCCACCGCCGTGGTGGTCAGCATGCAGATCCGCGCCTCCCGGACCAGTTCCGTGACCCGCCGCCGTGCGTCGGCGGCGTCACTGGGTGCGTTGCTGCTCATGGGCCTCTCCCTCGCCTCGGCTCACGAGACCGTGCCCGGGACGGAACGGACCAAACCTACGAACCGGTCATCGCCCGCCACCGGGCGAGGTTGTGCCGGGCATCCACCAGCGCGTCGTGCCGGGCCGCGTCGGCATCCGGCAGCGTCGGCCGGCCCCGATCGTCCCAGAGCTGGCGCAGCTCCTTGGTGAACCGGGGGATCTCCCGGGGCAGCGCCGGCATCGCACCCCACAGCTGGGCGAGCACCACATGGTCGTACGACGCGTACCAGGCCCACAGCTCCAACTGCTCACCCGGCCGGTCGCGGACCGGCTCCAGCAGGAAGTCGAGCAACTCGTCGCGGATCCGCTCGCGGGAGCGCCAGGCGCGGTCGGCCGGGGAGGGCAGCTTGTCGAGCACGTTGCGGCGCACCCAGGGCACGGCACGGGAGTCGTCGAACTCGGTGGAGACGGCGTAGAACTCACGGCCGTACTCGTCGACGACGCCGATCGACACCAGGTCGACGATCCGGCCGTCCTCGATGAACTCGCAGTCGTAGAAGTAGCGGTAGACCATTCCCGCCATCCTCGCCGACGCCCCCTCGGCACCGCCCACCGGGGCGGCCGGCCGCCCCCGCCGCAGGTTGCGGACTGTCACGGAAGTGACGTGAGGGCTGTACAGCACGCGACCGGACCGTCATGATCTGATGTGTACCGCTACCGGACGCCGAACCGGTGTCAGTTCACCTTGCGCAGGGCCTTGAGGGTTCACCCGGTGAGCGAGTTGTGGTCCTTGACCGGGGAGGGGTTGGGCCGTGGAGATGCGCCTGCCGGAGCCGGGTGACGCCCTCACGGGCGTCGAGATGTTCGCCGGGCTGGAGCCCGAGGTCCGGCAACGGGTCATCGCGGCGGCCGTGCCCCGGACGTACCGCAAGGGCCAGCTGCTCTTCGTGGAGAACGATCCCGGCGAGTCGCTCATCGTGCTGCGGCGCGGCGCGGTCGCGGTCTTCCGCACCGCCCCGACCGGGGAACGCGCGGTGCTGTCGGTGATAAGGCCCCCGGACGTGCTGGGCGAGGTCTCGCTGCTGGACGCCTCCACCCGCTCGGCCTCCGCCGAGGCCATCGAGGACTGCGCGGCGCTGGCGCTGTCCCGGCCGGCCTTCATGGAGCTGGTGCACTCCAACCCGCGCATCCTCGACGCCGTGATGCGCTCGCTCGGCGGCCTGATCCGCCGGCTCACCGAGCAGAACGCCGACCACGTCTTCCTCGACCTGCCGGGTCGGGTGGCCAAGACGCTGGTGCGGCTGGCCGGTGAGAGCCAGGCTCCGATGATCACGATCGAGCTCAACCAGAGCCAGCTCGCGGAGATGGCCGGCGGGTCGCGGCAGAGCGTCAACCAGGCGATCGGGTCGTTCGCCAGTCGGGGCTGGCTGCGTACCGAGGGTCGCCGGATCGTCGTCACCGACGTCGCCTCGCTGCGCCGGCGCGCCGGCATGAGCGAGCGCTGACCGCTCAGGCGGCCACGGGCTCCCGAGGCGCGGGGGCGGCCGGCGGAGGGCTTCCCTTGGCCTTCTGGGCGTACATGTCGACGTACTCCCGGCCAGACAGCTCCATCAGCTCGTACATGATCTCGTCGGTGACCGCGCGCTCGACGAACCGGTCACCGGACATCCCCGCGTAGCGGGAGAAGTCGAGCGGCGGGCCGAAGCGGATCCGCACCCGCTGCACCTTCGGGATGAGCTTGCCCGGCGGCTGGATCTCGTCGAGGTTGAGCATCACCACCGGCACCACCGGGGCGCCGCTGTCCAGGGTGAGCCGGGCGACCCCGGTCTTGCCCCGGTAGAGCCGCCCGTCCGGGGAGCGGGTGCCCTCCGGGTAGATGCCGGCGATGCCGCCGGCCCGCAGGATGGTGAGCTGGGTGTCGAGTGCCGCGCGCGCGGCCCGACCGCCGGAGCGGTCCACCGGAATGGTGCCGGTGCCGACGAAGAACATCTTCGTCAGCCAGCCCTTGATCCCCTTGCCGCTGAAGTACTCCGCCTTGGCGACGAACGTGACCTTCCGCGGCACGATCAGCGGCGTGAAGATCGAGTCGGAGAAGGACAGGTGGTTGCTGGCCAGGATCACCGGGCCGGTGGCGGGTACGTGGTGCAGGCCCTCGACCTGCGGGCGGAAGATCAGCCTGAGCAGCGGCCCGAGGATGACGTACTTCAGCAGCCAGTACAGCACCGGCGTCCTTTCGGTGGGTGACCCGCGACGGCCCGCGATGCCGGGCACCTCGTCGTCGACGAGCCTACGGAGCGGACGCGGGCCACCACAACGGACAGCCGGCCAGCTTCACGTCACACGTGAGCTGCTTCCCCGGGCCGGCGAAGGACGGCGCCGGGTGCACAAACGGACATACGGCCTCGCCTGCGACCAGCGGACGGTCGCTGACTTTGGAAGACGCGACAGAACGCACTCCCGGAACCGGGTGCCGACGTGTCACGATTCGTAGACACGGCGAGCGGGTCGACGCCGAGGGGGCTCGAACGGGCGTGCCACAGGCGCGCGACGAGGAGGATGTCCGGTGTCAGCGGGTGGGGCTCGCCGGGGACGGCGGGACAACGGGCTGGACGCGAGCGAGTACGCCGTCGCGGGCGACGTCGATCCGCGTGTCGGCGAACACCTGCTCGACGTGCTGGCCGCCGGCGGGATCGCCGCCTACCTGCAGCCCTCCGCCGACCTGAACCCGGTCACCCGCACCACCACCGTCCCGTCCCGTCCGGTCGACCGGCTCTACGTCGACCGTTCACACCTGACCACCGCCCGTGACTACCTGACGCAGCTCGCCGACGAGGGCGGCGCGGAGCGGTCCCGGGACGACGAGCCGGACATCGACGCCGAGTGGGCGCGGATCGTCGCCGGTTTCCACGCCACCCCCAGCACCGCCGGCGCCAACCCGTGGCCGGCCGCCGAGGACGTGGACGACCCCGGGCCGACCGGTGGGGTCGGCCGTACCGGCGGCGAGGACCCGACCGGGCCCACCGCCACGGACGTACGCCGTCTGCCGTGGGCCGCCGACGTCTCCGGCATCACCGTCGGGCGCGGCCGACAGGACGAGCCGTCGCTGCTGGACGGGCTGGACACCTTCGGCGCCGACCTGCCGGACGACGACGAGGAGGAGGGCTACACCCCCCCACCGCCTCCGCCGCTGCCCCGGTTCTCCAAGTACGCGGTGCTCGGCGTCCTGGGCATCGTGGTCGGCTTCGTCCTCTTCCTCTTTCCCGACGTGCTCCCGGCGGACCGCGCGGTGGTGACCCTGCTCGGCTTCACCGGCATCCTCGCCGGCTTCGTCACCCTGATCTGGCGGCTGCGCCCGGGTGACGAGGACGACCGCGACCCGCACGACGGCGCCGTCGTCTGACCAGCCCGCGGGGCGGGGTCGTGCCCGTATGGCGGGACCTCGCGTGCCCGGCCAGTGGCGTAACAATGGTGTAACTTACTGTCAGTAGGAATACCGCTGCCCGTCACTTCCCCCGCTGACTGCCCGGTTGTTCCTCGTCTGGGGCGGTCACTCCTCAGCTGATCGGAATGCCCGAGATGCGACAGAGTTCCCTCGTAGTGGTCGCCAACCGCCTCCCCATCGACGACAGTGTGGCGCCCGACGGCGCCTGCGAGTGGCGCCGCAGCCCCGGCGGCCTGGTCACCGCGCTGCACACGCTGCTGTCACACACCTCGACCACCTGGGTCGGCTGGGCCGGCGGCAGCGGCCCGGCGCCCGCCCTGCCCGACGTCGACGGTGTCCGCATGCGGAGCGTGGCGCTGAGCACGGAGGACCTCCGCGACCACTATGAGGGCTTCGCCAACGCGACCCTCTGGCCGCTCTACCACGACTCCGTGGAGCAACCGGAGTACCACCGGCGCTGGTGGGAGGCGTACCAACGGGTCAACCAGCGGTTCGCCGAGGCGATTGCCGAGGTCGCCGGACACGGCGCGGTGGTCTGGGTGCAGGACTACCACCTGCAACTGGTGCCGGGCCTGCTCCGCGACCTGCGACCGGACCTGCGCATCGGCTTCTTCCTGCACGCGCCGTTCCCGCCCCCGGAGCTGTTCATGCAGCTCCCCCGCCGCGCCGAGCTGCTGCGGGGCATGCTCGGCGCCGACCTGGTCGGCTTCCAGCGGGCCCAGGCCGCGCACAACTTCGCCCAGCTCGTGGCCCGGGTGCTGGAGCTGCCGGCCACCGACCGGCGGATCGCCGTCGACGACCGGGTGGTGCGCATCGGCGCCTTCCCGGTCTCCATCGACACCGCCGAGATGGCCGCGCTGGCCGCCCGCCCCGACGTGGCCGACCGGGCCCGCCGGCTGCGCCACGACCTCGGCGGCCCCGACCACGTCGTCCTCAGCGTCGACCGGATGGACTACACCAAGGGCATCGAGCAGCGGCTCAAGGCGTACAGCGAGCTGCTCGCCGGCGGACACGTCAAGGTCCGGGACACGGTGCTGGTGCAGGTGGCGGTGCCCAGCCGGGAGCGGGTCGGGCAGTACCAGATCCTCCGGGAGCGGGTGGAGCGCGAGGTGGGCCGGATCAACGGCGAGTTCGGTCGGGTCGGCGAGCCGGCCATCCACTACCTGACCCAGCCCTTCGACCGCGCCGAGCTGGCCGCGCTCTACCGGGTGGCGGACGTGATGGCGGTGACCCCGCTGCGGGACGGGATGAACCTGGTGGCCAAGGAGTACGTGGCGGCGCGGGTGGACGACACCGGCGCCCTGCTGCTCAGCGAGTTCGCCGGCGCCGCCGCCGAGCTGTCGCAGGCGTACCTGGTCAATCCGCACGACCTGGAGGGCCTCAAGCAGGGGCTGCTGACGGCGCTGCGGGCCGGCCCGGACGACGTCGGTGCGCGGATGCGGGCCATGCGGGCCCACCTCCACGAACACGACATCCGGGCCTGGGCCCGCTCCTACCTGTCCGCCCTGGACGAGAGCGGTTCCCTGCTCCGCCGCCTCGGCGCGACCGGCTGACCCGCCGGGCGGGAGGTCAGGCCGTCGGCGCCGGGCGGCAGGTCAGGCCGTCGGCGTCGGGTCCTTCTCCAGCCAGTCGAGGATCGCGTCGACCGGCTCCCGCCAGCGCGCGTCGAGCATCAGGTCGTGCCCCATCCCGGGGAACAGCAGCGGGGCGGAGCCGAAGCGCCGGGCGGCCCGAGTCAGGGCAGCCGCCGGGACCACCCGGTCGTCCGGGCTGCCCACCACCAGCACCGGCGGGTCGCCCACCGGCGGCTCCGGGTCCCGGCCGGTGAGCAGTTGCCACTGGGCCCGCCGGCCGGCGCGGCCCAGCCGGGAGACGTAGCCCCGGGCCTGCTCCTCGGGCAGCTCGCGGCTGAACAGCTGACGGCGGTTGAGCCGCAGGGGCCCACCGACCAGCGCCGGCAGCGTACCGAGCGGGTTGCCGCGCAGCGCCGCGCCGAGCGTCGCCCACCCGCCGAGCACCGGCGCGACCAGCACCGCCGCGCGGGCCGGGTAACGCGCCAGGGCGTGCGCGACCACCAGGGCCCCGGCGCCGTGCCCGACCAGCACCGCCTGACGCGGCAGGCCCGCCGCCACCTGGACCACGTCGTGGGCGTACGCCCGCAGCGTCGCGTCCGGCGCGGGGCCGCTGCCGCCGTGCCCGCGCAGGCTCACCGCGTGCGCGCCGAAGCCCCGCGACGCGGCGTGACCCAACCAGTGCTCGGCGAACGCCCACGCCCCGTGCCCGAAACCCGGTACGAAGAGCAGCGGCGGACGCCCCTCCTCCAGCTCCGGCACCGCGCTGAGCACCTCGCGCCGGACCGGACGGACCGGGCGGGCCCACTCCCGGCCGCGCATGATCCGCACCTGAGGAGAAACGGTGGTCACTTACCCTCCAGGTCGTGCAGGGCGCGCTGGACGGCGCGCAGGTAGTCGGCGTGGCCGACCTCGAACCAGTGCCGGCTGCTGTCCTTGACCTGACCGGAGTAACGCTCGCCGGCGTGCCCCTCGACCTTCGCGGCGAAGGCCGCGGCCCGGTCCGGGCGGGTACGCCGCAGCCGCAGCAGCCGGGCGAAGAGCACCGTCTGCCAGTGCGAGAGCGTGAAGATGCCGGAGTCCGGCTGCACCAGGCCGGCCACCGCGAGGGTGGGATGGCCGGGCGCGAACGCGTTGAGCCACAGCGTCGGGCGGCCGGCGCCGCCGTCGTCACCGATGATCTTCGGGTCGAGGAACTCGAAGCGGGGCAGGTAGCCGGTGGCGAAGACGACCAGCTCCGGGTCGACCTCGCGGCCGTCGGAGAGTTCGACCGCGTACGGGTGGAAGCGGGCCACGTCCGGCACCGGGGTGATCTCGCCGTGGCCGACGTAGTAGACGAGCTGGCTGTTGGCGATCGGGTGGGTCTCGTACACCCGGTGGTCCGGCTTGGGCAGACCGAAACGGGTCAGGTCGCCGACGGTCAGCCGCAGCGTCCAGTGGTAGAGCCACTGCCGCACCCGCAGCGGCACCCGCAGCGCGAGCAGCGCGTCGTTGACCTGGTCGGCGGGGCGGCCGAGGACGTACTTCGGCGCGTACCAGTAGCCCCGTCGGGTCGAGTGCCAGCAGTGCGACGCCTGCTGGGCGGCCTCGACGGCGATGTCGCAGCCGGTGTTGCCGGCACCCACGACCAGCACCCGCTTGCCGCGCAGCTGCGCCGGGTCCTTGTAGGAGGAGGCGTGCATGACCTCGCCCCGGAACTCCTCCAGCCCCTCGTACCGGGGCAGCTTCGGCGACCAGTTGTGGCCGTTGGCGATCACCACCGCCGCGTACCGGGAGGTGCGTTCCGGGCCGTACCCACCGGTGCTGCGGGTGGTGACGTCCCACCGGTCGCCGGCCACCGGCTCCACCCGGACCACCTCGGTGCCGAACCAGATGTGCGAGCGCAGGTCGAAGTGGTCGGCGTACCGCTCGAAGTACGCCAGCAACTGGCTGTGGTGCGGGTAGTCCGGCCAGTCGTCCGGCATCGGGAAGTCCGGGAACTGGGTGAAGGGCCGGGATGAGATCAGGTGGGTGCTCCCGTACACGGGGCTCCGGTCGTGTCGCCAGTTCCACGCGCCGCCGACGCCGGTCTCCCGCTCGTAGCAGTCGACGCCGAAGCCGTGCTCCTTGAGGTTCTTCACCGCGGTGAGCCCGCTGGCCCCGGCGCCGATGACGCAGACCGTGTCGCCCCGGTCCGCGATCGGGCGTCCGTCGGGGGTCAGTGCGAGCGTGCTGGTCTCCGGGTCGGGCCGGCCGTGGTCGGGGGAGGTGGACACCGGTGAGTCTCCTTTTGTGCGGCACGAGTGCCGGTCGCGCAGCATCTTCTCCACATCGGAGCGGGATGTCCAGCCCGGGCGGGGGCGGCGCGGTCAGTCGTCGGCGGGCAGCAGCAGGTCCACCAGGACCGGGAAGTGGTCGCTGGCCCGGCGGGTCTGCGGCGTGTCCACCACGTCGTAGTCGACGACCCGGATCCGCGGGTCGACGAAGAGCGCGTCGATGCGCCGGCTGGGGTTGGCGCAGGAGAAGGTGAGCCGGTCGGCCCGGTCCATCGCCTCGGCCGCGTCGGTCAACCCGGCCGCCACCGTCGCCCACGCCGGGGAGTCCGGGCCCTCGTTGAGGTCGGCCCCCGCGATCACCGGCAGCGTCGCCGCGTCCAGGTCCCGCTTGAACAGCGCGGCCTGACCGGGGCGTTCGGACGGGTCGGTGGACAGGTGCGACCCGGCCAGGGTGAACCGGGCGCCCCGGCCGACCACGCAGTCCGCGTACGCCGCGCCGCGCAGGTGCCGGCCCGGGGTCAGCGGGAAGCGCCGGCACCGGGTGGCCGTGACGCGGACCCGCAGGCTGGTCAGCAGGACGTTGCCCAGCGACGGCAGGCCCCCCGCGGCGACCACCAGGCCGAAGGACTCGGCGAGCGCCGCGGCCTTCTGCCGCCACAGGAACCGGCGGGGCCCCTCCTGCACGATGACGACGTCGGGCGACGCCGCGCGGACCACCGCCGCCAGTGCGGCGGTGTCGTCCCGCTGGCTGTGGATGTTGTACGAGACGACGCGCAGCGGCACGCCGTCGGTGTGCTCCGCCATGCTCTACAGCCGGCGGGCCAGATCGGCGGCGCCGATGACGCCGGCGGTGTTGCCCAGCTCGGCGGGGCGGATCTCGGCCACCGGCAGCCGGCTGCGCTGGGCCAGCGCGTCGGTGAAGGAGCGGCGGGTCGGGCCCATGAGCAGGTCCCCGGCGTCGATCACGCCACCGCCGACCACGAGCACCTGCGGGTCGAGGATCTGCGCCATGTCCGCGAGGCTGGTGCCCAGCCAGCGGCCGACCTGCGCGAACGCCTCGGCGGAGACCGGGTCGCCGCCCTGCGCGGCGGCGGTCACCATGGGGCCGGTGATCGCCTCGGCCTCGCCGCCGGCCAGCTCCAGCAGGGCGGTGGCGCGGTGCGGCTCCTGCCGGGCGGCGGCCCGCGCGAAGCGGACCAGGGCGCTGCCGCTGGCGTACTGCTCGATGCAGCCGAGCCGCCCGCAGCCGCACTGGTGCCCGTCCGGCACGGTGAGCATGTGACCCAGCTCGGCGGCGATGCCGTTGGCACCGCGTACCAGCTCGCCGCCGAGGACGATGCCGCCGCCCACACCGGTGCCGATGGTGAACATGATCATCGAGTCGTCGGCGTCGCGCGCCGCGCCGTGGCGGAACTCGGCCCACGCGGCGACGTTCCCGTCGTTCTCCACGATCACCGGCAGGCCGACGGCGGCGCTGACGTACTCCCGCAGGGGTTCGTCCCGCCACGCGAGGTTCGGGGCGAAGAGCACGGTGGACCGACTCGCGTCGATCCAGCCGGCCGCGCCGATACCGACGGCGTTGACCGTACGGCCGGCGGACAGCTCGCTGACCAGCTCGATGATGACGTCGCGGGTCTTGGCCACGTCGTCGGCGGGAGTGTCCCGTCGGGCCTGCACGAGGACCGTGCCGGTCTCGTCCACGACACCGCCGGCGACCTTCGTGCCACCGACGTCGACTCCGATGGTCAGCGTCACCGCTGCCACTCCCCTCTGCTGTGCTGTCCGACGTCCGGCCGAGACCGGCCCTGGATGACGTCGGATTGTCCGGTGGTCAGGCTCCGTCGCCCGATGCGTCCCCGTCCGCGCCGCCCGGCGCTCGTGAGGCGGGCACCACGGGACGGTCGGCCGCCGGCCGGACCTGGGCCGGGGCGACCGGCCCGGCGTCGTCGACGGGCGGGGCGGCGGCGGTCGGTTCGACCCGGTCCTCCGCGCGTGTGGCGGCGGACCAGACATCCCGCTCCGGCGCCGACGGAGAATCATGCCCGCTCCGGGTGGCCTCGCGCCACACGTGATCGTCGGCGCCACCCCCACCGCCGGCCGGGGCGGGGCTCACCGGCCCGTCCGCCGGGTGGTGAGGTTGCTCCGTCGGGGCGAACGCGCGCAGCAGACTGGCCACTCCGGCGGCCAGATCGCCCGCTCCGGTGGCCAGCCGCTCGGCGAATTCCGGACTCGGGTCGCGCAATGCCGCCATTGCCCGGCACAGCGGACAGACACTGCATTCGGCCGCGCCGGTGGCGAAACCACCCGCGGAACCGGTCGCCGACCCACCCGGGGCGGCACTGTGACCGAGGACACTCGCCACGATCCCACCGAGCGGACCCCACGGGCCGGCGCCCGGACCGGCCGAGGCCAGTCGGGCGGTTGCCAGCAGGGTGGCGACGAGCCGCTCCGCTTCTTCCCGGGCCGAACCCGGATCCGTTGCCCCCATGGTCGGCTCCTCTACCGTGGCGTCCGCGCCGCCGGCCGCGTCACTACGCCGCACCGGGTGCTTCTACCCGGCGCTTGAGCTGCTTCAACGCGGTATCCATGATCATTTTCTCGGCCTTTCGGCGAAACATGCCCAGCATCCCCACCGACAGCTCGACCTCCAGCGTGTACGTCACCGTCGTGGTGCCGTCCGGGTTCGCCTCCAGGTCGTACGAACCCTGCTGGGAGCGCTGCATCTTCGAGGGCGCGACCAGGTGCCACTCGATCCGGGAGAGATCCTCGGCGTACGCGTAGGCCAGCACGTACTCGTCGGCCATCACGCCGGCGTCGATGGCGAACCGGACCTGGCTGGCGTAGCCGTCCTCGTACTCCTCGACCACCTCCACCCGTTGCACCGCGTCGGTCCACTCGGGGTAGCTCGGGAAGTCGCAGATGACCGCCGCCACCCGTTCCGGTGGCGCGCCGATGATGATCGACTGGGTGGAGGTGTCCGCCATGGGGGGAGGCTACCCGGCGGGCGGCACGCCCGCGCCGCGCCGCCCCCGGCACGCCGGTTTCCACCCCCGCCGGCACCGTCCGGCGAGTCCGCCCGGGCGCCCTCGGGCAACCTGCCTCTTCGCCCCGCCGGGGCGGGCGGGTAGGTTTCGACAGAGCCGACCCCTGCCAGGTGGCGGCCGGCCCGGTCAGTCGTGAGCACGAGGAGTGCAGGTGCGCGAGTTCTCCGTCCCGCCGATCGTCACCGTCGGCGACGCGGCAAACCTCACCGACCCGGTCTGGGACAACGCCGAGGTCGCCCCGGACGCGGTGCAGTTCGTCCGCCCGGACGCCGACGGCCGCCCCACGGTCGAGGTCACCTGCCGGCAGTTCCGCGACGAGGTGGTCGCGGTGGCCCGCGGGCTGGTCGCCGCCGGTGTGCAGCCCGGCGCGCGGGTGGCGTTGATGAGCCGCACCCGCTACGAGTGGACCCTGCTCGACTACGCGATCTGGGCGGCCGGCGCCGTGACCGTGCCGATCTACGAGACGTCCAGCGCCGAGCAGGCCGCCTGGATCCTCGCCGACTCCGGCGCGGTGGCCTGCGTCGTCGAGTCCACCGCCCATGCCACCCTGGTCGCCGGCGTCCGGGACCGGCTTCCCGACCTGGAGCACGTCTGGCAGATCGAGCTCGGTGGCGTGGACGAGCTGGTCGCGGCCGGCGCGGCCGTCGAGCCGGCGGAGATCGAGCGGCGGCGCAAGGACGTCCACGCGGGCGACGTCGCCACCATCATCTACACCAGCGGCACCACCGGCCGCCCCAAGGGCTGCGTGCTGACCCACCGCAACATGTACGCCGACATCGCCAACGCGGTGCCCGTCCTGCCGAACCTCTTCGGCGAGGGCGCCTCGACCCTGCTGTTCCTGCCGCTGGCGCACGCCTTCGCCCGGCTCATCCAGATCGGCGTCGTGCAGGCCCGGGCCACCATGGCGCACTGCTCGGACACCAAGAACCTGGTCGCCGAGCTGCAGGAGTTCCGGCCGACCTTCGTGCTGTCGGTGCCCCGGGTCTTCGAGAAGGTCTACAACGGCGCGAAGCAGAAGGCCGAGGCCGCGGGCAAGGGGAAGATCTTCGCCCGGGCCGAGGCGGTCGCCATCGCGTACAGCGAGGCCCTGGAGACCTCGGCCGGTCCCGGCCTGGCGCTGCGCGCGCAGCACGCGCTCTTCGACAGGCTGGTCTACCGCAAGCTGCGCGCGGCGCTCGGCGGCCGGTGCCGCGACGCCATCTCCGGCGGCGCGCCGCTCGGCGCCCGCCTGGGGCACTTCTTCCGGGGCATCGGGGTGACGATCTGCGAGGGCTACGGGCTCACCGAGACCTCCCCCGCCGCCGCGGCGAACCTGCCCACCGGCACCCGCATCGGGACCGTCGGCCGGCCGCTGCCCGGCGTGACCATCCGGATCGACGACGACGGCGAGATCCTCATCGCCGGTGACCTGATCTTCCAGGGCTACTGGCGCAACGAGGCGGCCACCGCCGAGGCGATCAGCAGCGACGGCTGGTTCCGCACCGGCGACCTGGGGCACCTCGACGACGACGGCTTCCTCAGCATCACCGGCCGCAAGAAGGAGATCATCGTGACCGCCGGGGGCAAGAACGTCGCCCCGGCCGTGCTGGAGGACCAGGTCCGGGTCCACCCGCTGGTCAGCCAGTGCGTGGTCGTCGGTGACCGGCAGCCGTTCATCGCCGCGCTGGTCACCGTCGACGAGGAGGCGCTGCCGGCGTGGCTGGAGTCCGCCGGCCTGCCGGCGGACACGGTGATCGAGAAGTTGCGCGAGCACGAGGGGCTGCGCGCCGAGATCCAGGTCGCGGTCGACACCGCCAACCAGGCGGTCTCCAAGGCCGAGGCGATCAAGGTGTTCCGGATCCTGCCGCAGGACTTCACCGAGGCGACCGGCGAGCTGACCCCGTCGCTGAAGGTCAAGCGGCAGGTCGTGCACAAGACGTACGCGGCGGAAATCGCCGACATCTACCGAGGCTGACTACGATCCGTCACGTGCCCGCCTCGACGCCCACCCGGCCACATCCGCATCCCCTCGCCACCGCCGCGCGCGTGGTCATGCTGGCGCTGGTCGCCGTCCTGACCCTGTTCGCCACCCACGACGTCACCCAGCTGTGGTGGATCGCGCTGCTGGGGGTGGCGGGCCTGCCCGCCCTCCTGGCACCCGAGCACCCGCTGTTCGGCCCGCTCAGCCGGGTCGCCGAGGTGGTCGTGCTCGGGCTGGCCGCCAGCCAGGTGGCGGCCGTGGCCACCATCGGCGGTGAGATCGGCGGGCTGGGAGCCTCGGCGGTGCTGCCCTACCTGGCGGTGCCGGTGACGGTCACCGCGCTGCGCCGCCGGTTCCGGGAGGGCACCGCGCTGCTCGCGGTCACCGCGGCCACCCTGCTGGTGGCGGGAGCCCTCACCGAGGTGGGCGGCGAACGGCAGCTCACCGAGATCGGCTACCTGGCCGTGTGCGCCCAGTGGTTGATCCTCGCCGGCCTCGGCCTGTACGCCGCCGGCACCCTGCACCGGGTGATGCAGGCGCGCGGCGACGGCAAGCCCCAGCCGTACGCCGAGGCGACCCGGCTGCTCACCCAGCTGCGCACGGTCGCCCGCCAGCTGCCCGGCGCCACCCTCGACCCGGGCGGCATCTCCGAGCACCTCCTGGAGGAGCTGCGCACCGTCGCCCCGACCGACCGCGGTGCCGTGCTGTCGGCCAGTGGCGGCGGCCGGCTGGTCGTGCTCGCCCAGATCGGCGCGGACCGGGTGGACTGGGAGACCACGCTCGACGCGGACTCGGCGATCGCCGACGCCTGGGCCAGCCAGCAGCCGCAGACCGCCGCCCGGTCACAGTCCCGCACGCACCGCGGCAGCGACGTCTCCGCGCTGATCGTGCCGCTGGTCGCCGGCGTCCGCACGGTGGGTCTGGTGGTGCTGGAGGCGGACGCCGCACAGGCGTACCCGCCGCCGGTGGTGTCCCGGGTGACCGGCCTGACCAGCCCGGCGGCGCTGCGGCTGGAGGCGGCGCTGCTCTTCGACGAGGTACGGTCGCTGGCCACCAACGAGGAGCGGCAGCGACTGGCCCGGGAGATCCACGACGGGGTCGCCCAGGAGCTGGTGATGGTCGGCTACGGCATCGACAACGCGCTGGCCACCGTGCACTCCGACGCCGCCGAGACCGAGGAGTCGCTGCGCCTGCTGCGCCAGGAGGTGACGCGGGTGATCCAGGAACTGCGGTTGAGCCTCTTCGAGCTGCGCAGCGAGGTGGACCGGCACGGCGGCCTGGCCGCCGCGATCGCCGAGTACGCGCGCACCGTCGGCGCCTCCGGCGGCCTGCGCGTACACCTGTCCCTGGACGAGTCCACCGCCCGGCTGCCCGCCGCCACCGAGGCCGAACTCCTGCGCATCGCGCAGGAGGCGGTGACCAACGCACGCAAGCACGCGGGGGCGTCGAACCTCTGGGTCACCTGTGAGGTGGACCCCCCGTACGCCCAGATCGAAGTGTCGGATGACGGTCACGGGATGGGTGACCAGCGCCCGGACGGGCACTACGGTCTTGCGATCATGGCCGAGAGGGCGGAACGTATCCGGGGCCGGTTGGAGATCAGGCCGCGGCGCCCGAGCGGCACGACCGTGGCGGTGGTGGTCGGTTCCTCACCCCGGCGCGATAACCTGCGCGGTAGCGCAGACGCAGCAGAAGGGGAGTAACCCGAGGATGACCACAAGTCCGACACCGGCCACCCGCACCAAGGTCCTCCTTGTCGACGATCACGACCTGATCCGCAAGGGGCTGCGGCACGCGTTCGAGCGCGACCGGCAGTTCGAGGTCGTCGGCGAGGCGGCAACCGCGGCGGAGGGCGTACGCCAGGCCGGTGCGCTCCAGCCGGATGTGGTGATCATGGACCTGCGGCTGCCCGACGGCAGCGGCCTGGAGGCCACCCGGGCGCTGCGCAAGTCCAGCGCCTCGATGGGCATCGTCGTGCTCACCATGTACGCCGGCGACGACCAGCTCTTCGGCGCGTTGGAGGCCGGGGCGAGCGCCTTCGTGCCGAAGACCGCGCCGGCCGACGAGGTGGTGGCCGCCGCCCGGCACGCCGCCTCCTCCCCCAGCGCCTTCACGGCGGCGGACCTCGCCGAGGCGATGAAGCGCCGGCTCGCGCCGTCCGGCCCGCAGCTGTCCCCACGCGAGGGGCAGGTCCTGCGGCTGCTCGCCGACGGCATGAGCGTGGCCGGCATCGCCAAGCAGCTCTTCGTCAGCGAGTCCACCGCCAAGACGCACATCTCGAAGCTCTACGAGAAGCTCGGCGCGGCCAACCGGGCGCAGGCGCTGATGACGGCGCTGCGGCTGGGTCTCCTCGAGGCGCCGGACGCCCCGAAGTTCTGACCCTCGACACCGTTCTCCCCGACCGCGCCCGCCCTTTCGGCGGGCGCGGTCGCGTTTCATCGACCGGCGTACGCGACGGGCGCGGAGGCACGCTATGGTCTCCCGGGCGACGCGGCTTCCGCGTTGGGCGAAGGGGTGAGGACATGAAGCGTCCGGAGTGGGCACCCGACGGAATCGACATCGAGCGCCCCAGCGTCGCCCGGATGTACGACTACTACCTCGGCGGCTCGCACAACTTCGCCGCCGACCGGGCGGCGGCGCAGGCCATGGTCGCCGCGGTGCCGGAGGCGCCCCTGATGGCCCAGGCCAACCGGGCCTTCCTGCGCCGGGCGGTGCAGTTCCTCGCCGGCCAGGGGGTGCGCCAGTTCCTGGACATCGGATCGGGCATCCCCACGGTCGGGAACGTGCATGAGATCGCCCAGCGCGCCACGCCGGACGCCCGCGTGGTCTACGTCGACGTCGACCCGGTCGCGGTGGCGCACAGCCGGGAACTCCTCGACGGCGACGACCGGACCACCGTCGTCCAGGAGGACCTGCGCCACGCCGACCGCATCCTGGCCCACCCGGAGGTACGCCGGCTGATCGACTTCGACCAGCCGGTGGCGGTGCTGGTCGTGGCGGTGCTGCACTTCGTCTCCGACGACGACCGGCCGGCGGAGCTGCTGCGTACGCTCCGGTCCGCTCTGGCGCCGGGGAGCTGGCTGGTGCTCTCCCAGGCCAGCGCCGACGGACGCCCCGGCGCGGAACGGGCCGAGGCCGAGGCCGTCTACCGGCGGACCGACAATCCGCTGTGGATCCGCAGCCGCCGTGAGCTGACCGCCCTGTTCGACGGCTTCGAGCTGGTCGAGCCCGGCGTGGTGTGGGTGCCGCAGTGGCGCCCGGAGTCCACGGACGCGGCCGAGGACGCCGAGCGGTCCGCCTTCATCGGCGGCGTCGGGCGGCTCGATGGGTGACCGGCCCGGAGCGACGGTGGCCACGCCACCGGCCACCCCGGCACGACAGCCGTCCGGCGCGTGGACGTTCGCCCACGCCTGGGCCAAGGCGGTCGCCGGCACCAGCTACCTGCCCCAGACGCAGGAGCAGTTGGAGGCCCTGCTGCACGGCCTCACCGAACGGTTGGCGGCGGCGCTGCTGGCCGAGCCGTTCGACCTGCGGGCCGGCCAACGGGTCGGCGCCGAACTGGTGGCCGCGCACGTCGCGTCCGCCGAGGGGCTGGGCCGTACCGTCGAGGTGTTGCAACTGCGCCTGGTCCGCGACCTCGGGCTGGTCGCCGACGACGTCGAGGACCGGATGGCCCGGCTGCTGGCGGCGGTCGCCACCGGGTACGCCCGCGCGTTGCGCGACCGGACGCTGGACGAGCAGGAGTCGATCCGGCGGGCGGCGATGACCGCGCGGTCCCAGGCGGAACGGGCGCTGCGCGACAGCGAGGCCCGCTTCCGCCACCAGGCCACCCACGACCCGCTGACCGACCTGCCCAACCGGGCGCTGTTCACCGAGCGGCTCGCGGCGGCGGTCAACGCGCCGGGGCGGGGCGCCGACCGCGTCGGCCTGTGCTTCCTGGACCTGGACCGGTTCAAGGTGATCAACGATTCGCACGGGCACCAGGTCGGCGACGCCCTGCTCCGCGCGGTCGGCGACCGGCTCCACCGCGCCCTCGACGGGCACCTGGTCGCCCGGCTCGGCGGGGACGAGTTCGTGGTGCTGGTGGAGCACAGTGCGGGCACCCGCGACATGATCGAGGTGGCCGAGGCGGCCCTGGCCGCCGTGCGGGAGCCGACCGTGATCGACGCGCACGAGCTGACCGTCACGGCGAGCCTCGGCATCGTCGAGCGGCAGGTCGCCGGCACGTCGCCGGGCGGCCTGATGCGGGCCGCCGACAGCACGCTGCACTGGGCGAAGGCCGCCGGCGGAGGGCGTTGGGAGCTGTACGACGCCGACCGGGACCGCCGCGACCTGGCCCGGTACGCGCTCTCCGCCGCGATCCCCACGGCCCTCGACCGGGGTGAGTTCTACCTGGACTACCAGCCGCTGACGTCGCTGCGCGACGGTCGGGTGCTCGGCGTGGAGGCGCTGGTCCGGTGGCGGCATCCCGAGCGGGGCGTGCTGCGGCCGGACAGCTTCATCGCGCTGGCCGAGGAGACCGGCCTGATCGTGCCGCTCGGCGGCTGGGTGCTCGCCGAGGCGTGCCGGGCGGCGGGCAGTTGGTCGACGGCGGGTGTCCCCGCGCCGTTCGTCAGCGTCAACCTGGCCGTCCGGCAGGTGCACGGCCCCGGTCTCGTGCAGGAGGTCCGGACCCTGCTGGCGCGCACCGGCCTGCCGCCGGAACGGCTCCAGCTGGAGATCACCGAGAGCACCATGATGAGCACCGCAGCGGAGCCGGTCCGTGCCCTGCGCATGCTGGCCGACCTCGGCGTACGGATCGCCATCGACGACTTCGGCACCGGTTACTGCAACCTCGCCTACCTGCGGGACCTGCCGGTGACCGAGTTGAAGGTGGCCGGGGAGTTCGTGGCCGGCCTGCGGTCGCCGGAGACCCGTGCCGACGAGCGCATCCTGGCCTCCCTGGTGTCGCTGGCGCACGCGCTCGACCTCACCGTCACGGCCGAGGGCGTGGAGACCGCCGGCCAGGCCGAGCGACTGCGCGCGATCGGCTGCGACGCCGGCCAGGGCTGGCACTTCGGCCGCCCCGAACCCGCCGACCAGATCCTCGCCCGCCTGACCTGACCGCACCCCGCACCCCGCTGGGATGAGCCGGGCGGGGGTGCGGAGGTCAGGCCTGGAGGAGGATGGTCATGCGGTTGGCCTGGGTTTCCCAGCGCCACTCGCGCTCGACCCACGCCCGCCCGGCCGCGCCGAGCTGACGGGCGAGGTCGCGGTCGGCGAGAAGCGTCGCGACCCGTCCGGCGAGTGCCGCCACGTCCCGGCCCGGCACCACGTAGCCGGTCTCCCCCTCACGGACCGCGTCCGGGGCGCCGCCGGAGTCGCCGGCCACCACCGGCAGGCCGGTCGCCGACGCCTCCAGGTAGACGATGCCCAGCCCCTCCACGTCCAGACCGCCGTTGCGGGTGCGGCACGGCATGGCGTACACGTCGCCCGCCGCGTAGTGGGCGGGCAGCTCGGCGGTGGGCACCGAGCCGGTGAAGACCACGTCCCGCTCCACGCCGGCCTGGCGGGCCAGCTTCCCCAGCGCGGCCCGGTAGGGGCCACCGCCGACGACCAGCAGCGCCGCGTCGGGCACCCGGCGACGGATCTCCGGCATCGCGCGGATCAGCATGTCCTGCCCCTTGCGCGGCACCAGCCGGGACACGCAGACCACCACCGGCCGGTCGGCCAGACCGAGCCGTACCCGGACCGGCTCGCCGTCCACCGACGGGTGGTAGGTCTCGGTGTCGACGCCGGGCGCGAGCCGGTGCAGCTCGGTCACCCCGTGCAGCGCCCGCTCCAGCCGGACCCGGGTGTACTCGCCGAGGTAGGTGGTCACGTCCACGCCCTGGCCGATGCGGCGCAGCGCGTTCCGGGCACCGGGCAGCGCGGCCCAGCCGACCTCGTGCCCGTGGGTCTGTGCGACGACCCGGCGGATGCCGGCCCGCCGGCGCAGGCCCGCCGCGAGCAGCCCGAGCGGAGCCGCCGCGCCGAACCACACCGTGTCGCAGTCGTACGCGCGGGCCAGTCGCGCCGCCCGCCGCGCCACCAACGGGGTCGGCAGGAGCACCTTCGTCCGCTCGCGGATCACCTCGAAGGGCTGGTCCGCGTCGAACTTCTCCGCGCCCCGCCAGGACGAGGCGTAGACGACCACGGAGCCGGCGGGCTGGCGGACGGCCAGGTTGTGCACGAAGGACTGGATCCCGCCGGGTCGCGGCGGGAAGTCGTTCGTCACGAGCAGTGTCCGGCTCACCGGCCGACCCCTCTGGCGTAGGCGCGGGCGGCGGCGATCCGCTCGACGGTGGACGGATGGCTGGCGGAGTAGAGGTACTCCCAGCGGGGCGGGTCGGGATCGGCGAGGTTGATCCCGGCGAGCCGGCGCTGCATCGCCTCGAAGGCGGCGGGGTCGCCGGTGAGCGCGAGGGCGTGCGCGTCGGCGCGCGCCTCCACCCGGCGGGACATCAGCGCCTGCACCGGCGCGGAGACCAGCCCGGCGACCACGACCAGGGCGAGCAGGAGCGGGAACGCGCGGGGCTCGGCGACGGAGTCGACGCCGGCCAGCCGCAACAACGGGCCGGACGAGCCGAGCAGGTAGAGCGCGACGACGGCCGCGGCGGCGCCGAGCGCCCCGGTCAGGGTGCCGACGGCGACGTCCCGGTCCTTCGCGTGCCCCAGCTCGTGCGCCACCACGGCGGTCACCTCGGCGGGAGTGGCCTCGCGCAGCAGTGTGTCGTAGACGACCACCCGCCGGGTCGGCCCGAGGCCCGAGACGTACGCGTTGACCGCCCGCGTGCGGCGGGACGCGTCGGCCACCAGCACGTCCCGCACCGGTACGCCGTCCCGGGCGGCCATCGCCGTCAGCTCGCTGCGCAGCGGCCCCGGCTCCATCGGGGTGAACCGGTTGAAGACCGGCTCCACGAGCACCGGCAGCACGAAGGAGAGCACGACGACCAGGCCGGCCGCTCCGGCGGCTCCGAACGCCCACCACCAGCGCGGGGCGAGCCGGATGACAGCGTAGAAACCCAGCAGCGCGACCGCGCCGATGACGGCGCTGACGGCGTACGACTTGAGCAGGTCGACGGCCCACCCGCCCCAACCGTTGGTGCTCAGCCCGTAGCGGGTGAGCACGGACTGCCGCCAGGCGGCGAACGGGAGGGTCACCAGGTCGGCGACGAGCACCACGGCGAGGCCGCCGAGCACCGCCTGGGCCGCCCAGTGCCCGCCCAGGGGACGCCCGGCCAGCTCGACGAGGCGGCTGCCCAGCGGGGTCAGGCCGAGCGCGAGCGCCACCAGCAGGCCGACCGCGAGGGCCGCCCAGCCGCCGGGGCGCAGCGCGGCGCGGAACTCCCGTCCCCGGTCGACCTGGTCGGCGGGGAGGTCACGCAACGCGGCGAGCTGGTCGGCGCGGGGGGCCGGTGGCCGGCTCCACGGGATCAGCAGCGCGGCCGCGACGACCAGGGCGACGACCAGCCCGGCCAGGGTCAGCACCGCCCAGCCGCGCGGGCTCACCGGGGCGTCCCGCACGTGCCGGCGACCGGCGCGGGCCCTCCGGCCATCCGTCGTACCCCGGTCATCCCCGCTCCTCCCGCCTGGCCGGCCCATCGTAGTGCGACCGCCGATCCCGCCGGCGACGAGCCGGTCCGCCCGGTCACGCCGCCCGGTGACGGCGGCCGACGCGCCGGGCCGGCGGGCGTGGTGCGGGAAGCACCTCCACGTCGAAGCCGGCCCGGGCGAGCACCTCGATCGCACGCGCCTCGGCGTCACCGAGACCCGCGGTCGGGGAGGCCGTGTCGAGCAGGGCGGTCACCAGACAGCCGGAACAGCCGTCGCCCCGGATACCGCACCGGTCGCAGTCGATGAGCATCTCGCCCCCTCGGAAGCGCTGGCGGCGACCGGGAGGCGAGCACCGTCGCCACCCGACCACCGTCGGTCACATCGCACGCTAACGGCGAGGTACGACAGAACCGGACAGGAAGCACCGGACCGCCGATCAGGGGTTCAGGGGCTCAATCCAGATCTTGGTGAGAAGTGGCCCCTCCGGGGACTATTTCCTACCAGGACCTCCCGGAACGGCGCACGCGGACCGGATCAGGAGCGCGAGAGGCGGCGCAGGAGGGAGTCGGCGCCGAGCGGGTAGGCGCCGTGCCGGCGTACGCCGTCGGCCACCTCCCGGTCGGAGGAGACGACCACCACCGGGCGCCCGGACGGCTCCGCGCGGACCAGGCGGCGGATCAGCTCGTCGGCGGTCTCGCCCTTCCGGGAGAAGAGCACCCGGACGCCGCGCGGGGCGGGCGGCAGACCGTGCATCCGCTCGGCGCCGTCGAACACCACCGTGACCTCGTCGCCGGTCTGCGCGGCGATCCCGCCCAGGCCCGTGATGAGCCGCTTGCGCTGCTGTTCGAGGGACATCTCGCCGAAGCCACGCTTGGTGACGTTGTAGCCGTCGACCACCAGGTGCGCCCTCGGCAGGGCGAGCAGCTGGTCCAGCCGGGCCGGGTCGTCGGTGTCCCGGGCCCGCGCGGCCGTGCCGGCCGCCGTGGCCGTGGACTGGTCGGCGAAGGCGTCAGCGACGAAGTCGGCCGGCATCCTCTCCACCGGTTCGAGCGCGAGCTCCCGGCGTAGGCCGACGGCGGCCTGCCCGATGGTCTCCAACAGCAGCCAGAGCCGCGCGTCGTCGACGGAGCGGGCCTCCTTGGCGCTGGCCCGCGCCACACCCGCCGCCGCCTCCGCCTCGGCGAGCCGGGCCCGCGCGCGGCGCAGCTCGGCGTCGGCGTCGGCCGCCGCCCGGGTGGCCCGGCCCCGCTCGGTGGCGAGCAGCTCGGTGGCCTTGCGCTCCCGGGCCTGGATCTCGCGCAGCGTACGGCCGAGCTGACGGTTCTCCTCGCGCAGCTGCCCCAGCTCCTCACGGACCCGGGCCACCTCGTCGCGGAGCTTCTCCGCCTCGACGCGGGCCACCGCCCGGTCGTGCTCGGCGCGGGTGGCACGCTGCTCGGCCTCCCGGACCAGCTCGGCCACCACCGCGCTGTCCGCCTCGGCGCGGACCGCCGCACCGCTGGCCTCGATCAGCTCGCGCCAGCCGCGGGGGCGGGCCAGGTAGGCCAGGGCGGCCACCTCGACGGGGTCGGCCGCGGCCGGGGCGGTGCCGTCCATCACCGCCGCGCCGAGGTCACCGGCGTCGGCCAGCACCCGGGCGGTGATCCGCTGCCGGAACAGCGGGTCGCCGGTGAGCTGGGCGGCGATGGCCGGTGCGCCGAGGCGGGCCCGCCGGTTGGGGGCGAACTTCGCCACCCGGCGCAGCGGCACGGGCACCTCGTCGGCGGGCAGACCGGGCAGCACGGCGGCGGTGAGCGCCACGATCCGCTGGCGGACCGGCTCCGGCAGGACGGGCTCCGGCTCGGGAGCGACCTCGACCGGCTCATCCGATGCGTCCGTCGGGTCGCCGTCGACGCCGACCCCCGGGTGGTCCGCCGGGTCGAGCCCCTCGGCGGCGTCCCCACCGGTCCCGGGCGTGGCGGCGACCAGGTCCTCCTGCGGGAGGTGGTCGTCGTACGGCTCGGGGAGGGGCATGTGGCAAGTCTCCCACCGCGACCGGGCCCACCGCCTGGTGAGTGAGCCGATCTCTCATCCTAGACCGGTGGTGACATCCGGGGCCCATGGGACGGGAGTGTCGGACCGGACCGCTAGCGTGCCGCCGATGGCACCACAGGAGTACGTCCAGGAGTCGCTGGCCGGTCTCGACCCGGCCGGGAGCGGGGTCGATCCGGCACTGCCGCTCTACGCGACGACGTTCGTGGTGGTCGACCTGGAGACCACCGGCGGCGCCCCGGACGGCGGCGGCATCACCGAGATCGGCGCGGTGAAGGTGCGCGGCGGCGAGGAGCTGGGCGTGCTCGCCACCCTGGTCAACCCGGGCGTGCCCATCCCGCCCTTCATCACCGTGCTCACCGGCATCACCCAGGCCATGCTGCTGCCCGCCCCGCCGATCGAGCAGGTGCTGCCGAGCTTCCTGGAGTTCGTCTCCGACGCGGTCCTGGTGGCCCACAACGCCCCCTACGACGTCGGCTTCCTCAAGGCGGCCTGCGCGAAGCACGGCTACCGCTGGCCGAACCCCCGGGTGCTGGACACCGCCGCGCTGGCCCGCCGGGTGCTGACCCGCGACGAGGTGCCCAACCGCAAGCTGGGCACCCTCGCGGCCTACTTCCGCACCGCCACCCAGCCGACCCACCGGGCCCTGGACGACGCCAAGGCGACCGTCGACGTGCTGCACGGGCTGATCGCCCGGCTCGGCGGCCACCGGGTGGACACCGTCGGCGAGGCCATCGAGTTCGCGAAGGCGGTCACACCGACCCAGCGGCGCAAGCGACACCTCGCCGAGGGGCTGCCGAAGGTGCCCGGGGTCTACATCTTCCGGGCCGCCGACGACCGCCCGCTCTACGTCGGCACGTCGGTCGACATCGCCGCCCGGGTGCGCAGCTACTTCACCGCGGCCGAGAAGCGGGCCCGCATCTCGGAGATGCTGGCCGCCGCCGAGCGGGTGGAGGCGGTGGAGTGCGCCCACTCGCTGGAGGCGGAGGTCCGGGAGCTGCGGCTGATCGGCGCGCACGCCCCGCCGTACAACCGCCGGTCGAAGTTCCCGGAGCGGGTGGTCTGGCTGAAGCTGACCGACGGGCCGTACCCACGGCTGTCGGTGGTCCGCAACCTCTCCCCCGGCGACGACGCCTACCTGGGGCCGTTCACCTCCCGTCGGGGGGCGGAGCTGGCCGCGGCCGGCTTCCACGACGCTCTGGCGCTGCGGCAGTGCACCCACCGGCTGTCGCTGCGGGCGAAGACGCCGGCCTGCGCGCTGGCCGAGCTGGGTCGTTGCCCGGCGCCCTGCGAGCACCGGATCACCCCGGAGGAGTACGACGCCCGCGCCGTCGCGCCGTTCCGCACGGCGACCGCCAACGATCCACAGGTGGTGGTCGACGCCCTGCTGGCCCGCATCGAGGTGCTCTCCCGGGGCCAGCGCTACGAGGAGGCCGCCGTGGTGCGGTCCCGGCTCGCGGCGGTGCTGCGCGCGGCGGTACGCATGCAGCGGCTCGCCGCGCTGACCGGGATCGCCGAGCTGGCCGCCGCCCGGCCGGCCACCCGGGGCGGCTGGGAGCTGGCGCTGGTCCGGCACGGTCGGCTGGCCGGGGCGGGCGTGTCCCCGCCGGGTGTCCACCCGCGACCGACGATCGCCGCGATCCGGGCCACCGCGGAGACGGTCCGCCCGGGCCACGGCCCGGTGCCCAGCGCCTCGGCCGAGGAGACCGAACGCATTCTGTCCTGGTTGGAGAGACCGGAGACCCGCCTGGTGGAGATCTCGTCCGGCTGGGCGTCCCCGGTGGCCGGTGCGGGCCGCTTCCGTGCCCTGCTGAGCAAGGCGGAGGGAGCGGCGAGCCACCAACTCTCGACCGAAAGCTCATGACCAAGTGACCGATCGGACTACGTCGACTCGCTTAGGCTGTTAGAGAAGTGCAGTCCTGCCCGTTTCGTGGGCCTGCTTCCGGTTGCCGGGGTCCGGCGGCCGTGGAGCCGGGGTGAGGAGGTGTCCCACGTGGACGTCGACGCCGGACACGGCGCCGCCCTGGGGGGCGCCCTTCCGACCCGGCCGGGCGAGCTGCCCCTGACACGTCGACTGCGGTCGCTGCTCACCTGGCCGACCACCGAGAACGAGCCGGTCGCCCACCTCGTCCGCGCCCACCGGGCCATCCACTCCGGCACCGATCCGGCGGTGCTGCGCCGGGCGTACACGATCGCGGAGAACATGCACCGGGGGCAGTTCCGCAAGAGCGGCGAGCCCTACATCACGCACCCGCTGGCGGTCGCGCAGATCTGCGCCGAGCTCGGCATGGACACCACGACCCTGGTCGCCGCGCTGCTGCACGACACCGTGGAGGACACCCGCTACACGCTCCAGGCCCTCGCGGAGGACTTCGGCCCGGAGGTGGCCCACCTCGTCGACGGGGTGACCAAGTTCGACAAGGCGTTCTACGGCACGGCCGCCGAGGCCGAGACGATCCGGAAGATGATCATCGCCGCCGGCAAGGACGTCCGGGTGCTGATCATCAAGCTGGCCGACCGCCTCCACAACATGCGCACGCTCGGCGTCCGGTCCGCCGCGTCCCGGGAACGCATCGCCCGCAAGACGCAGGAGGTGCTGGTCCCGCTCTGCGACCGGCTCGGCATCCAGACCCTGAAACGCGAACTGGACGACGTGGTGCTGCTGCACCTGGAGCCGGACGAGCACGCGCGGATCGCCCGGCACGTGCACGACCGGCCGGGCTGGGACGCGTACCTCGACGCGGTGGTCGGCCGGGCGAAGACCGCGCTGCGGCACAGCCGGGTCGACGCGCAGGTCACGCCCCGGCCCCGGCACCTGTACTCGATCTGGAAGGACACCGTGGCCGGCGGGCACGCCAGCCCGTTCGACCTGCCCCGCATCGCGGTGGTGGTGGACGGCCCGCCCACCGACTGCTACGCCGCCCTGGGCGCCATCCACGGGACCTGGCGACCGGTCCCCGGCCGTTTCAAGGACTTCATCGCCTCCCCGAAGAACAACCTTTACCGGTCCCTGCACACCAGCGTGCTCGGCCCCGACGACCGCACGGTGGAGGTGCTGATCCGCACCGAGGAGATGCACCGCTGGGCCGAGTACGGCATCGCCGCCGACTTCCGCTTCCCCCGCGCCGGCGGCAGTGCCAGCGCCCGCGCCGAGCAGCTCGACTGGCTGCGCCGGGTGCTCGACTGGGAGCAGGACGCCGCCGACCCGGCCCAGTTCCTCGAATCGCTGCGCTGCGACCTGGCCGAGGCGCAGATCCAGGTCTTCGCCGACGGGCGCCAGGTGGTGCTGCCGGCCGGCGCGACCCCGGTCGACCTCGCGTACGAGTTGGGCGCCGAGCGCGGCGACCACTGCCTGGCTGCCCGGATCAACGGCCGGCTCGCCCCGCTCTCCTCGGAGCTGGACGAGGGTGACGTGGTGGAGATCTTCACCGAGACCGACGCCGCCAACGGGTTCGAGGCCGACGCCGCCCCGCGCGGGCCCCGCCGGGAGTGGCTGGGCTTCGTGAAGTCACCGCAGGCGCAGATGCAGATCAACCGCTGGTTCTCCGACCACACCGAGCCGGGCATCTCGATCACCGACAAGGTGCGCCTCGGGCGGGCCACCATCGGGCTGGCCCTGCGCACGTACAACCGGGGGCTCGCCAGCGACCTGCCCCTGCTGCGGCTCTCCGAGGAGTTGGGCTACCCCGACCTGGAGACGATGCTGGTGGCGGTCTTCGACCGCGTGCTCGAGCCGGACGCGGTGGTCCGGCAGCTCATCGACCTGGTCGACCACCGGCAGTGACTCCTGCGGGTGGAGAGTTCCTCGCGGCCACTAGCCTGGACCCATGATCCCCCGCTCCCGCCTCACCGGCCGCGCCGTCGCGTACCAGGTCTTCTACCGACTGCCGCTGCCGGTGCGGCGCCGGCTGGTCCGGCTCGCCGTGCCCAAGTACATCGTCGGCGCGGTCACCCTGGTCCGGGACGCCGAGGCCGAGGGGGCGGGTCGTCTGCTGCTGCTGCGCCAGCCGCCCGGCAGGGGCTGGTCGCTGCCCGCCGGTCTGTTGCAGCAGCGGGAGGCTCCGATCGTGGGGGCGGCCCGTGAGCTGTACGAGGAGTCCGGCATCCGGCTCTCGCCGCGCGAGCTGCGCCCGGCGGTGCCCAACGCGATCGTGCACGACAAGGGCTGGGTGGACGTGGTGTTCACGGCCGAGGTGCCGGCGTCAACCACCACCCTGACGGTGGACGGCGCCGAGGTGTTCGAGGCCGCCTGGCACCCGCTGGACGACCTGCCGAAGCTGACCTGGCCGACGGCGCGCCTGCTGGCGTACTACGACATCGGGCCGCTGGCCGGGCAGTTCCCGCCGCCGGTCGCCGACGACCGGCCGTGACCGCCGACGGGGCCCGGCGACCGGCCGTGCGGTCCGGCGGCGTCGAGGTCTGTGCGGTGGTGCTCGCCGCGGGTGAGGGCACCCGGCTGCGACCGCTGACCGAGCGGGTCCCCAAGGCGCTCTGTCCGGTGGGGAACGTGGCGCTGCTCGACCGGGCGCTCGCCCGGCTCGCCGGGCTGGGACTGGCCGGCCCGGACCGGGTCGCGGTGAACGCCAGCTACCTCGCCGACCAGGTGGTCCGCCACGTCGGCGAGCGGGCGCACCGCTCGGTGGAGCCGGACGGCCCGCTGGGGACCGCCGGCGGTGTGGCGAAGCTGCGGGACTGGATCGGCGGGCGGGGCGTGCTCGTCGGCAACGCCGACGCGTACCTGGCCGATGAGACGGCGCCGCCGGGCCCGGACATCGCCGCGCTGCTGCGGGACTGGGACGGCGAGACCGTACGCCTGCTCGGCCAGCCCGCCGCGGACCCCACGGCTCCGGGCACCTTCGACGGGCACGTGTTCACCGGCTTCTCCCTGCTGCCCTGGCGGCTGGTACGGGACCTGCCGGTGGAGTTCGGTGACCTGGTCCGGGCCGTCTGGCGGCCGGCCGAGGCGGCCGGGGCGCTGACCGTGGTGCCGTACCCGGGGACCTTCCTGGACACCGGCACGCCCGGCGACTACCTGGCGGCCAACCGGCACGCCGCCGGAGGCGGGAACCTGGTCGACCCGACCGCCACGGTGACCGGCCGGTGCCGGGAATCGGTTGTCGGGGCCGGGGCGGTCGTGCACGGCGACCTCACCCGCGCGGTGGTCTGGCGGGGAGCCGCCGTGCACTCCGGCGAGCACCTGTGCGACGCGGTCCGCGCGGGCGGGGACCTGACGGTGGCGGCCACTCCCCCGCTCACCGGGCCGGGGAGCCTCTAGCATGGGCGACGACGCCGACGAACGGAGAACTGTCCCGTGATCACCGCGATCGTCCTGATCGACTGCGCCACCGACTCGATCCCCGAGGTGGCCGAGAACCTGGCCAACCTGCCCGGCGTCAGCGAGGTCTACTCGGTGGCCGGACACGTCGACCTGATCGCCATGGTGCGGGTGCGGGAGTTCGAGCAGATCGCCCAGGTGATCGCCGGCAGCATCTCCAAGGTCCCCGGCGTGCTCAACACCGAGTCGCACATCGCCTTCCGCGCGTACTCCCAGCACGACCTGGAGGAGGCCTTCGCGATCGGTCTCGCGAACGCCGACTGACCACCGACGCCCGGATCCGCCCCCGGACACGCGGCGGCCGGCCCACCCGAGGGTGGACCGGCCGTCGGTGACGGACGTCAGCTTCCGGTCGGAGCCGGCGTCGCGGTGCCCGGAGCGGGCGTCTCGGTGCCGCCCGGAGCCGGCGTCCCGGTGGTACCGCCCGGGGCCGGAGCCGGTGCGGTCCCGCCCGGGCTCGGGGTGCCGGTGGTCTGCGGAACCGGGATGCCCAGCTGCTGAGCCAGTTCCACAAGCGCGTCGTAGTGCGCCTGCAGGGTCGGCAGCGCGGTCTGCGCCAACTGGACCACCGACTGCTCGGAGCCCTGCGAGATCTCCGTCTGGGTAGCCTGGATGGACTGGACGTGACCGGCCAGCTCCTTGGTCACCCACAGCCGGTCGAACTCCTGGCCGCTGACGTTGTTCAGCTGGTCGAGCACGCCCTGCTGCTCCTGGTTGGGTTCATCCGGCAGCTCGACGTCGAGATTGTCGGCGACCTCCTGGACCGACTGGTCCAGCTGCGTGTGGTCGGTCTTGAAGCGCTCACCCAGGTCCTTCACCCCCTGGCTCTCGCCCTTCTGCTGGGCCAGGTCGCCGGCGGTGATCTCGAACAGGTTCACCTGGTGGACTGCCTGCAGATACTGGGTGTCCTGCTCTGACGGCTGCGCCACGGCCTGTGCGGCCGCGGCGGGTGCGATACCAACCAGCACCAGTGCGGCCAGCAGGCCCAGACGTTTGATTCCCAACATGCTTCCCCCCCTTGAGACGTTGGACCGCACGGATACCCGGCTGACCGGCGTTATTCCTGGATCCACCCGTCCCTGGCCGCCCTCCCGCGACCCATCGCATGCGCGATCTTGCCCTTTCGGACCCCTTTCGGCACGCTACACCCGTTTTGCACCGACCTGACCTGCGTGATGGCGGGCGTGGGTGAGGGCCGGAAACGACGTGGCGCCCGCCGGATCGTTCCGGCGGGCGCCACGTGTGTCGCGAGGGTCAGCGGCGGGGTTCGCCGCTGGTGATCTCCTCCCGCTCCGGTCGGGCTTCGACCGGCGGGTGGCCCGGCGAGACCGGCGCCTCGGCCGGCTTCTCGATCGGGTAGAAGAAGCCCCGGATGGCCGGGCCGAGGGCACCGAGCCGGTTCATCTTCTTCGGCACGACCCAGCCGGCGTACTCCAGCGCACCGTGACCGTCGGCGTGCCCGTTGGACGCGCTGAGCGGCTGGTGCACCTCGACGAACCGACCGTCCGGCAGCCGCCGGATGATGCCGGTCTCGACGCCGTGGGCGAGCACCTCCCGGTCGTGCTGCTGGAGACCCAGGCAGACCCGGTAGGTGAGGTAGTAGGCAAGCGGCGGGACCACCAGCAGGCCGACCCGGCCGGCCCAGGTCATCGCGTTCAGGCTGATCTGGAACTTGTCCGCGATCACGTCGTTCGCGCCGGAGAGCGTCAGCACCACGTAGAAGGAGACCGCCATGGCGCCGACCGCCGTGCGGGCCGGGACGTCGCGCGGCCGCTGGAGCAGGTTGTGGCTCTTGCGGTCCTTCAGGTGCCGCGCCTCCATGAACGGGTACAGCGTCGACAGGCCCACCAGGATGCCCGGCAGGACGACCGTCGGCCAGAACAGCGGCGGGATCACGTACCCGTCACCGATCGGGATGTTGATCTCCCACGCCGGCATCAGACGGGTCGAGCCGTCGAGGAACATGACGTACCAGTCGGGCTGGCTGGCGGCCGAGACCACCCACGCCTCGTACGGACCGAACAGCCAGATCGGGTTGATCTGGAACAGACCGCCCATCAGCGCGACGACGCCGAAGACGACCATGAAGAAGCCGCCCTGCTTGAGCGCGTACCGCGGGAACATGCGCTCGCCGACCACGTTGCCGTTGGTCCGGCCGGGGCCGGGCCACTGGGTGTGCTTCTGCTTGAAGACCAGGCCCAGGTGGACGCTGATCAGCGCGACCAGCAGACCCGGGATGAGCAGCACGTGGGCGATGAAGAACCGGCTGATGATGATCGTGCCGGGGAACTCGCCACCGAAGATCGACGAGGTGAGCCAGGAGCCGATCACCGGGATGGAGAGCATGATCGCCGAGGCGATCCGGAGGCCGGTGCCGGACAGGCCGTCGTCCGGCAGCGAGTAGCCGGTGAAGCCGGCGAGGAAGCCGACCCAGAACAGCAGCGAACCGATGATCCAGTTCGTCTCACGCGGCTTGCGGAACGCGCCGGTGAAGAAGACCCGCATCATGTGCACGACGATCGAGGCCATGAACAGCAGCGCCGACCAGTGGTGCATCTGCCGCATGATCAGACCACCCCGGACGTCGAACGACAGGTCCAGGCTGGAGGCGTACGCGGCGGACATCGGCGTGCCCCGCAGCGGGGCGTAGCTGCCATTGTAGACGACCTCGGTCATCGCCGGCTCGTAGAAGAAGGTCAGGAAGACACCGGTCAGCAGCAGGATCACGAACGAGAAGAGCGCGATCTCGCCGAGCAGGAACGACCAGTGGTCCGGGAACACCTTGTTCAGCAGCCGCCGCAGCGGGGTCGCCACCTGGAAGCGGTCGTCCACTCCCCGCGCGGCGTTGCCCGGCACGGCCGCCATGTCAATCTTTCGCCGCTTCACGGCCGCTCCCAGAAGTCGGGCCCGACGGTCTCGGTGTAGTCGGACTTCGCCACGAAGAAGCCCTCGGCGTCGACCTCGATCGGCAGCTGGGGCAGCCGCCGGCTGGCCGGGCCGAAGATCGGCTTCGCGTTGTCGGTGATGAGGAACTGCGACTGGTGGCACGGGCAGAGCAGACGGTTGGTCTGCTGCTCGTACAGGCTCGCCGGGCAGCCGGCGTGCGTGCAGATCTTCGAGTAGGCGGCGTAGTTGCCCCACATGTAGTCGCCGTGGCCGATCCGCTCGTTGGCCTGGCGCGCCTCCTGGGCGTCCGAGTCACGAAGGTGGATCAGCAGGGTCGGCGAGTCCGCGTGCTGGTTGCTCACGCCGTGCTCGATGCCGGGGAACACGGTGATCTGACCGCCGGTGCTCACGTCGGCCGGGCGGACCGGACGGCCGTCCTCGCGGACCAGCCGGACCTTCCCGCCGCCCTCCGCCGGGGCGAACCCGGTGGTGAACATCTGGTTGTTCTTGTGCGGCTGCGAGATCAGGCCACCCACCAGCGGGGCCGCGGCCACCGCGCCGACCGGCACCAGACCGGCCAGCAGCGAGATGCCGAGCAGCGGACGGCGCTTCACACCCAGCTCGTCGGCCATGTAGAGCATGGTCTGACCGGTGATGACGCGGTCGTCCTCGTTCACCGCGCCCTCGTGCCGGTCCTGGATCGACACCTCCTTGGGCAGCAGCTTCTTGCCCCAGGTCAGGATGCCGAAGCCGACCGCCAGCAGGGAGATGCCCATGGTCACACCGAGCAGTGGGGTGTACCACTTGTCGCCGCCGCGGCCCGGAGCGTACTCCCACGGCCACCAGATGAAGATCGCCAGGAAGGCGGTCGCCGCCAGGCCGGTGAGGAGGAAGAACAGCGCGACCGTACGGGTCAGCCGGCGCTCGGCCTTGCTGCCCGGGACGACCTGCGGCTCGTAGTGGACGATCTCGATGTCGTCCCGGCGCGCGCCCTCCAGGACGATGTCGAACCGGCTCAGCCGGGGGTCCTGCACGTCGAGCGGTTCCCGGGCCTGCTGGGCCTGGTGCTCGGTGTGGGTGGTCATGCCGTCACCTCGCTACGGACGGTGCCGACGTGCGACACCAGCGCAATCGTACTCACGTTCCGGCCGGTCACGACTTGCCCGCGATCCACAGGCTGGCGAAGACCAGCGCGACGATGCCGACCAGGAAGATCGCCAGGCCCTCGGTGGAGGGGCCGTAGCGGCCGAGGTTGAAGCCGCCCGGGTCCTGGTCGTGCTTCAGGGTCTCCTGGATGTAGGCGATCAGGTCCGCCTTCTGCTCCGGCGTGATCTGGTTGTCGCCGAAGACCGGCATGTTCTGCGGACCGCTCAGCATGGCCGCGTAGATCTGCCGGTCGGTGGCCGGCCGTAGGCTCGGCGCGTACTTGCCCGAGGAGAGGGCCCCGCCGCCGCCGCCGAACGCGTGGCACGACGAGCAGTTGATCCGGAACAGTTCGCCACCGGCGGCGATGTTCCCGTCGTCGTGCAGGTTGTCACCCTCGGGGACGATCGGCCCGCCGCCCAGCTCCTGGATGTACTGCCCGAGCTGGCGGACCTCCTCGTCGGTGAAGAGCTCCGGCTTGCGCATGGCCTGGGCCTCCTGACGGGCCATCGGCATGCGGCCCGTCCCGACCTGGAACTCCACCGAGGCCGCGCCGACGCCGATCAGGCTCGGCCCGCGGCCCTCGACACCCTGCGCGTTGCGACCGTGACAGGTCACACAGCTCACGTCGAACAGCGCCTTGCCCTCGGCGGCGGCGCCGGTCAGCGGCGGATTGTCCTGCGCCTGCACGCCCGGGGCGAAGACGGTGTAGGCGCCGCCGGCCAGCATCAGCGCGGCGAACAGGCGGACCGCGGCGCCCAGCCGGCGGCGGCCCCTGCTGCGCGCCGCGGGCCGCTCGCGCAGCCGCGCGAGCAGACCGCGTCGGCGGTCGTTGTCAGAAGTCATGACCTGTGTCCTTAACCGGTTGGACCTTGTCTCAGGGGACGGAGCAGCGGCGCGGTTCGTGACGCGCCAAGATCACTGAAGCCAGTAGATCATGGCGTAGAGCCCGATCCACACGACGTCGACGAAGTGCCAGTAGTACGACACGACGATCGCGGAGGTGGCCTGCGCCGGCGTGAACCGGCCCATGGTGGTGCGGATCATGAAGATGATGAAGGCGATCAGACCGCCGGTCACGTGCAGACCGTGGAAGCCGGTGGTCAGGTAGAACATCGACCCGTAGCCGTCTTCGTTGATCTTGATGCCCGCGTGCACCAGCTCGCGGTACTCGTTGACCTGACCGAGCACGAAGATCAGGCCCATCACGAAGGTGATCGTGAACCAGCGCCGCAGCGCGTGCACGTCACCCTTCTCGGCGGCGAACACGCCGAGCTGGCACGTCACCGAGGAGAGCACCAGGATCACCGTGAACGTCGTCGCGTACGGGATGTTCAGGTGCACGGTGTGTTCCGCCCACTGCTCCGGTGCCGCCGCGCGGATGGAGAAGTACATGGCGAACAGCGCCGCGAAGAACATGAGTTCACTGGAGAGCCACACGATCGTCCCGACGCTGACCATGTTGGGTCGGGTCAGGGAGTGGATCCGGCTCTTGTCAATGGCTGGGGCCGCAGTCACGCGGTCATTATTGCCCCTGACCGGGGCCGCCGATCAGCGGGGGGCCAAACCCGTGGCATCCGCGGCCCGACCGGTCAGGTCCGGTTCGCCTGGCCTAGTCTGAAAAGCGTGCTGCACGTCGATCCGATCTCCGTCGCCACCTCGGCCGCCGCGCCGGCGGTGACCGCGGCGACCCCGCCGCCGTTCACCGTCACCTCGGTGTTCACCGAGACCCGGCTGGACAGCTGGCTCGCCGTCGGGCTGGTGCTCGCCGCCGGAATCTACCTCTACGGGGTGCACCGGCTTCGGATGCGCGGCGACCGCTGGCCGGTCGCCCGTACCGTCTTCTTCATCGGCCCCGGCCTGGGCGGCATCGCGGCGGTCACGGTGAGCGGCCTGCACGCGTACGACACGGCGCTGCTGTCGGTGCACATGGTGCAGCACATGGCGCTGTCGATGATCTCGCCGATCTTCCTGGCGCTGGGCGCGCCGATGACGCTGGCGCTGCGCACCCTGCCGCCCCGGCCCCGCAAGCGGCTGCTGGCGATCGTGCACAGCCGGATCGCCCGGGTCTACACCTTCCCGCTGGTCGCCTTCACGATCTTCGTGGTCAACCCGTTCGCGCTCTACTTCACCGACCTCTACCGCTACACCCTCGAACACGCCTGGGCCCACGAGATGGTGCACGCGCACTTCATCCTGACCGGCTGCGTGTTCTTCTGGCCACTGCTCGGCCTCGACCCGCTGCCCGGCCGCTGGCCGTACCCGGGCCGCGCCCTGCTGATGCTCCTGTCGGTGCCGTTCCACACCGTGCTCGGACTCACGATCATGCAGAGCAGCACCCTCTTCGGCGGCGACTGGTACCCGTCGCTCGGCCTGACCTGGGCCGACCCCTGGGAGGACCAGGTCGTCGCGGGCGGCATCCTGTGGGCCGGCGGCGAGGTGGTGAGCGTCACCATGCTGGCCGTCCTGGTCGTACAGTGGATGCGCCAGGCCGAGCGCGAGGCCCGCCGGATCGACCGCGACCTCGACCGCCAGGAGGCCCGCCAGCGGGCCGCGGAGAGCCCCGCCTGAGCTGCGCGGACGGTACGCCCCGAGCACCGGGCCGGGCGGGACGTCGGCAAGGTCACACCGACCGGTACGATCAGCGGGCAGCTACGAGGTGGGAGCCAGTTCAGTCATGAGCGATCGTCTGTGCACCGTCCTGCTCTACAGCGACGACCCGCAGGTCCGCGACCGGATGCGGCTCGCCGTCGGCACCCGGCCCGCGCCCGGGCTGCTGATCGAGTTCGTCGAGGCGTCCACCTACGCCGAGTGCGTCCGCCTGGTCGACGACTACGAGATCCACCTGATGCTGCTCGACGGTGAGGCCAGCCCGGGCGGCGGCATCGGCATCGCCCGCCAGATCAAGGACGACCGGGACGACGCTCCCCCGACCTGCGTGGTGATCGCCCGCGCCGCCGACCGATGGCTCGCCGCGTACGCCGAGGTCGACGCCACCCTGGTGCACCCGCTCGACCCGGTGACCACCGGCACGACGGTGGCCGAGCTGCTGCGGACGCACGCCCCCGCCTGACGTCCCGCACTCCGGCCCACACCTCGGTGCCGGAGAAGACCGGCGCCGGCTCCATCCCACCCGCACCTCGTACGCTCGGGAGGCCCGCCATGGGCGATCGGACCTGGCCGCACCTCCTCGCCGCGCTGCTGCGCGGGGAGGAACTCTCCACCGCCGACACCGCCTGGGCCATGGGCGAGGTCATGTCCGGCTCGGCGGCCCCGGCGCAGATCGCCGGCTTCGCCGTGGCGCTGCGGGCCAAGGGCGAGACCTCCGCCGAGCTGGCCGGTCTGGTGGAGGCGATGCTCGGCAAGGCCGTCCTGGTGGAGCTGCCCGAGGAGCTGCGCGCCAGCGCGCTGGACGTCGTCGGCACCGGCGGTGACCTCGCCCACACCGTCAACATCTCCACCATGGCCTCGCTGGTGGTGGCCGGCGCCGGAGTCCGCGTGGTGAAGCACGGCAACCGGGCCGCGTCCTCCTCCTGCGGCACCGCCGACGTGCTGGAGTTCCTCGGCGTACCGCTCGACCTCGGCCCCGAGGGCGTCGCCCGGTGCGTCGCCGAGGCCGGCATCGGCTTCTGCTTCGCCGCCCGGTTCCACCCCGGCATGCGGCACGCCGGCTCCACCCGTCGCGAGCTGGGCGTGCCGACCGCCTTCAACTTCCTCGGCCCGCTGACCAACCCGGCCCGACCCCGGGCGGCCGCGGTGGGCTGCTTCGACGCCCGGATGGCCCCGGTGATGGCGGGCGTGTTCGCCGCCCGCGGCGACTCGGTGCTGGTGATGCGCGGCGAGGACGGGCTGGACGAGTTCACCACCGCCGCGCCGACCCGCGTCTGGGCCGCCCAGAACGGCGCCGTGCGGGAGGCGGTGCTGGACGCCGTCGACCTCGGGGTGCCCCGGGCCACCCTCGCCGACCTGCGGGGCGGGGACGCCGCGCACAACGCCGGCGTGGTGCGTCGCCTGCTGGACGGCGAGACAGGCCCGGTCCGCGACGCGGTCCTCGTCAACGCGGCGGCGGCGCTGGCCACCCAGGGTCCACTCGACGGTGACCTCACCGGGGCGCTGCGCGCCGGGCTGGACCGCGCCGCCGAGTCCATCGACTCCGGGTCCGCCGCCCGCACTCTCGACCGCTGGATCGAGGTCGCCCGCGGCGCCTGACCAGCCGCCGTGGACCGCCGCTCCACCGCTCCACCGCTCCACCGCTCCACCGCTCCACCGCGTCAGCGCTCCGTCGGTCGGTCGCTGGTCGGCCGTCGGTCGGCCGTCGGGCCAAGATCGTCCGCCGCCGCCGCCGTCCGCCCGGATCCGCCGCCCGCAGCCACTCCGGCGATGCCCACCCTTCCGTAGCGCGGGATTCCGCTCCCGCATCCCAGGACCGAAAGAGATCTTGGTAGGAAACGGCCCCTGGAGGGGCCGTTTCCTACCAAGATCTCGTGATGCCCGAGCCGGCGCACAGCGGGGATGCCGGGGTGGCGGGAGGTTGTCGGACCCGCGTGGAAAACTACAGCTGAGTAGTTCTCCGCTTCCGTCCCTTCCGACGGGAGCCCCCGGAGCGAGAGGAGACGCCCGTGTCGAGCCGCGAGTTGCACTGCGAGGTCTGCGAGGGCGTTCAGCTGTTCGAGGCTCCTCCCTGTGTCGACGACCACGGTGCCGACTGCCCCGAGCTGATCTGCACCGGCTGCGGAGCGGCCGTGCTCATCGCCACGTTCACGTTCCAGGCGCCACGCCTGTCCGACCGGCGGCGGCGTCCGACGGAGCCCCACCGCCGCGCCGCCTGACGAATCACCGCCCAGCCGCCGCACCGCCGCAGTCGCCCAGCCGCCGCACCACCGCAGTCGCCCAGCCGCCGCGCCGCCGCACCGCCCAGCCGCCGCGCCGCCCAGCCGCCCAGCCGCCGTGCCGCCCAGCCGCCGCGCCGCCGTGCGCCCAGCCGCCGCACCGCCGCACCGCCGCACCGCCGCGCCGCTCAGCCGCCCGGGCGGCGCGCCAAGATCGCGCTCGAACGTAGAAGTAGTGGTCTCGCCGCCGCCGGGAGGGCACTACTCCCGGGATCGAGCACGATCTTGGAAGGCGTACCCGGCAGCCCGCCAGCCGCACGACGAGGCCCGCCTCCCCGGACGGGAAGACGGGCCTCGGTGCTGTCGGGCGACCGGCCGGTCAGTGCTCGGCGGTGCGCCGGGTGCCGGAGTAGTACTCGAAGAGCAGGCCGCAGACGGCGAAGGTGACCGCGACCAGGCCGACGCCCAGCAGCCACATCTGCCAGAACACCAGGCCGAGGCCGGCGATCGAGGCGGCCAGCGCCAGGCCGAACGGCCAGTAGCTGCCCGGGCTGAAGAAGCCGATCTCGCCCGCGCCGTCGGCGATCTCACCGTCCGGACGGTCCTCCGGGCGCAGGTCGATACGGCGGGAGACGAACCAGAAGAAGCCACCGCACATGGTGCACAGCAGGAAGCTCAGCAGCAGGGCGACGGTGCCGACCCACTCGACCTGACCGTTCGCGTCCGCGGCGGTCCAGCCCCCGTAGAGGAAGGTCGCGAAGAGCAGGAACCCGGCGATGATCAGGAAGATACGCCACTCGGTCTTCATGCCCGCTCCCTCAGTTTCCCGCGCCGGAAGCGCTGTCCGGGTTGAAGTTGGCGGTGTTGCGCCGGGTCTCGAACGGCCGGGTGGTCTGCGCGTACGGCTCCTCGCCGATGGCGGTCAGCGCGTCCTGCGTGGACTTGCCCTCCCGCTTGGCGGCGAGGAACTGGTCGTACTTCTCCGGCGAGACGACCCGCAGCTCGAAGTTCATGAAGGCGTGGTAGCTGCCGCACAGCTCGGCGCAGCGGCCGACGAACGCGCCCTCCTCCTCGAACTCCGAGATCTCGAACACGTTGCGGATCTTGCCCGGGAAGACGTCCCGCTTGAACAGCATCTCCGGCACCCAGAACGAGTGGATGACGTCGCGGCTGGTCTCCTCGAACCGGATCGACCGGTCGGTGGGGAGGACCAGGATCGGGATGACCTCACTGGTGCCGAGCACGGAGGCGACCGTCTGGGCCTCGGGTCCCTGCCCGTCGCGGTAGTTGAACTGCCAGTTCCACTTGAAGGCGACCACCTCGACCGTCACGTCGGGGTTCTTGGTGGTGCGCACCACGTCGGTCTGCACGATCGCCGTGTAGTAGAAGAGCACGGAGACGATCAGGATCGGCGCGATGGTGTAGAGGAACTCCATCGGCATGTTGTAGCGGGTCTGCACGGGAAGCTCGTTGCCCCGCTTGCGGTACCGCACCACGCACCAGAAGATCAGGCCCCACACGAAGACGCCGACCGCGAGCGCGGCGATGCACGACGCGATCCACAGGTCGTACATGCGGTGGGCCTCGGGCGTGATGCCGCCCTGCGGCCAGCCGAAGCCGGCGAACGTCCCGCCGACGTCACAGCCCGTGAGCAGGACCAGCAGCGCCGCCCCGCCGAGACCGAGCCCGGCGAGCCGACCGGCACTCCGCCCCCGTCGCCGACCGGCGCCTGGGGAAGCGCTGTGCCGTACGACCGACGGCCGTACCTCCGAACTCCTTGCGACCACCTGGTCCTGCCTCCCTAGCGCGCCGCGGTGTCTGTCCTCGTCCTGCCGGTCCCCGCTGTGCGGAGCGGCAGCACCGCGGCAAAGGCGTCACCGACGGTCGCAGATTACTCGACCATGACGGGCCTGACCGTGTTGGGGTCACTGTCCGCCCCCATCGGGGGGATCTTGGGCATACCGGCGCGATACGTTGGCTTCCGTGAGCGCATCCCCGGTCTACCTGGACGCGGCCACCGCCGTGCCCCTGCATCCGGTCGCCCGTCAGGCGCTGCTGGCCGCGCTCGACGACGGCTGGGCCGACCCCGCCCGGCTGTACGGCCAGGCCCGCCGCGCCCGCCAACTCCTCGACGCCGCCCGCGAGGCCACCGCGGTCACGCTCGGCGTCCGCGCCGACGAGCTGTCCTTCACCCCCAGCGGTACGGCGGCGGCGCACTCCGCGGTGCTCGGCGGCCTCGCCGGACACCGCCGGGTCGGCCGCACCCTGGTGCACTCGGCGATCGAGCACTCCGCGGTGCTGCACGCCGGGGAGAAGCACGTCGCCGAGGGCGGTACGGCGACGTCGGTGCCGGTGGACCGGCTGGGGCGGCTCGACCTGACGGCCTGGTCGGAGGCGGTACGCGCCCCGGGGGTGGCCCTCGCGGCGCTGATCGCCGCCAGTCACGAGGTGGGCACCGTCCAGCCGGTCGCCGAGGCGGCCGCGGCCTGCGCCGACGCCGGGGTGCCGCTGTCGGTGGACGCGGCGCAGATGGTGGGGCGGGCGCCGGTGCCGGCGGGCTGGTCGGTGCTCACCGCCAGCGCGCACAAGTGGGGCGGCCCGCCCGGCGTGGGGCTGCTGGTGGTGCGCAAGGGCACCCGCTGGGAGTCGCCGTGGCCGGCCGACGAGCGGGAGTCGGGGCGTACGCCCGGGGTGGTGAACCTGCCGGCGGTGGTCGCGGCGGCGGCGAGCCTGCGCGCGGCGGCGGCCGACGCGGCGGCGGAGGCGGCCCGGCTGGCGCCGCTGGTGGACCGGATCCGGGCGCGGGTCGCCGCGGAGGTGCCGGACGTCGAGGTGGTGGGTGATCCTTACCACCGGCTCCCCCACCTGGTGACCTTCTCCTGCCTGTACGTGGACGGCGAGGCGCTGCTGCACGCGCTGGACCGGCGCGGGTTCGCGGTGTCCTCCGGCTCGTCGTGCACGTCGTCGACGCTGCGGCCGTCGCACGTGCTGGAGGCGATGGGGGTGCTCTCGCACGGCAACGTGCGGGTGTCGCTGCACCGGGAGACGACGGCGGCCGAGGTGGAGCGGTTCCTCGCCGAGCTGCCGGGCGTCGTGGCGGAACTCCGCGCCGAGGCGGGGGTGGTGGGGCTGTGACGTTCCCCGACGACGTGCTCGACTGCCGCGGGCAGCGCTGTCCGCTGCCGGTCATCGCGGTCGCCCGCCGGCTGCCGGAGCTGCCCGTCGGGTCGGTGGTCCGGGTGCTGGCCGACGATCCGGCGGCGGCGGTGGACATCCCCGCCTGGTGCCGGATGCGGGGCCAGGAGTTCCTCGGCGCCGTGCCCGGCCCGGACGGCCCCGGCTACGACGTCCGCCGCCAGCACTGACGGGGCGGCGGTAAGGAAGGGCCCCTCTTAACGGCCGAACCCGCCCGGTGCGGTAGGCACGAGGGCGGGCGCGGCGGACCCCGTCGGGATCAGGGGAGCAGGTGCGGCCGTACGTCCTCGGCCGCCCCGTCGCCGTACGACTCGGCGAGCCGCTTGACGAACAGGTCGCGGCGGACGTCGTACTCCTGGGTGCCCACGGTCTCCAGCACCAGCGTGGCGAGCAGCGAGCCCACCTGAGCGGCCCGCTCCAGCCCGAGGCCCCACGACAGCGCCGTGAAGAAGCCGGCCCGGAAGCCGTCGCCGACACCGGTCGGGTCGACCGCCCGGATCTCCCGCGCGATCGGCACGTGGATCGGGTCGACGTCGCGCCCCGCGATCTCCACGCCGTCCTTGCCGAGCGTGGTGACCCGCACCTTGACCAGGTCGAGGAGCTGGGCGTCGCTCAGGCCCGCCTTGCTCTGCAGCAGGGACTTCTCGTAGTCGTTGGTCATCAGGTAGTCGGCGCCCTCGATCAGCCCGACCACGTCCGTGCCCTCCATCCGGGCCAGCTGCTGGGACGGGTCGGCCGCGAACGCGTACCCCCGCTCCCGGCACTCGGCGGAGTGGCGCAGCATCGCCTGCGGGTCGTTCGCGCCGACGAGGACCAGGTCGAGGCCGTCCAGGCGGCGGGCGACCGGCTCCAGCTCGATGTTGCGCGCCTCGCTCATCGCCCCGGCGTAGAAGGAGGCGATCTGGCACATGTCCGTGTCGGTGGTGCAGACGAAGCGGGCGGTGTGCGCGATCTCGCTGACGTGCACGGAGTCGCAGTCCACGCCGTGGCGCTCGAGCCAGGAGCGGTAGTCGGCGAAGTCCGCGCCGACCGCGCCGACCAGGACCGGCCGCAGGCCGAGCTGGCCCATGCCGAAGGCGATGTTGGCGGCGACACCACCGCGGCGCAGCACCAGGTCGTCGACCAGGAAGGAGAGCGAGACCTTGTGCAGCTGGTCGGCGATCAGCTGCTCTGCGAAGCGGCCGGGGAAGCTCATCAGGTGGTCGGTGGCGATCGAGCCGGTCACGGCGATCTTCATGTCAGCCCTCGGGGTCGGGAGCACGGCGCCGGTCAGCCTACCGTTCCGGTCCGGCCGCCGGCCGCCGGTCAGCCGACCGGCGGACATCCGGGCGCCACCTCCGGGAAAGCCCCTGGACACAGCGGCGGGGCCGCCCCCTTTCCAGGGGCGGCCCCGCCGTTTCTGGTCAACTCGTCCGGTGCGGGCCGGCGAGCGGTCGACTCAGCTGAACGAGTCGCCGCAGGCGCAGGAGCTGCCCGCGTTGGGGTTGTCGATGGTGAAGCCCTGGGCGTCGATCCGGTCGGCGAAGTCGATGGTGGCGCCGGCCAGGTAGGGGGCGCTCATCCGGTCGACGACGACCTCGACACCGCCGAAGTCGGTGACGACGTCACCGTCGAGCGACCGCTCGTCGAAGAACAGCTGGTACCGCAGGCCGGAGCAGCCACCGGGCTGCACGGCGACCCGGAGCCGCAGGTCGTCGCGGCCTTCCTGCTCGATCAGGGCCTTGACCTTCTGCGCCGCGACGTCGGTGAGGACGACGGACGTGGGGGCCTTGGCCTCGGTCGACTCGGTCTGCGCTGGCGTGGTCACGTGGAAATCTCCCTGCGCGGTATGGGTCCGGACGCACTGGCCAACGTTGCGCGTCGCCCAGTATTCCCGGAGTGGTCCGTCCTCGATCGTACGCCGCCTGCGGCGGAACGGCCCGGGTGGCGTGACCCGGGCCGCAGGTTCCGGCGTTTTCCCGCCGCGCCGACCGTCAGCGGCTCCACTGCCGCGCCAGGCGGGTGCCGAGCGCCCGGAGGCCCTCGGCGGGCCGGCCCATCGCCGCTTCCATGCCGCCGTGCTCCGCACCGCCGAAGTGCTCCACCAAGCTGTACGCCTCGGTCACCCCGGCCGCGGCGGCCTCCCGCCGCCCGGTGCTGACCCGGCCGGCCACCACCACGCAGGGCACCCCCCGGTCCCGGGCGGCCCCGGCCACCCCGGCGACGACCTTGCCGCGCAGCGACTGGTGGTCGAAGGACCCCTCGCCGGTGATCACCAGGTCCACCTCGTCCAGCGCGGCGTCCAGCCCGATCGCCCGGTTGACCAGGCCGATGCCCGACTCGCACCGGCCGCCCAGGGCGAGGATCGCCGCGCCGAGCCCACCGGCCGCGCCGCCGCCGGGCAGCGCGCCGAGGCCCGGCGGGCAGCCCGGCAGGTCGCGCTCCAGCACGCCGGCGAACCGCTCCAGCGCGGCGTCGAGCAGCAGCACGTCGGCCCGGTCGGCGCCCTTCTGCGGGCCGAAGACGTTGCTCGCCCCGTGCAGGCCGAGGAGCGGGTTGTCCACGTCCGTGGCGGCCACCAGCCGGGCTCCGCGCAGCCGGGGCACGCCGTCGAGCGCGGCGACCGCGGCCAGCGCGGCGCCCCCGTACGGCAGGGCCGCGCCCGTGGAGTCCAGCGGGGTGACGCCGAGCGCGGTGAGCATCCCGGCCCCGGCGTCGTTGGTGGCCGAGCCACCCAGCCCGACCACGATCTGGCGCGCGCCGTGCTCCACGGCCGCCGCGACGAGCACCCCCAGCCCGTACGAGGTGGTGGTCTTCGGGTCGCGTTCCTCTCCGGTGAGCAGGTGCAGGCCGCACGCCTGGGCACATTCCAGGTAGGCGGTCGCGCCGTCGGCGGTGACCAGGATCTCACCGGCCGCCGGCCGGCCCAGCGGGTCGACCGTCGGCACCGGCACCCGGCGGGTGTCGAGGGCCTCGGCGAGGACGTCGAGGAAGCCGGGGCCACCGTCGGCGAGCGGCCGGATGAGCAGGTCGTCGGCGGTGGCGACCGTACGCCAGCCGTCGGCGACCGCTTCGGCCACGTCGGGGGCGGACAGCGTGCCCGCGAACTTGTCCGGACAGAGCAGCACGCGCATGCCCAGCAGTGTGGCAGCACACACCGGTGGAAGCTGCGTCGCGCCCGCGCTGTGGGACCATGGGGTACGTGACGTCGACCTGGGTAGAACCCTCCAACACCGCCACGGCACTGCTGCTCCTCGGCCGTGGCAGCGACCCCGCCACCGAGCGTGGCGTCGAGTGTCCGGGTGACCTGCCGGCCCCGAGCGACCCTGATCTGGTCGCCCGCGCGGCGGCGGCCAAGGCGAAGCTCGGCACCCGGGTGTTCGTGCTGGGGCACCACTACCAGCGCGACGAGGTGATCCAGTTCGCCGACGTGACCGGTGACTCGTTCAAGCTGGCCCGGGAGGCGGCGGCCCGCCCCGACGCGGAGTACATCGTCTTCTGCGGTGTGCACTTCATGGCCGAGAGCGCCGACATCCTCACCTCGGACGCCCAGAAGGTGATCCTGCCGGACCTGGCCGCGGGCTGCTCGATGGCCGACATGGCCGTGCTGTCGCAGGTCGAGAAGGCCTGGGACGTGCTCAGCGACCTGGGCATCGCCGACCAGACCGTCCCGGTCACGTACATGAACTCCTCGGCGGACATCAAGGGCTTCGTCGGGCGCAACGGGGGCGTCGTCTGCACCTCGTCCAACGCGAAGCGCGCGCTGGACTGGGCGTACGAGCAGGGGTCGAAGGTGCTCTTCCTGCCCGACCAGCACCTGGGCCGCAACACGGCGGTGCTCGAGATGGGCCTCTCCCTCGACGACTGCGTGCTCTACGACCCGCACAAGCCGAACGGCGGGCTGACCCCGGAGCAGCTGCGCGACGCGAAGATGATCCTGTGGCGCGGGCACTGCTCGGTGCACGGCCGGTTCACCCTGGACAGCGTCAACGACGTGCGCGAGCGGGTGCCGGGCGTCAACGTGCTGGTGCACCCCGAGTGCCGGCACGAGGTGGTCAACGCCGCCGACTTCGTCGGCTCGACGGAGTACATCATCAAGGCGATCGAGGCGGCCCCGGCCGGCTCGTCGTGGGCGGTGGGCACCGAGCTGAACCTGGTCCGCCGGCTGGCGCTGGCCCACCCGGACAAGCAGATCATGTTCCTCGACAAGGCGGTCTGCTACTGCTCGACGATGAACCGGATCGACCTGCCGCATCTGGTGTGGGCGCTGGAGGAACTGGTCGCCGGCCGGGTGGTCAACCAGATCACGGTCGACGAGGACACCGCCCACCACGCCCGCGTGGCGCTGGACCAGATGCTCGCCCTCCCCGGCGCGGACACCCCGCCGCCGACCGCGGCCTGACCACTCTCCGTAACGCCCTTGGCACGATAAAGTGCCGGATCACCGATAAATGCCGTCCAGGGCGATGTGACCTGGGTCATTCTCGTCACCGAGGGCTATGCTGCCGGGGCGACGCGGGCCGGCGTTTTACGGCCGCCCCGTTCCGGGTAGCAGGAGACCTTGCCCCACGATCGACACGGCACCACCCGACGCGCTGCTGGAGGTTGCATTGACCGACGACGTCCTGGTCGTACACGGAGGCACTCCGCTGGAAGGGCGGATCCGCGTGCGCGGCGCGAAGAACCTGGTCTCGAAGGCGATGGTCGCCGCTCTGCTGGGCGACACCCCGAGCCGGCTCTACGACGTGCCGAAGATCCGTGACGTCGAGGTCGTCCGTGGGCTGCTCGGCCTGCACGGGGTGAAGGTCACCGACGGCGACGAGGACGGCGAGCTGGTCTTCGACCCCGCCAACGTGGAGAGCGCCAGCACCGACCAGATCAACGTGCACGCGGGCTCCAGCCGGATTCCGATCCTGTTCTGCGGCCCGCTGCTGCACCGCCTCGGCCACGCCTTCATCCCGGATCTCGGCGGCTGCCACATCGGCCCGCGGCCGATCGACTTCCACCTTCAGGCGCTGCGCGAGTTCGGTGCGACGGTGGAGAAGCGCCCCGAGGGTCTGCACCTGTCGGCGCCGAACGGGCTGCACGGCACCAAGTTCGCCCTGCCGTACCCGAGTGTGGGCGCGACGGAGCAGGTGCTGCTGACCGCGGTGATGGCCGACGGCGTCACCGAGCTGCGCAACGCGGCGGTCGAGCCGGAGATCATCGACCTCATCTGCATCCTGCAGAAGATGGGCGCGATCATCAAGGTGCACACCGACCGGGTCATCGAGATCCAGGGCGTGCCGCGGCTGCACGGCTACAACCACCGGCCGATCCCGGACCGGATCGAGGCGGCGAGCTGGGCCGCCGCCGCGCTGGCCACCCGCGGTCACGTCGAGGTGCTCGGCGCGCAGCAGGCCGACATGATGACCTTCCTGAACGTCTTCCGCTCCGTCGGCGGCGAGTACGAGGTCACCGACGCCCGCCCGCCGAAGCTGGGCGACCCCGGCCAGGAGGGCGGCATCCGCTTCTGGCACCCCGGCGGGGAGCTGAAGTCGGTGGCGCTGGAGACCGACGTGCACCCCGGCTTCATGACCGACTGGCAGCAGCCGCTGGTCGTGGCGCTCACCCAGGCGCGCGGCCTGTCGATCGTCCACGAGACGGTGTACGAGCAGCGGCTCGGCTACACCGAGGCGCTGAACACGATGGGCGCCAACATCCAGGTCTACCGGGACTGCCTCGGCGGCACCCCCTGCCGCTTCGGCCGGCGGAACTTCAAGCACTCGGCGGTCATCGCCGGGCCGAGCAAGCTGCACGCCGCCGACCTGGTGATCCCCGACCTGCGGGCCGGCTTCAGCCACCTGATCGCGGCGCTCGCCGCCGAGGGCACCTCCCGGGTGTACGGCGTCGACCTGATCAACCGCGGCTACGAGGACTTCGAGGCGAAGCTCGCCGATCTCGGCGCGCACGTCGAGCGTCCCTGACCTCGTACGACCCGGCACCGGCGGGCCCTGATCGGGCAGCACGGGTGTCTCCGGTCACGTCCCGCTCCCGCCCGGTGCACCGCGATGTGCACCGGGCGGGAACGTTTGGCTACCCTTTCCGCGTGCCGTCGCTGTTTCGCCGCAAGTCCGCCGACCTCGTCGACGAGGCCGTCACCCCGGTGACGCCCGACGAGGAGTCCTCCTCCGCCCGCACCCGGGGCTACACCCCGGCCAAGGGCCGCGAGACGCCGAAGCGTCCCGCGGCCGGGCGCCGCCCCGTCGGCACCGGCAAGCCGCTGACCAAGGAGGAGCAGCGGGCGGTCCGACGCCAGCTTCGCGCCGAGTCGGCGGCGGAGTTCCGGCGGGAGGGCGGGCCGCGCGACCGTGGCCCCGAGCGGCTGCTGGCCCGCAACGTGGTCGACTCCCGGCGTACGGTCGGCACCTGGTTCTTCGGTGGGGCCCTGGTGGTGCTGATCGGGTCCAACCCGGCAATGCCCCCGGCGATCCAGCTCGCCTCCAACCTGGTCTGGGGCGCCCTGGCGCTCGGCGTGATCGTGGACTCGGTCCTGATCTGCCGGAAGATCAGGAAGCTGGTCCGGGAGCGCTTCCCGAACACCGGCCAGCGGATGGGCTCCCTCTACCTGTACGCGATCATGCGCTCGATCACCTTCCGCAAGATGCGGACTCCCCAACCGCGGGTCAGCATCGGCGACCCGGTCTGACCTCGACGGTCCGGCCCTTCGCGCCGAGGCCGGCCAGCCCCGCCATCACCTCGGCCACTCCCGCCGACTCCAGGGCGTACACCAGCCGGTGCCCGTCCGCCTCCACGCGGTGCAGGGCCGCGCCGGGCAGCACCGGCGCCCGCCAGCGAGGCGCTGGCGGTAGGTGGCGTGCCGACGGAAGCCCGAGCCCGCTATAGCCCGAAATGTCCGGAACCATAGGATAACGTTTGGGACGGTGGGCCGAGCCACAGTGGCGGTGAGCGAGCCGACGCCGCTACCCTCCTTCCGCAGCCACGCCATGCCGGAACGGGTGACCCTGCCGGGGGTGCGCGGCGCCCAGCGCGACAATTTGCAACGAGGTGACATCGCCGTGAGCGAGCGGACGCGAGCCGACCACCGGGGCGCGGCCGTGAGCGAGCGGACGCCCGCCGGCACCGCCGGCGTTCCCGCTCGCGTCCGCCGCCTTGAGTCCGCGCCGGTCACCGCCCACGGCGACGGGCCGCCCGGATGAGTCGCGGATACGCCGACCGGTGGCACGATCCGGCCGAGCCGTCCTGGATGGCCGAGCCCACCAACGAGTGGCACCCCCAGTTCCCGGGTCAGCGCTACGCGGGTGACATCGGCGTCCACCACGTACCACCGCCGGCTCCGCGTGGCCGGGCGGCCGTCGTCGGCCGGGCCGAGGTGCCGCCGCTGGCGCCCACCCGCCCGGACGGGACGTACGTCGGCCGGTCCTGGGACGACGATCCCGAGGGTCGGGCCGCGCGCCACGACGGCACCGCCGCCCGGCACGACGGGCAGCCGAACCGGCACGACAGCCGCAGCGGGCGGTCCGACGACAACGGCGGCCGGCGGTACCCCGACGAGCCGTACCGTCGGACGCACGCGGAGCCCACCTGGTCGGACGACCGTCACCGCCAGCCCGAAGCCGAACCGCGCAACGGTCGGAGTGGTCCGGACCGGTCCGCGCCGGCTCGGCCGGTCGACGAGCACCGCCCGCGCGAGCACGGCCGCGAACGCCACGCGGCCCGACACGAGCCGGTGGGGCGGGACCGTCCCGTCTCCCCCGCCGGCCGCACCGAGGCCGGCTGGGTCCCCGAGCCGGACGAGGACCGACCGCGCCGCCACGAGGGGTACGAGCGGCCGGAGAACGGCCACGGCCGGCGGCCGGGCGAGGAGCCCCAGCGGACGCGCTACCCGTGGGGACGCGCCGACGCCGAACGCCGGGACCGTTCACCGGACGCCCGGTGGGACCGTGCACCCGACGCCCGGCGGGAGCGCGGACCCGAGAGCCACGCCGACCGGACACCGGACGGGCAGTGGGACCGTGGAGCCGACGGTTCCCGGGACCGGTCCGCGCCCGCACCGGACCGCGCGGCCCGAGGGCAGTGGGCAGCGCCGGCCGACCGGCAGTGGGAGCGTCCCGTCGGCGGGCAGCGCGACCGGGCCGGCGAGGCCGGCGTACCCGTCGACCACCGGTCGCGCCCCGACCGGGACCGCCCCGGTCGGCCGCACCACGACGGCGAGCAGCGGCGGCCCGACCCGGAGGAGCGCCGGCGGCGGCAGGAGGCGGCGGGCCGCGCCGAGACGTACCCGGACCGTCGCCCGCCCGACACGGTCCGGCCGGAGCCGTACCGCGAGCCGGAGCCCCACCGCGACCCGCGCGGATACGCGGACAGCCCCGCGCACGACGGCGGGCTGCCCTGGCCCCCGCCGGGCCCGGTCCGCCCCGCGTACGACGGGAACACCCCACGCCGCGGCGAACCGCGTCCCGAGCACCGTCGACCGGCCGAGCCCGTCGACCGGTCCCGCCACGGGAGCCGTCACGACGCCCCACCACACCGCTACGACGAGCGCCCCCACGGCCCGGGAACCCGCACCCCGGGGACACCCGTCTCCCCCGCTCCCGTCTCCGGGGCGCCGGTGTCGCCCGCCCCGGCACGCGGCGGTTCCACCGTGCCACCCGCCGCACCGCACCGGCCGGTGTCGCCCGCACCCGTCTCCGGACCGCCCGCCGCACCGCACCGGCCGGTGTCGCCCGCACCCGTGTCCGGACCGCCCGCCGTGCCCGACCGGCCGGTGTCGCCGGCCGCGCGCACGCCCGTCTCCGGACCGCCGGTCGACGCCGGTCGGCGGCCCCCGCCCGGCGCGGACGACCGGTTCCCGCACCAACGCCACGGCGCGGAGGCGGCCGAGCCGGTGGACGAGCCGTCCCCGGTGTCCGGCCCACCCGCCGCCCGGCTGCGCGTGGAGTTCCGTCCCGCACCCGTCGTCGCGTCTCCGGCCGACGACATGCCCGCCCCGGTGGAACTGCCGCGTGCCGGCGCGACCGGCACATCCGCCGCTCCGACCGCCGAACGCCCGGCCCCGATCGGCCCCGGCATGCCACGGCCGTACGTCCCGCCGCCGCCGTCCACGCCGCTCCCGCCACCACCGACGACCACGCCGCCGGGCACGGGCGTCGACGCCTGGTTCCGGCCCGCCCGTCCCACCACCGAGGAGCCGGAGGAGTCGGTACGCCCCGACGAGCCGACGGCGGAGCCCTCGACGCGCGCGCCGGTCGAGGACGCCTCGGCCACTCCCGCGCCGTCCTCTGCCGCCGTCGAGCCGGTCTCCGCGCCGCCGCTGTCCGCCACCGTCGAACCGGCGGCGGACACCCTCGGCGTACCCGTCTCGGCGCCCCCGGACGACGCCACCCCGGACCGGTCCCCGCACCGGGACGACCACGGCGGACGTCCGGTGTCGGGCCCGCCGGCCACTCCCCCGCCGGCTCCGGTGTCGGCACCGCCCGCCCGTCCGACGTCCGGCCCGCCCTGGACCGTGGACCCCGTCTCCGGACCACCGGACGGCTCCGCCTACCCGGTATCCGGTGCGCCGTGGGTGACGGACACCGACGACCTGGCCGGTCTGGTGCCTCCACCGCCCGCCGGCCCGTTCACCTCGGCGTACCCGGTCTCCGGCGCGCCCTGGGCGGCCACGACGGGCGAGCCGGCTCCGGCACGGCCCGACTCCGCTCCGCCGGTCGCGCCCGTCTCCGCACCGCCGGCATGGCCGGAGCCGGGCCGGCCGGCCCTGTCGTTCTCCGGCTCGCCGGAGGACACGGCCACCGACGACGCGGTGGGCGCGCCACCTCCCCGCCCGGTGTCGGCGCCGCCGAGCCCTCCGGTTCCGTCCAATACTCCGGTCTCCGGACCGCCGCACGCGCCGGTGTCGGCGCCGCCACACGTTCCCGCGCCGGCCGCGCCCTGGAGCGCCGACCACGCCGCCCACGCCGCCCACGTCTCCGCGCCGGCCGTGCCGGTGTCGGCGGCACCCGCGACGGAACCGGCCGCCCCGCCGGAGGAGACGACCACGCCGGTCCGCCCGGTCTCCGCACCGCCCGGTGCGCCCGTCCCGGCGCCGCCGGCCGCACCGCCCGCGCCGGTCGAGAACGCCTGGCCCGTACCGGAGGCGCCGGCCGAGCACGCCCTGGCCGTACCGGCAACACCGGCCGAGAACGTCCCGGCGGACCCGACGCCGCCCCGGTCGGCCGCGCCGGAGGTATCGCCGGTCGAATCGGTGACCGGACGGCCGGACCTCTCCCAGGGCGACCCCGAGCAGGTGCTGGCGAGCTACCGGTGGCGGCTCGACCCGGCGACGTTGCGCGAGGTGGTCGAGGAGCCGGACCAGTTCCGGGTCGTCCGGCGCCGGCTGACCGAGAAGCTGGGCACGGCCGTCGACAACCGGTCCCGGGCGCGGCTGCTGAGCCTGCGGGCGGTGGTGTCCCGGATCGTCGGCGACCTGGACGACGCGCTGGCCGACGGGCGCCTGGCGTTGACGTACGCGGAGGCGACCGGCGAGCTGCGCCGGACCTCGCTGGCCCAGGCGCGGCTGGCCCACGTGCTGCGCTGGCGCGGCGACTTCGCCGAGGCCGACCGCCTCTTCGCGCAGGCCAACTCGGACGAGCTGCCGGACCGGCTGCGGGCGGCGCTGCACGAGCACGCCGGCCGGTGCTGCTACGAGCAGGGCCGGCTGATGGAGGCGTGCCACCACTTCGAGCGGGCGCTGGACCTGCGGGGCGCCGGGGACCCGGAGCTGCTCGCCCGGATCCGGTTCAGCCTCGACGCGGTCGCGGAGCGGGCCACGGAGATCGGCTTCGGGCCGTACCCCCGGGGTCGTGACGAGGTGCTGGAGCGGGTGCGGCCCCCGGTCCCGGCGCTCGACGGCGACCGCTGGGGTTACGCCGACTCCGACGGCGAGATGGTGGTCCCCGGCCGGTACGCGGAGGCGCAGCCGTTCCGCGACGGGGTCGCCTGGGCGCGTCCGGTCGACAACGAGCGGTGGGCGCTGATCGACCTCACCGGTGAGACGGTGCTCCCGCCGACGTACCTGGTCGTCCGGCCGTTCTCCGACGGCCTGGCCTGGGTGTCGCAGGGCGAGCCCGGCGGGTGGGGTGCGGTCGACACCACCGGAGAGGTGGCGGTGCCGCCGGGCTTCGCGGAGGTACGCCCGTTCCGGCGCGGCCTGGCCGCGGTACGACGGGAGGGCTGGGGTGCCGTCGACCGCACCGGCCGTGTCGTGGTGCCCACCCGCTACCACGGGTTCGCCACCACCCTGGCCGACGGCCGGTACGTCGACGGCTTCACCGACGAGGGACTGGCCGTGGTGGACGTGGCCGGCCGGCGGGGCGTGGTGGACCGCACCGGCAAGCTGCTCGTCCCGCCGGTGCACCCGGTGCTGGTCGTCCACCCGGTGGCGTTCCTCGCCGGCGACGGCACCGGGCGCTGGGGCGCGCTGGACCGGCAGGGCGGGCCACTGATCGACCCGGTGCACCGCAACCCCGACGATGTCGTCGTGGAGATCGAGCGGCTGCTCACCGACACCAACCCCGTGCTCTGAGCCGCCGTACCCGGTGACCGTGATCGGGGCGGGCTAGGGTCGGGGAATGGAATTCCGACACCTGGGCCGTTCCGGCCTGATGGTCAGCGAGATCTCGTACGGAAACTGGATCACCCACGGGTCACAGGTCGAGGAGGACGCGGCGTTCGCCTGCGTCCGGGCCGCCCTGGACGCCGGCATCACCACCTTCGACACCGCCGACGTGTACGCCGGCACGCGCGCCGAGGACGTGCTGGGTCGCGCGCTGCAGGGCGAGCGGCGCGAGGGGCTGGAAATCTTCACCAAGGTGTACTGGCCCACCGGCCCCGGCCGCAACGACCGTGGCCTGTCCCGCAAGCACATCATGGAGTCGATCAACGGCTCGCTGCGCCGGCTGCGCACCGACCACGTCGACCTCTACCAGGCCCACCGGTACGACTACAGCACCCCGCTGGAGGAGACGATGGAGGCGTTCGCCGACGTCGTCCACTCCGGCAAGGCGCACTACATCGGCGTCTCCGAGTGGAAGGCGTCGCAGATCCGCGAGGCGCACGGGCTCGCCCGGGAGCTGCGGATCCCGCTGGTGTCCAACCAGCCGCAGTACTCGATGCTCTGGCGGGTCATCGAGACCGAGGTCGTACCGACCAGCGAGGAGCTGGGCCTCGGCCAGATCGTGTGGTCGCCGATGGCACAGGGCGTGCTCTCCGGCAAGTACCTGCCGGGTCAGCCGCCACCGGCCGGGTCCCGCGCCACCGACGAGAAGTCGGGCGCCGGCTTCATCGCGCAGTGGCTGACCGACGACGTGCTCACCCGGGTGCAGCGGCTCAAGCCGCTGGCCGAGCAGGCCGGGCTCAGCATGGCGCAGCTCGCGATCGCCTGGGTCCTGCAGAACCCGAACGTGTCGTCGGCGATCGTCGGCGCGTCCCGCCCCGAGCAGGTGCACGACAACGTCAAGGCCGCCGGCGTGAAGCTGGACGCCGACCTGTTGAAGGCGATCGACGAGATCGTCGAGCCGATCACCGAGCGCGACCCGTCGCGCACCGAGTCGCCGGCCCAGCGTCCGTGACCGGTCCCGGTCCGGCCGGACCTGTGCGCCGGCCGGACCGGGGTCACGACCGCCAGAAGCGGATGAGGTCCAGGCCCAGGGCGTAGAGGCCCTGGGGCAGGCCGAGCAGGTCGCCGACGGCGAAGACCGCGCCGAAGAACGCGCCGCCGATCTGCGGGTTCCACAGCAGCGCGAAGAGCAGGATGAAGCCGTACGGGGCGAACAGGTCGTACATCCGGCGGTACGGCGGGCTCAGCCAGGGCTGGATCATGTTGCCACCGTCCAGGCCGGGCACCGGCAGCAGGTTGAGCGCGCTGGCGGTCAACTGGAGGAACGCCAGCAGGGCCAACGCGGCCCAGAACTCCACCGGGCCGCTCCCGCCCGCGCCCAGCCCCACCACCGCGACCAGCACCAGCGTGAACACCACGTTGGTGGCCGGGCCGGCGAGGCTGACCAGGGTGTGCCGCAGCCGCCCGGGAATCGCGTGCCGGTCCACCCAGACCGCGCCGCCGGGCAGGCCGATGCCGCCGAGCAGCACCACCGCCACCGGCAGCACGATGGACAGCAGCGGGTGGCTGTACTTCAGCGGGTTGAGGGTCAGGTAGCCCCGGTGGGCCACGCTCCGGTCGCCGGCCCGGAACGCCACGATCGCGTGTGCGTACTCGTGCAGGCAGAGCGAGACGAGCCACCCGGAGACGACGAACAGGAACACGTCGAGCCGGACGTTGCCGTACCGGTTCCAGGTGAGCACCCCGCTGGTGACGAAGAGGGCCACCAGGGCGAGGAAGACCGGGCTGGGCCGGAACGCCGCCCGGGGCACACCGAGCAGCAGCGGCTCGCTCCCCGGGCGGTCGTCGGCCATCACTCCGCCGGGGGCAGCAGGCTCATCCGGTAGTCCACCCGGTCGTCCTCGACGAGCGCGACCGAGGTGACGCCGGACGCCGCGAGCTCGCGCCAGGTTTGGCCGATCCAGGACTCGGCGTCCGCCTGGCTGCCGAACGACTCCGCCGGTCCCTCCACCGCCTCACCGTTCGTGCCCTCGTACCGCCAGCTCCACGCCATGTGCGCGTCTCCCCTCGCCGCCGTCCCGTCCGGGACGCCCCTGCCAGCGTAGTCCGTGATCCACCGTGACGGCCGGGGCCGGCCTGGCACCTCGCAGGCGGGACACCGCCCGCTGGCTCTAAGGTACGGGGCATGTCCGTTGACGGGTGGAACACGGTCCTGGTGCTGGGCGGCATCCGGTCCGGCAAGTCCGAGTTCGCCGAGTCCCTGGTCGCCGAGGCTCCCACCGTCCGCTACGTGGCCACGGCCGCCGACGCGGACGCCGACGACGCGGAGTGGTCCGCCCGGCTGGCGGCGCACCGTGACCGCCGCCCGGAGACCTGGACCACCGAGGAGACGGCCGGCGACCCGCGCCGTCTGGCGGACGTAATCGCCTCCGCCGAGCCGAACGAGACGCTGCTCGTCGACGACCTGGGCGGGTGGGTGACCGTCCTGCTCGACCCAGCCCACCAGCCGGCCGACGACACCGCCACCATCGCCGAGCTGGCCACCGCGATCCGCGACTGCGCGGCGAAGCTGGTGCTGGTCAGCCCCGAGGTGGGGCTCTCGCTGGTGCCCACGACGCCGCTCGGCCGGGCGTTCACCGACGCCCTCGGTGCGGCCAACCGGGCGGTCGCGGACGCCTGCGACGCGGTCGTGCTGGTGGTGGCCGGCCAGCCGGCGTGGCTCAAGCCCACCGCGCCCCGCCCGGTCACCGTGCCGGCCCAGGGCGGCCCGGCCGCCACCACGGGAAACGGCGCCACGTCCACGCCCGCGCACGCCGCGCCGGAGCACCCCGCGCTGCCGGACGTGCTCACCCCGACCATCCCGCCGGCGCCGTCCACGCCGGCCGACGCCGGTACGCCCTGGTCGGCCCCGACCATGGCGCTGCCGATGGTCGCCACCGGCCTGGTGATCCAGCCGGGCATGGAACTGCCGATGCCCGACGAGTACGCGGGTCCGCAGGCCGTGGACCGCCTCGCCACCCTGGACGTCCCCGGCGCCGGTCTGGGCGTGCTCGACCGGGTGGTCGGCTTCGCCGCCGCCACCCAGGGCACCCCGACCCCGGTCCCGTGGGACTCGGTACGGGTCCTGCTGGTGCACGGCGACCACGCCGGGGGCGCCGCCGCCGGCACGGTCTCCGGAGAGTCGGCCCGGCGGGCCCGGCAGGCCCGCGCCGGACAGGGTGCGCTCGCCCGGCTCGCCGCCGAGTCCGGCGCCAGCCTCCAGGTGGTGGACGCACCCACGGCACGTCCCATCGAGAGCGAGCCGGCGCTGACCCCGGAGCAGGTCGAGTCGGCGCTGCGGCACGGCTGGCGGCTCGCCGAGCAGGCCGCCGACGCGGGCGTACGCCTGCTGGTGCTGGGGGCGTGCGGCGCCGGGACCGAGGCCGCGGCGGCGGCGGTGCTGGCCGCGACGGCCGGCGCGGAACCGCCGACGGTGCTCGGTCGGGTGGTCACCGACGCCGGCGAGTACGACGACGCGGCGTGGATGGTCCGCTGCGCCGCCGTCCGCGACGCGCTGCACCGCACCCGGCGCTCCCCGCGCGACGCCAAGGACGTGCTGGCCGAGCTGGGTGGCGGCGACATCGCCGTGGCGACCGGCGTGCTGCTCGGCGCGACCGCCCGCCGGGTGCCGGTCATGCTGGACGGCCCGGTCGGCGTGGCCGCCGGCATGGTCAGCCGCGACCTGGCCGGACAGGCCCGGCACTGGTGCCTGCTCGCCGACCACGGCGGGCACCCCGCCGTCCGGCTGGCCGCGGACGTGCTGGGCCTGACCCCACTGCTGGACCTGCGCCTCGACCTGGGCGAGGGCGCCAACGCGCTGGCCGCGCTGCCGCTGCTGCGGTCGGTCCTCTCGCTGACCGCCGCGCTCCCGGTGCACCCGTCGCTGGGCGGCGGAACCGAATCCGGCGAGGAACCGGAGGAGACCGACGAGCCGGACTTCCGCGAGCCGGAGCCGGCCGGGCCGGGCCCGACCAGCACCGAGCCGGAACCCGAGCCGGCGGACCCGACCGGCTGGCGTGCCGGCTGAGTCGCGGCTCGGCGACGGGGCGCGGCTGGCACTGACCACGTTCAGCACCCTGCCGGTACGCGCCGGCCGGGTCGACCGGGCGGCGGCGGGTACGGCGATGGCGCTCGCCCCGGCGGTCGGCGCGCTCCTCGGGGCGGCGCTCGCCGGGGTGCTGCTGCTCCTCGGTGCGCTGGCGCCGCCGCTGGTCGCCGCCGGCGTGACGGTCGGCGCGGGTGCGCTGCTCACCCGAGGGCTGCACCTGGACGGGCTGGCCGACACCGTCGACGCGCTCGGGTCGTACCGGCGGGGGGCGGCCGCGCTGGAGATCATGAAGAAGCCGGACGTCGGCCCGTTCGGCGTGGTCGCGCTGGTGGTCGTACTCCTGGTGCAGACCGCGACCCTCGCGGACCTGGCGGGTCGGTCCGGGCCGGCGACGCTCGCGGCGGTGGTGACCGCCGCGGCGGCCGGTCGGCTCGGCGTGGCGGTGGCCTGCCGGCGCGGGGTGCCGGCGGCCCGGCCGGAGGGACTCGGTGCGCTGGTCGCCGGCACCGTCGGGCCGGTCGCGCTGACCGCCGGGACGGCCGGCGTCGCGCTGGTGGCGCTCGCGGCCGTGCCGGGCCGCCCGTGGCAGGGGCCGCTCGCCGTCGCCGCCGCGCTCGCCGTCGCGGTGGGGCTGCTGCGACACGTGGTACGCCGGCTCGGCGGGATCACGGGTGACGTGCTCGGCGCGACCGTCGAGGTGGTCACCACGCTGGTCTACCTGGGACTGGTGCTGTCCGGCTGAGGGGCGCCCGGAGCGCCGGGTAGCGTCTGGATCGACAGCACCGCGGCCACCCCGGGGGACGACATGCTCATCACGGACGACTTCCTGCCCGTACCGGTCCCGGAGTCGCTGAGTGCGACCTACCTCGTCCCGATGACCGGCCTGCCGACGGTGGGCACGAAGACGGCGGTGGAGCGGCTCACCGGGCGGCTGGCCGAGCCGGTGTTCGGGCTGGCGAAGCAGATGCTCGACAGTCCCCTGATGTCCGTGGACACCCGGCCCGTCAGCGAGTTCCCCGAGCTGCCGCCGGACCTGCTCACCGCGTTCGGGGCGACCGAGGCGCAGCTGGCCCGCCTGGCCGCGGCGACGCACCTGGTGGTGGTGCAGGCCGAGTACCGGCCGGGCTGGCCGCCGGCGCACGAGTGGGCGGCGCGGGCGGTGGCCGCCGCCGTCGCCGACACCGTCGGCGGTGACGTCGTGGACGTGTTCGGCCTGCAGTTCCTCGACCCGGCGACGGCGCTGAGCTCCCTGCCGGACGCCGACGGGCGGATCCGGCTGGTCGACTGGGTGCTGGTGCCGTACTCGTCGGACGCCGAGGGCCTCTGGTTCACCACCAAGGGCCTGCGCCGCTTCGGGTTGCTGGAGTTGCAGACCCAGGGCGTGCCGGACCACCTGACCCGGGCCTGGGGCGCGGTCATGACCGGCGCGGCGCGCCGGCTGCTGCGGGACTGGACCGACGGCCTGTCCGGCGAGGAGGTGCCGGCATTCGTGCAGCTGCCGGTGCTGGCGACGGTGACCGGGCACGACATCGCGGTCGCGTACGGCAACCCGGAGCAGCACGGCGCGACCGCCCCGGTGCTGCTGCGCCTGGAGCTGGACCCGGCCACCGATCCGGAGGCCGACTCCTTCCTCAGCCTGCGCCCACCGGCCGGGCATCCGGGGCCGGACGGGCGCTACTACGCCACCGCCTGCGCCACGCTCTTCTCCGGCATCCAGCCCGACGTGCGGTACGCGCGCTCCGGCGACGCGATGAGCAGGGCGGTGGCGACGGCCCGCGAAGGGCTGGGTGACATCCGGGCGCGTTTCCTCGCCGGCGCGCTCCCGCCGGAGACGCAGCTGGTGGTCAAGTACGGCCTGCCCGGCGACGAGGGCCCCGAGTTCGTGTGGGCGGGGGTGACCTCGTGGGAGGTCCCGGAGCGGATCGAGTGCGCCAGCTCCAGCGACGCCAACACCGACCCCACCGTCCGGATCGGCTCGCCGGTCGTCGTGGAGGCGAGCGACGTGGTCGACTGGGCCGTCCTCGACGGCACCGGCGTCATCGAAGGCGGCTGGACCCAAGCGGTCCTCGACGCCGGCGAACGCCCCCCACCCCCCGTCTAACCCCCACCCCCACCCCCCTCCCTTCCACCCACACCCACTCCACCCTGTTGATCAAGGGGTTTGCGCCAGATCTCCGCCGGATCCTGACGCAAACCCCTTGATCACCGGGCGGGGCGGGGCGGGGGCGGGGGCGGGAGGGGGTTACTTTACGGAGGGGTTTACGAAGGGGGGGCGGGTTAGGCGCATGGGGGCGCGGCGGCCGCGGATGTCGACCTGGAGCTCGGTGCCGTCGGGGAGGTCCGGGGCGGTGTCGACCAGGGCGAGGGCGATGCCCTGCTTTTTCGTCGGGCTGAAGGTGCCGCTGGTGACCGTGCCGACCCGGGTGTCCCCGTCGAAGACGGCCATGCCGGGGCGCGGGATGGCCCGATCGACCGCCTCCAGGCCGCGGAGCGTACGCCGGGGGCCGGCGGCCTTCTCGGCGAGCAGCGCGTCGCGGCCCCAGAAGGCCGGCTTGTCCCAGCCGACGGCCCAGCCCGAGCGGGCCTGCACCGGGGTGATGTCCAGCGACAGGTCCTGCCCGTGCAGCGGGTATCCCATCTCGGTGCGCAGCGTGTCCCGGGCGGCCAGACCGCAGGCGCGCAGGTCGGAGCCGGCGGCGAACAGCGCGTCCCACACACCGACGGCGTGCTCGGCCGCCACCACCAGCTCGTACCCCAGCTCGCCCGTGTAGCCGGTGCGGCAGACGGTCAGCTCCGCGCCGGCCACCGTCCCGGTGGAGAAGCTCATGTACCCGTGCTCGGTCGGCAGGCCCAGGGCGCCGAGCAGGTCCGCCGAGCGGGGTCCCTGCACGGCGAGGACGGCGTACGCCTCGTGCTCGTCGGTGACGGTGACCGACGGCGGCGCGGCGGCGCGCAGCCGACGCACGACCTCGGCGGTGTTCGCGGCGTTCGGGATGAGGAAGACGTGGTCCTCGGCGTGCAGGTAGGCGATGATGTCGTCCACCACGCCGCCGGTGGCGTCGTCGCAGCAGAGGGTGTACTGCGCCCGGCCCGGCCCGATCCGGCGCAGGTCGTTGCTGAGGCAGGCGTTGACGAACTCCGCCGCGCCCGGCCCGGACACCCGTGCCTTGCCGAGGTGGGAGACGTCGAAGACACCCACGCCGGTCCGTACCGCGGTGTGCTCCTTGAGCACTCCGCCGCCGGCGTACTCCAGGGGCATCTCCCAGCCACCGAACGGGGCGAACTTGGCGCCGGCGGCGGTGTGCCGCTCGTGCAGCGGGGATCGGCGCAGCCGGGTCGCGGCGGCGTCGGTGGTCACGTCGGTCATGGGTGGCAACTTACCGGGACCTGAACGGCTGGTTAGCATCGGCGGGACCCGCCGAAGAAGTCGGCGGGACAGCCAGACGTCCGGCAGGTACCGTCCGCCGGAGACCTTCACCGCCGGTACGCGACGACGCGACCGGCCCGGCCCGCCCGGAGTAGCTTCAGTGACATCGCCCAGCACCACCCTGAGCCTGGTCGACAGCGACCCCGCCGAGCTCGCCGTCGACGCCATCGTGATCGGCGTGCACAGCCAGACCGGAGAGCAGGACGCCACCAGCGGCCTCGCCGGGACCCTTCTGCTGGCCAGCGGCGCGGAGAGCATCGCCGCCGCCTTCGACGGCCGGCTGACCGAGACGCTGGCGCTGCTCGGCGCGACCGGCGGCCCCGGCGAGGTGATCAAGCTCGCGACCCTGGGCACCGTCACCGCTCCGGTCATCGCCGCGGTCGGCCTCGGCCCCGAGCCGACCGGCGCCGCACCGGCGCCGGAGACCCTGCGCCGGGCCGCCGGCGCCGCCGTCCGCGCCCTGGCCGGCGCCGGCCGGGTGGCGCTCGCCCTGCCGCTGCCCGACGACACCGACGCCCCCGCCGCGCTGCGCGCGGTGGCCGAGGGCGCGCTGCTCGGCGGGTACCGCTTCGCCGGCTACAAGACCCGCCCGCAGCCGGCCCGGCGGGAGCCGGTCGCCGAGGTACTGGTGGCCGTGCCGGACGTCGCGGACGCCACGGCGACGGCCGAGGTCGCCCGGGCCAGGGCCGTCACCGACGCGGTCCGGCTCACCCGGGACTGGGTCAACACCGCCCCGAACGAGCTGCGCCCGCCGGCGTTCGCCGACGCCGTGGCCACCGCCGCCCGGGAGGCCGGGCTGGACGTCGAGGTGCTCGACGAGGCGGCCCTGGCCGCCGGCGGCTACGGCGGCATCATCGCCGTCGGGCAGGGCTCGGAGGCCCCGCCGCGCCTGGTGAAGCTCAGCTACACGCCGGCGGGTGGCGGCACCGGCAAGCGGGTCGCGCTGGTCGGCAAGGGGATCACCTTCGACACCGGCGGCATCTCGATCAAGCCGGCGCAGGGCATGTGGGAGATGAAGTCCGACATGGGCGGCGCCGCCGCGGTCGCCGCCACCATGCTGGCGGTCGCCGCGCTGAAGCCGTCGGTGCCGGTCACCGCGTACCTGCCGATGGCCGAGAACATGCCGTCCGGCTCGTCGTACCGGCCGGGAGACGTGATCAGCATGTTCAACGGCAAGAAGGTGGAGGTGCTCAACACCGACGCCGAGGGCCGCATGGTCCTGGCCGACGCGATCGCGCGGGCCTGCGCGGACGGCTGCGACTACCTCTTCGAGACCTCCACCCTGACCGGCGGCCAGGTCGTCGCGCTCGGCAAGCGCATCGCCGGCGTGATGGGCACCCCGGAGGTCTGCGAGCGGGTCCGGACGGCCGGCGACGCGGTCGGCGAGCCGGCCTGGCCGATGCCGCTGCCGGATGACGTGCGCAAGGGCATGGAGTCCGACGTCGCGGACATTTCCCAGGTCAACGCGGGGATGGACCGGGCCGGGCACATGCTCCAGGGCGGGGTGTTCCTGCGCGAGTTCGTCAGCGAGGACGTGGCGTGGGCGCACATCGACATCGCCGGCCCGAGCTACCACTCGGGTGAGGCGACCGGCTACTGGACCAAGGGCGGCACCGGCGTCCCGGTCCGCACGCTGCTCCAGCTGATCGACGACGTGGTCGCCAACGGCTGAGGCGTACGCGGAACGGACGGGGCGCCCCTGCCGGGCGCCCCGTCCGCCGTTTCAGAACAGCTCGGGGCGGCGCTTGCGGCGTTCGTTGTAGTCCCGCATGCGTTGCGGGTACCCGACCAGGCGTACGTCGTAGACCGGGATGCCCACCCGGTACGCGAAGCGCCGCGCCCCGTCCGGCCCGTCGACGCGGCGGCGGGTCCACTCCCCGTCGTCGGCGATCAGCATGACGGTGGTCTCGGTGACCGTGGTGCGGGGTTCGATGAACGCCTCGACGCCCCGTCGGGTCCGGACGAAGGTCTCGAGGTGGTCCAGATCGGCACGGTCGGCCGCCCGGTCCAGGCTGACCGCGCCCGCCTTCTTCCGTCGTCGGAACAGTCCCACCGGTCGTCTCCCCACACACCGCGTCATCGAAGCCGGTGACAAGCGTACGTGTCGACGACGTGTCGTTGGGCACCTCGGTACGCGGGCTGCGGCCGGTGGTGACAAGATGACCGAGGTGGGGTGTGTCTGTTACTCCGCCGTAACCCCCGATGCAGCGACGCGACCTGGGAGTTGGACGTGAGCGAGCCGAACGAAGCGACCTTCGACATCGTCATTCTCGGAGGTGGCAGCGGCGGCTACGCGGCGGCGCTGCGTGCCGCCCAGCTGGACCTCTCCGTGGCCCTGATCGAGAAGGGCAAGCTCGGGGGCACCTGCCTGCACAACGGCTGCATCCCCACCAAGGCGCTGCTGCACGCGGCGGAGATCGCCGACCAGACCCGCGAGTCGGAGCAGTTCGGCGTGAAGGCCGAGCTGCACGGCATCGACATGACCGCCGTCAACTCGTACAAGGACGGCGTGGTCGCCCGTCTCTACAAGGGCCTGCAGGGCCTCGTCGGCGGCGCGAAGAACATCACCTTCGTGGCCGGCGCCGGCAAGCTGGTCGCCAAGAACACCGTCGAGGTCGACGGCAAGCGCTACACCGGTCGCAACATCATCCTGGCCTCGGGTTCGTACGCGAAGAGCCTGCCCGGCCTGGAGATCGACGGCGAGCGGATCCTGACGAGCGACCACGCCCTGACCCTGGACCGGGTCCCGGCGTCGGCGATCGTGCTCGGCGGTGGCGTGATCGGCGTCGAGTTCGCCAGCGTGTGGAAGTCCTTCGGCGTGGACGTGACGATCGTCGAGGCACTGCCCCGGCTGGTCGCCGCCGAGGACGAGGAGTCGTCGAAGGCGCTGGAGCGGGCCTTCCGCAAGCGGAAGATCAACTTCAAGGTCGGCAAGCCGTTCGAGAAGGTCGAGAAGACCGACAACGGCGTCCGGCTGACCATCTCCGGCGGCGAGACGGTCGAGGCCGAGCTGCTGCTGGTCGCGGTCGGCCGGGGCCCGAACACCGCCAACCTCGGGTACGAGGAGCAGGGCGTCAAGATGGACCGCGGCTACGTGCTGACCGACGAGCGGCTGCGCACGAGCGTGCCGAACGTCTACGCCGTGGGCGACATCGTGCCCGGCCTCCAGCTCGCCCACCGCGGCTTCCAGCAGGGCATCTTCGTCGCCGAGGAGATCGCCGGCCAGAACCCCGCCGTGATCGACGAGGCCGGCATCCCGCGGGTCACCTACTCCGACCCGGAGCTGGCGTCGGTCGGTCTGACCGAGGCGAAGGCCAAGGAGCAGTACGGCGCCGACAAGATCAAGACCTACAACTACAACCTGGGCGGCAACGGCAAGAGCCAGATCCTCAAGACCACCGGCTTCGTGAAGCTGGTGCGCGTCTCCGACGGGCCGGTCGTCGGCGTGCACATGGTCGGCGCCCGGGTCGGTGAGCAGGTCGGTGAGGCCCAGCTCATCTACAACTGGGAGGCGTACCCGGCCGAGGTGGCGCAGCTCGTGCACGCCCACCCGACGCAGAACGAGGCCCTGGGCGAGGCGCACCTGGCCCTCGCCGGCAAGCCGCTGCACGCGCACGCCTGATCGAGAACTGATTCCGCGGCGTCCGGCGGCAGACGGGCGAGATCGCACCAGGGACTGAAGGAGTTTTGGAAGATGCCGGTATCGGTCACCATGCCCCGGCTCGGCGAGAGCGTCACCGAGGGCACCGTCACGCGCTGGCTCAAGCAGGAGGGCGACACCGTCGAGGTCGACGAGCCGCTGCTCGAGGTGTCGACCGACAAGGTCGACACCGAGATCCCGTCCCCCGCGGCCGGCGTGCTGACCCGGATCGTGGTGGGCGAGGACGAGACCGCCGAGGTCGGCAGCGAGCTGGCCGTCATCGACGGTGAGGGCGGCGCGGCCGGCGGCGGCGAGGCCCCGCAGGAGGAGCCGGCCGAGCAGGTCGAGCCGGCCGCGGAGCCGACGGCCGCCGCCGAGGGCACCGCCGACCAGGTCGCGCAGGACGAGGCCCCCGAGGCCCCGAAGGCCGAGGCGCAGGCCGCTCCGACGCCGTCGGGCGGCGGCACCCCGGTGACGATGCCGGCCCTCGGTGAGAGCGTCACCGAGGGTACGGTCACCCGCTGGCTGAAGCAGGTCGGCGACACCATCGAGGTGGACGAGCCGCTGCTGGAGGTCTCCACCGACAAGGTGGACACCGAGATCCCGTCGCCGGTCGCGGGCACCGTTCTCGAGATCAAGGTTCCCGAGGACGAGACCGCCGCGGTCGGCGCCGAGCTGGCCGTCATCGGCGCCGCCGTCGCGGCCCCGGCCGAGGCGAAGCCCGAGCCCAAGCCGGAACCGAAGCCCGAGGCGAAGCCGGAACCGAAGCCCGAGCCCAAGCCGGAGCCGAAGGCCGAGGCGAAGCCGGAGCCGTCGGTGTCCGAGCCGACCCCGGGCCTGTCGTACAACGAGCCGGCCGCGGAGGCCGAGGTCGCCGCCGAGCCGGTCAAGGCCGAGCAGGCCGCCCAGCCGGCCGCGCCGACCACGACCCCGCAGCGCCCGACCGCCCCGGTCTCCGGCGGTGGCGAGGAGGCCGCCGGCTACGTGACCCCGCTGGTGCGCAAGCTGGCCGGCGAGCACGGCGTCGACCTGTCGTCGGTCAACGGCACCGGCGTCGGTGGCCGGATCCGCAAACAGGACGTGCTGGACGCGGCCGAGAAGGCCAAGGCGGCGAAGGCCGCCCCGGCGCCGCAGCAACCCGCCGCGGCGGCGGCCCCGGCCCAGCCGGCGGCGAAGCCGCAGCCGAGCACCAAGCGCGGTACGACCGAGAAGCTGCCCCGGATCCGTGCGGCCATCGCCAAGCGGATGCACGAGTCGCTGCACGAGATGGCGCAGCTCACCACGGTCGTCGAGGTGGACGTCACCAGGATCGCCAAGCTGCGGGCGCGGGCGAAGGACTCCTTCGTGCAGCGGCACGGCGTCAAGCTGTCCTTCCTGCCGTTCTTCGCCCTCGCCGCCGTCGAGGCGCTGCAGACCCATCCCATCGTCAACGCCCGGATGGACCTGGCGGGCGGGACCATCACCTACCCGGAGGCCGAGCACCTCGGCATCGCGGTCGACACCGAGCGCGGTCTCCTGGTGCCGGTCATCCACAACGCCGGCGACCTCAACCTCGGCGGCATCGCCAAGCGGGTCGCCGATCTGGCCGAGCGCACCCGGACCAACAAGATCAGCCCGGACGAGATCGCCGGCGCGACCTTCACGCTGACCAACACGGGCAGCCGGGGCGCGCTCTTCGACACCCCGATCGTGCCGTCGCCGCAGTCGGCGATGCTCGGCACGGGTGCCGTGGTGAAGCGGCCGGTCGTGGTCAACGACCCGGACCTGGGTGAGGTCGTCGCCGTCCGGTCGATGATCTACCTGGCCCTGTCGTACGACCACCGCCTGATCGACGGCGCCGACGCCGCTCGTTTCCTGTCGACGATCAAGGAGCGCCTGGAGGCCGGCAACTTCGAGGCCGAGCTGGGCCTGTAGCACCGCGTACGACAAGAGGGGCGTCCCGGACGGGGCGCCCCTCTCGCGTACCCGGTCAGGACCCGAGCGTCTCCACCGGCTGACCCGATTCGGGCCCACCCCGCGCGACCCGCTGAGAGAGTGGGTCGGTGGGCGGTCTCCGGTGGCGCAGTCGGCTGGGGCCCGCCGTCGCCGTCGCCCCCGGCGCCCGGGTGGACAAGTTCGAGGTCTTCTTCGACCTGGTCTTCGTCTTCTCGTTCTTCATCATCACGCGGGCCACCGCCATGGACATCAACGGCCGGCAGCTCCTGCACGCGATGCTGGTGCTCGCCGTGCTCTGGTGGTGCTGGGTGATCCACAGCGTGGTCGCCACCCGGGTCCGGCTCGGCGTCGGGTTCGTGCCGGTGCTGATGGTGATCGGCATGGCGGCGCTGTTCTGCTTCGCGCTCGCCCTGCCCCAGGCATTCGGTGACCCGCGCGCGGGGGCGGCCGGGCCGGCGGTGGTGGCGATCAGCTACGTGGTGATCCGCGCCGTGCACCTCGTGCTCTACCTGCACATGGTGCAGGACAGCCCGGACGAGCGCCGGCAGCTGCGCCACTTCACCCCGGAGATCTTCGTCAGCACCCTCCTGCTGGCCGCGGCGGCGCTGGTGCCCCCGCGGATCGACGATCCGGGCCAGGCCACCATGGTCCGGGACATGCTGTGGCTGGCGGTCGTGGTGCTCCAGTACGCCACCGGGCTGATCGCCGGCACCTGGGGCTGGGGGATCACCTCGGCCGAGCACTGGACCGAACGGTACGACCTCATCCTGATCATCGCCCTGGGCGAGTCGGTCATCTCCGTCGGCGTCGGCAGCAACCTCCTCGGCCAGCCACCCACCTGGTCGGCGGTCACCGCGGCCGTCCTCGGCATCGTCTTCACCGCCGCCCTCTGGTGGGCGCACTACGACATGATCGGGCCGGCCGCGCGGATCGCCCTGCACGCCGCGGAGGGCCGGCCACGGGTGGCGATGGCCCGCGACGCGTACGCCTACCTGTACCTGCCGATGATCGCCGGCATCATCCTGTTCGCCCTGGGCGCCGAGGAGATCGTGCACGAGATCGCCGACCCGAAGATCCCGATCGCCGAGCCGGCACACGGGCCGGCCGTGCCGCTGCTCTTCGGCGGGGTGGCCTGCTTCCTGTCGGCGAACATGCTGTTCCAGCTGCGCACCCTGCGGACGGTGTCGTGGACCCGGGTCGTCACGGTGCTGCTGCTCCTCGCCGCCATCCCGGTCGGCATGCACCTGCCGGGGCTCGCCACCCTCGGCCTGCTCACCGCGATCTGCGTCGGGCTCGTCGCGGCGGAGGTGGTGGTCTTCGCCGAGGGGCGGCGGGCCCTGCACGCGGTCGTCTTCGAGGAGCGGACCACCCACGAGACGCACGAGGCGGCGTGGCGCGCGCGCTGGAAGGAGAAGCCCCCCGAGGACCCCTCGACCTGACGCCCCCACCGTCGGGGCGTGCTCGCGTAGGTTGGCGGAAGCGTCGCGGTGTACCCGGCACGGAGACCGCCGAGGGCACGGAGGCGCGCGACCGCATGGGAACCACATGCCACCACCCCCGCCGTACGGGCGCCTGCGCGCCCTCGGCCACCACCTCGTCGAGATCCACCTCTGGCTCCGCGAGGAGCTGGACCGCATCCGCGACAGCCTGGACGGGGACGGCCCCGGCGTACGCCCTCGGGAGCTGCGGGCCCACTGCCTGGCCTTCTGCGCGAGCCTGACCCGGCACCACACCGGCGAGGACACCGGGGCGTTCCGGGTGCTCGCCGCGCAGGTGCCGGAGCTGCGGCCGGTGCTGCGCGAGCTGGAGGCCGACCACCGGCTCGTCGAGGCCGCGCTGCGTCGGGTCGAGGACCTGCTCGGCTCCCGCCACCCGGTCGAGGAGGTCCGCAACGAGCTGGACACGCTCGCCGCGCTGCTGGAGACCCATTTCCTCTACGAGGAGAAGAAGCTGACCGCGGCCCTCAACGCGCTGGAGGACGGCCGCACCGAGGAGCTGCTCGGGGTCCCGCTGCCACCCGAGGACCGCTGATCTGCCGGTAGCAGAAACGGCCCGCGCGGGCTCGCCGCCGGACCGCGCCGACGGCAGGCTGGGACGGGTGACGACCTTCTCGCTCCAGGCCTCCCCCACCGACGCCGCCGACTGGCTGGACCTGGCCCGCCGGGCGGAGGCGGCCGGCTTCGACGCCCTGTTCGCCGCCGACCATCCGGGGGCGGTGGCGTCGCCGTTCGTCACCCTCGCCGCCGCGGCGGCGGTGACGAGCAGGCTGGGCCTCGGGTCGTACGTCTCGAACGCCGGCGTCCGTGAGCCGGCCCTGCTCGCCGCGGACGTCGCCACGCTCGACCTGGTGTCCGGGGGGCGGGCCCGGCTGGGTCTGGGCGCCGGGCACACCCCGGCCGAGTGGCGGGCCGTCGGCCGGGAGCGCCCGGACGTGGCGGGCCGCGTACGCCGGTGCGTGGCCGTGGCCGAGGCCGTGCGCGCCCTGCTCGACGGCGAGGAGGTCACCGTCGACACGCCGGACCTGGTCATGCGCGGCGCACGGCTGGACCGGCCCCGGCCCGTCCAGGCCCGGATCCCGCTGACCATCGGCACCGCGAACTCCCGGCTGCTGCGGTGGGCGGGGGCCCACGCCGACGTCGTCGGGCTCGCCGGTCTCGGGCGCACGCTCCCCGACGGGTACGCCCACGAGGTCCGCTGGCGGGAGGCCGACACGGAGGCGCAGGTGGCGCAGGTGGCGGCGGGCGCGGCGGGCCGGGCCACCCCGCCCGTGCTGGAGGCCCTGGTGCAGCAGGTGGTGGTCACCGACGACGCCGAGGCCGCCGCCGCATCCACCGCCCGGGACACCGGCCTGACGGTGGAGGAACTGCTCGCCACGCCGTACGTGCTGATCGGCACCGAGGACGAGATCGTCGCGGCCGTCGCCGCGCACGAACGCCGCTGGGGCATCACCCGTTTCGTCGTACGCCGCGACGCGCTCGATCCGCTCACCCCGGTCCTCGGCCGCCTCGCCGCGGACGCTCAGGCGAGCCGCTCGTAGAAGCGGATCTTCTCCCGGAGGTGGTCGTACTGGCGCTCGAGCAGGCGCATCTGCTCCTCCACCCGGGCGGCGTGCCGTTCCAACAGGGGCCCGGCGGTCGGCGCTGGTGTGCTCGCCCTCCCGGCGTGCGTACATGTCCGCAGGCTAGTGCTTGACCTGGAGCGCACTCCAGGCTGAAGGCTGTACGCATGAGGACGACACGGACACTGGGACGCAGCGGCATCGAGGTCAGCGCGCTCGGCATGGGTTGCTGGGCGATCGGCGGACCGTTCTGGGAGGGTGACCAGCCGCTCGGCTGGGGCGAGGTCGACGACGACGAGTCGGTGCGCACCATCCACCGGGCGCTCGACCTGGGGGTGACCCTCTTCGACACGTCCAGCAACTACGGCGCGGGGCACAGTGAGCGGGTCCTCGGCCGCGCCCTGGCGGGACGCCGCGACCGGGTGGTGATCGCCACCAAGTTCGGCTACCCGACCGACGAGGCCACCCGTCAGGCCACCGGCACGGACGCCAGCCCCGAGTACGCGCGGCGGAGCCTGGAGGGTTCGCTGCGCCGGCTCGGCACCGACCACGTCGACCTGTACCAGCTGCACGTCAACGCGCTGCCGGCGCCGCAGGCGCTCGACCTGGTCGACACGTTGGAGGACCTGGTCGCCGAGGGCAGCATCCGGGCGTACGGCTGGAGCACCGACGACCCGGAGTCGGCGCGGGCGTTCGCGGCAGCGGGACGGCACTGCGCCGCGATCCAGCACGACCAGTCGGTGCTGAGGGACAACGCGGCGATGCTCGCCGTCTGCGACGAGTTCGACCTGGCCAGCCTCAACCGGGGACCGCTGGCCATGGGCCTGCTCACCGACCGGTACCAGGGCTCTCCGGCGGTCCGGGGCCGTGACGACGTGCGCGCGGTGGCCCCCGAGTGGTTGCCCTGGTTCACCGACGGCGTGCCGGACGCCGAGTGGGCCGACCGGGTGGCGCGGGTCCGCGAGGTCCTCACCGCCGACGGGCGCACCCTCGCCCAGGGCGCGCTCGGTTGGCTGCTGGCGCGCAGCCCGCGGACGCTGCCGATCCCCGGCTGCCGCACGGTGGCCCAGGCGGAGGAGAACGTCGGCACGCTGGCGTACGGTCCGCTGCCGGAGGCGGCCTTCGCCGAGGTGGAAACACTCCTCGCCGACCTGCGCGCCGCCCCGGCGACGGCCTGACCGCGCGAGGGTGCCCGCCGGCCGCGGCCCGACGCCCGGCGAGGGGCGTCCGGACCCGGCGTCCGCCCGCGCCCTGAGGAGACTCGGCCCTACCGACCGGCGGACGCCACCGGTGAGTGGAACACCATGGCTGTCTCCGCAGCGCCTTGACGTGCATGGTGTTCCACTCACCGCCGCCACCGGCCGACCGCCGCCGACGGCCGCCGGACGCAGGCGACAGGTGGGTGCTCATGCCGCGCACCGCATCCAAATCCGGCCGGGTGGCCGAAGATAGGGGCATGCGGATCCTCATGGCCGGCGCGTCCGGCTTCCTCGGCACCCGGCTGGTCGACCGGCTCACCGCGGACGGGCACCACGTCGTCCGGCTGGTCCGGCGGGCACCGCGCACTCCCGACGAACGGCAGTGGAACCCGTCCGCCGGTCAGCTCGACCCGGCGGTGGTCACGGAGGCCGACGCCGTGGTCAACCTGGCCGGCGCGGGTGTCGGCGACAAGCGGTGGACCGACGAGTACAAGCAGCTCATCCGGACCAGCCGGGTCGACACCACCACCACGCTGGCGGTCACGATCGCGGGCCTGCCGGCCGCCGACCGGCCGACGGTGCTGCTGAACTCCTCGGCGGTGGGTTGGTACGGCGACACCGGTGACCGGTCGGTCGAGGAGGACGCCCCGGCGGGCGAGGGTTTCCTCGCCGACGTGTGCCGGGTGTGGGAGGCCGCGACCCGGCCGGCCGAGGACGCGGGCGTACGGGTGGTGCGGCTGCGCACCGGCCTGCCCCTGCACCGCGACGGCGGGCTGCTCAAGCCGCAGCTCCTGCCGTTCCGGCTGGGCATCGCCGGGCGGCTCGGCAGCGGCCGGCAGTGGCTGCCCTGGATCTCGATGACCGACTGGCTGGACGCGACCCGGTTCCTGATCGACCGGGACGACCTGGCCGGCCCGGTCAACATGGTGGGGCCCGCACCGGTGACCAACGCCGAGTTCACCAGGGAACTGGCTCGACAGCTGCACCGGCCGGCGGTCATCCCGATCCCGGCCCTGGCGTTGAGGGTGGCGCTCGGTGGCTTCGCGCAGGACGCCCTCGCGAGCACCCGGGTGCTGCCGGGCGTGCTGACGAGGGCCCGCTTCGCCTACCGCCACCCCGACCTGTCCAGCGCCCTGCACGCCGCCCTGACGGAGTAAGGAAGGGCCCCCTGTTAACGCCTGGCGTAGAGCAGGGGGCCCTTCTTAACAGCACCCGACGATGGGACGCCGCGCCGGGTCGGTGTGGTGGGTCAGCAGCCGATCACCCAGTAGCCGGGGCCGGTCTGCTTGAGGGTGCTGGTGTAGAAGGTGTTGTAGAGGCCCATCCGCTGGTTGGAGCCCTTGGCGTACGCGTAGCCGCCGGAGGCGTACGCGCGGCCGGCGGTGACGTGCGCGTAGTTGCTGGCGGTGACGCACGTGGGGCTGGTCGTCGGGGTGGGGGTCGGCGACGCGGTCGGGGTGGGCGTCGGGCTGGTGGTCGGCGTCGGGGTGGGGTTGGTGCCGCCACCGTTCAGGCCGAAGAAGACCGCGTCGTAGTACGTCGAGCAGATGGTGTCCAGGATGTACGCCCCGGCGGTGCCGCACTGGTCCTGCGCCGAACCCGGGTCGACCGGCGTGCCGTGGCCCATCCCGGAGACGCGGTAAAGCCGCACGTCGTTGTTGCCGTACACCTCCAGGCTGGTGCTGGCGGGCAGCGACGCGGTGCTGGTGGGGGTCTGCGACACGCCCCGGACATTGGTCCACTGGTCGCGCAGTTCGGTGGCGTTGGCGGGCACCACGACGTAGTCCGACGTGCCGTGCCAGATCGAGACCCGGGGGTACGGGCCGGTGTAGCCGGGGTAGGCGTTGCGTACCAGGTCACCCCAGGCGGCCGGGGTCTTGTCCACCCCGCTGTACTGGCAGGTGGAGGTCGTGGCCGGCGGCGAGCAGCGGTACGGCAGGCCGGCGATGACCGAGCCGGCGCGGAAGACGTCCGGGTAGGTGGCGAGCATGACCGCACTCATCGCCCCACCGGCGGAGAGCCCGCTGACGAAGACACGTCCCGCGTCGGTGCCGTAGTTGGTCTTGGCGTAGTCGACCATCTGCTTGATCGACAGCGCCTCGCCCTGGCCGCGCTTGATGTCGCCCTCGACGAACCAGTTGAAGCAGGAGTTGCCCTGGTTGGCGCTGGACTGCTGGGCGACGAGGACGGTGAACTTCCACTGGTCGGCGTACTTCTGCCAGCCGGTGCCGTTGAAGTAGCCGGGGCCGTTCTGGGTGCAGCCGTGCAGGAGCACCACGGCGGGGGCGTTGGCCGGCAGGTTGTCGGGGCGGTAGGCGTACAGGGAAAGGTTGCCGGGGTTCGAACCGAACCCGGTGACCTGGGTCAGGCTGGCGGCCTGGGCGGGGGCGGACACGGCGACGACCGCCGCGGCGGCCAGGACGAGCCCGGCTGCCGCGCCGGCCAGCCGGGCGAAGATGGTGGGGTTGCGGCGCACGGGGGCCTCCTGTCGGGGAATGTGAACTGGGTCACCCGCGAGTTGCCGCGACGTTACGTCGGCGTGTCAGTCATGTGACATGGGCCACGGTCACACATTCGTCGTTGTCGAGGTGTGCGTGCGGGTCCGGCGGGTTAAGCGGGGGCCCTTCCACAACGCGAGGCGTTAACGGCGGGCCCTTCCTTGCACGTCTGCCGGGCGTGTCCAGATCCGGTTGGTAACGTCCGCTGCGTGCCGACCTCCCCGTCCCTGGCTCCCTCGCCGGCCTCCGTGCCCCGTGCCGTCCGCGACCGCCGGGCCGACCTGGTCGTGGTGCTGGCCGCGCTGGCCCTGGCCGTCTGGGTGACGAGCGGCCTCTGGCGGGACCCGAACGGCCGCGCCATCACGGTCAACTCCAGCGACCAGGCGCTCTTCGAGTGGCTGCTGGCGTTCGGCGGCCACGCGCTCACCCACGGCGAGAACCCGCTCTTCACGTACCTGATCAACGTCCCGGACGGGGTCAACCTCGCGGTCAACACCTCGATCACCGTGTACGCGGTGGTCTTCGCGCCGCTGACGTACCTGATCGGGCCGCCGGCCACCTTCCTGGTGATCCTCACCCTCAACCTCGCCGCCACCGCGCTGGCCTGGTACTGGCTGCTCTCCCGGCAGTTCGGCCTGGGCGGGCTCGCCGCCGGGGTGGGCGGGCTGTTCATCGGCTTCTCCCCCGGCATGGTCTCGCACGCCAACGCCCACCTGAACTGGACCGCCGGCTGGCTGGTGCCGCTGCTGATCTGGCGGGTGTTCGCGTTGCGCCGCCCGGAACACCGGCTGCGCGACGGGGTGATCCTCGGCGTGCTGGTCGCGGTCGCGTTCTCCATCGCGGCCGAGGGGCTCTTCTTCACCGCCCTGGCGCTCGGCGTCTTCGTCGCCGTGTGGGCGCTGCACCCGGCCACCCGGGATGAGGCGCGGGCGGTGCTGCCCGGCTTCCTGGGCGGGCTCGCGGTGACCGCCGTGACCGCCGGCGTGCTGCTGGCGTACCCGCTGTGGCTGCACTTCGCCGGCCCGCAGCGCTTCCACGGCACCGGCTTCGACGCCGTGATCCACTCCGAGGACGTCGCCGCGTACGGGGCGTTTCCGAGCCGGTCCCTCGCCGGCGAGGCCGGGCTGGGGACCCAACTCGCCCCGAATCCGACCGAGGAGAACTCGTTCTTCGGCTACCCGCTGCTGGTGCTGACGGTCGCCTCCTTCGTGCTGCTGTGGCGCCGGGCCGCGCCCGGCCGTCGGGCCACCCTGTGGGCGTTGGGCGTCGTCGCGGTGACCTTCGCGGTGCTCTCCTTCGGGCCGGTGGCGAAGGTCGAGGGCCGCCGGGTCGACCTGCCGCTGCCGTTCGACCTTCTCGGGCACCTGCCGGTGGTGAACGCCGCCCTGCCCGCCCGGCTGGCCCTCGTGGTGGCACCGGTCATCGGGGTGCTGCTGGCGTACGCGGTGGACCAGCTCCGCGCCCACCCACCCCGGCGGCGGCCCGCGCGGCTGGCGTGGGGCGCGGGGTTCGCGGCGGCGCTGCTGCCGCTGCTGCCGATGCCGCTGCTGACCGTCGAGCGCGAGCCGATCCCGAAGTTCATCACCTCCGGCACCTGGACGGAGTACGTCTCCCCGGGCGGCGTGCTCACCCCGCTGCCCCTGACCCTGGACGTGTACCCGGACGGGCAGCGCTGGCAGGCGTACGCCCTCGCGCACCAGCAGGGCGAGTTCACCATCCCGGCCGGGTTCTTCCTCGGCCCCGGCGGCCCGGACGGCCGGGGCCAGATCGGCCCGCCGCGCCGGCTGCTGAGCGACCTGATGGACCAGGCCGGCCGGACCGGCCTGGTGCCCATCATCACCGCCGGCACGGTCGCCGTGGTCCGGGAGGACGTGCGCCACTGGCGGATCGAGACGCTGGTGCTCGCCGACGAGGTGCACGGGGCCAAGTGGCCGGTCGACGAGGACGCGATCCGGCGTACCGCCACCGTCCTGTTCGGCGAGCCGCAGCGGGTCGAGGACGTGTGGGTGTGGCGGGTACCGCAGTCGTGAGCAGGGGTGACCGGCCGGTACGGGTCTAGGCTTGCAGCGTGACCGCCACGACCTCCGGCCTGACGGCCGTCCGCGCCGGTGTCCTCGACTACCAGGCCGCCTGGGACGAGCAGCGACGGCTGCACGAGTCCGTGGTGGCCGGCGAGCGCGGGGACACGGTGCTGTTGCTGGAGCACCCGAGCGTCTACACCGCCGGCAAGCGCACCGAGCCGTGGGACCGTCCGATGGACGGCACGCCCGTCGTGGACGTGGACCGGGGCGGCAAGATCACCTGGCACGGTCCGGGTCAGCTGGTCGGCTACCCGATCCTGCGGCTGCCCGACCCCGTCGACGTGGTCGCCTACGTCCGGCGCACCGAGCAACTGCTGATCGACGTGTGCGCCGAGTTCGGGCTGACCGCCGGCCGCGTCGAGGGGCGCAGCGGCGTGTGGGTGCCCGAGGACGACCGGGGCCCGGCCCGCAAGGTGGCCGCCATCGGCATCCGCGTCGCCCGGGGCGTCACCCTGCACGGCTTCTCCCTCAACTGCGACTGCGACCTCGCGTACTTCGACCGGATCGTGCCCTGCGGCATCCGCGACGCCGGCGTCACCTCGCTCACCGCCGAGCTGGGCCGGCCGGTCACCGTCGCCGACGCGCTGCCGGTGGTCGAGCGGCACCTGCCGACCCTCGTCGAGGGCTGAGAAGAAATCCCCTCGCGGATCCCGCCGGGCGGGCCCGCGCCCCCTATTGAGCGATCGCTCAAATGCCGCTAGCCTCCCTCTTGAGCGATCGCTCAAGAACGGGGGCCGGCATGCGCGCCATCTATGTCGAGACACGTGTCGACGCACCGATGGAGCATGTCTGGCGAGCGACGCAGGACCCCGGGGCCCACCGTCGGTGGGATGCCCGCTTCGGCCGGATCGACCCGGTCCCCGGCAGCACGCCGGCCCGGTTCCGGTACGCGACGACGGTGGTTCCCGGGGTGTCGGTCGGCGGCTGGGGGGTGCACGCCGGGGAGCGGTCCCGCCCGGACGGCACCCGCACCTCCGCGCTGCGCTTCGGCTCGGACGACCCGCGCTCGCTGATCGCCGTGGGCTCGGGTTACTGGCGCTACGTGCCCGGCCCGGCCGGGGTGCGGTTCCTGACCGGCTACACCTACACCCCCCGCTGGGGACCGGTGGGCCGCCTGGTCGACCTCGCCTTCCGTCCCGCGTTCGGCTGGGTCACCGCCTGGTCGTTCGACCGGCTCCGGCTCTGGCTGGAGCACGGTGTACCGCCCGAGCGGGCCCGGCGCAACGCGGTCCGGGAGGTCGCCGTACGCCTGCTCGGCGTGGTGTCCGTCGGCCTGCTGGCCGGCGGGGCCGGTCGCACCCCGGCCGCCGTCGCGGTCCTCGCCGCCTCGCTCGTCGTGGCGGTGCTGCCGCCACACCCCCACACCCCGGCCGCCCGCCGCTGCCGGCGCCGCCCGCCGGACCGTCTCGCCGCCCGTCCCCCCGCGCTGTTGGAGAAGCTGTGACCTCGGTGTTCCGTCGCGCCCTCGGCGCCGACTTCGACCGGCTGCACCCGGAACTGCAACGCCGCTTCGGCGTCGACGGCGCCACCCACGTCGGGTGCGTGGGCACCGGCGTGATGGAGCGCGTGTGGCGGGGCGCCGCGTTCACCGCCCCGTTCCTGCACCTGGGCACCCTGCGGCACGTCCTGTTCCCGGAGACCGGGGAGCACGTGCCGTTCACCATCGAGAACTACGCCTACACCGACTCGTACGGCCGGCCCACCCTCACCTTCGTCCGCACCTTCCAGGTGTCCCCGCACCGCCGTCGCCGCTTCGACGCCACCATGGTGTGGAGCGAGCAGCGCGGCGTCCTGGTCGACTACCTCGGCACCCACCAGCATCTCGCGGTGGACCTGCACCTCGGCGTCGACGTCACCGGCGCGCTCACCATCCGCAGCGGCGCCTACCGCTCCCGGGGCGGCCTGCGCTGTCCTGCGACGCTGACCGGCGAGGCCCGCCTGCGCGAGTGGTACGACGAGGGCACCGGCCGCTTCGGCATCCGGGTGGCGGTCACCAACCACCGGTTCGGGCCGCTGTTCGGCTACACCGGCAGTTTCACCCTCCGGTACCTGCGCCCGGACCGGGCACCGGTGCCCGCCGCCGTACGACCGCTGCGGGAGAATCCTCGGGAATGACCGAAGGGACCCGCATGGCCGCCACCCGCGACAAGCTGATCGACGGCGCGCTCGCCGCGATCCGGACCCACGGCATCGCCGGGGTGTCGGCCCGGACCATCGCCGCCGCCGCCGGGGTCAACCAGGCCCTGGTCTTCTACCACTTCGGCAGCGTCGACGACCTGCTCACCGAGGCGTGCCGCAGCGCGACCGCCGCCCGCGTCGCCGTCTACCGCGAACGCTTCGCGGACGTACGCTCGCTGCGCGAACTGCTCGACCTCGGGCGCACGCTGCACGAGCAGGAGCGCGCCGAGGGGAACGTGGCGGTGCTGGCCCAGATGCTGGCCGGCGCCCAGACCGACCAGCGGCTCGCCGAGCCCACGGCGTCGGCGCTGCGGCTCTGGACGGCGGAGATCGAGACCGTGCTGCGGCGGCTGCTGCGCGACTCCCCGCTCGCCCCGGTCACCGACCCGGCCGGGCTGGCCCGTGCGATCTCCGCCGCCTTCGTCGGCCTGGAACTCTTCGAGGGCGTCGACAACGCCGGCGCGCGGGACGCGTTCGACGCCCTGGAACGGCTGGCCGTCCTGGTCGAGGTGGTCGACGACCTGGGCCCCCTGGCCCGCGCCAAACTCCGCCCCCCAACCTGACCCCCACCCCCTCCCCCACCCCCACCCCCTCCCCACCCCCACCCACGCCGACCGGCGTTGATCAAGGGGTTTGCGTCAGGATCCGCGCGCGATCCGGCGCAAACCCCTTGATCAACGGGGTCATGGTGGGGAGGGGGTGGGAAGGGGGGGGGGGGGGGAGGGGCCCGCGTACGGCTCGACCGGCTCGCCCCGGGCCGCGAGCACCGCCAGGTAGTCGGCGTGCCGGTGCAGCCGCTGCCCGCCGGTGACCAGCTCCAGGCCGCGGAAGAGCAGGTCGAAGCCGTTGGAGTACGCCGGCCGCGCCGGGTCGGGGTGGGTGTAGAAGGGGCGTTTCGCCATCGGGTACCCGGTGACGAAGAGGAAGTCCGAGCCGTGCTCGGCGCGCGCCCACTCCCCCAGCGCCCGCTCGTGGACCGGGGCCAGGTCCGGCTCGTCGGCGGGCGCGCCGGCGATCTTCAGCGCCTCGGTGAAGTGCACGGCGGGGATCTCCGCCGGCACCTCCGGCACCGCCACGTCCAGCGTCGCCAGCGCGGCGCCCGCCCGGTCGGCGACGGTGTCGAGCATCCCGGCGAGGGTGTCCCGGAGCACCGCCATGACGTCCCGGTGGTCGGTGACGAAGCCCAGCTCGGCGTCGAGCGACGTGTACTGCGCCAGGTGCCGGACGGTGTCGTGCGGCTCGGCCCGGAACACCGGCCCCACCTCGTACACGCGCTCGAAGACGCCGACCATGAGCTGCTTGTAGAACTGGGGCGACTGGGCCAGGTAGGCGGGCCGGCCGAACCAGTCCAGCGCGAACACGTTCGCCCCGCTCTCGGTGGACGAGCCGACCACCTTCGGGGTGTGGATCTCGACGAAGTCGCGGGCGTCCAGGGCGGCCCGGAAGCCGGCCACCGCCGCCGCGGAGATTCGCAGTGCGGCGGACCGGGTCGGGTGCCGCAGTGCGACGGGCGCGTTGTCGAGCTGGGTGGGCAGGGTGGCGGTGAGGGCCGGCCGGTACAGGTCGAAGGGCGGTGGCTCGGCGGGTGCGCCGAGTGGTCGTACCGTCGGCGCGGTCAGCTCGACCCCGGCGGGCGCCGTCGCGTTGACGACGACCGTGGCGACCACCTCGACGACGGTCTCCTCGGGCAGCGTCTCCACGGCCGCGCGCACGGCGGCGTCGGTGACGACGACCTGGGCGAGCCCGGCGGCGTCCCGCACGATCAGGAAGGCCACCGACTTGAGCAGCCGGCGGCGGTGGACGTGACCGGCGATCCGCACGGTCTCGCCGACATGGGCGGTGAGTTGGGAGGACAGGATGCGTTGCACGGCGGTTACCTCCTTGATCAATCGCAACGCGATCCCCAGGGAGGTGTGGGCGAGCGGGAACCTCGCGGTGCCACCACACCTTCGCCCCCGCCGGAGCGGGAGCCTCGTTCGTCGCCTTTTCACCGGGGCCGGCCGGGCGGGGTCTACTGGGCGTTAAAAGGGGGCCCTTCCTCTACCGGAGGCGTTAAGAAGGGGCCCTTCCTTACCGTTCTTCCCGCAGCTCGGGAGGGTCTTCACGCACCGGCGCCAGACCGCCTCGCAGCAACCGGCGGCTCTCTTGAAACTGGCGTCCCGGTGCCCTACTCGGCTCCGTCACAGCTCTGCGGCGCACGCTAGCACCCCCGGGGCCGTCGGTGTGACGGGGTTTTTTCGCCCCCGGTGTCCGGCGTCACAAGATTCGGGGCGTGACGGCGGTCGCCCGACGTGCATCGACCACGGCCGACGGGCGTAGGCTCGGTTTTGTGACGATCGAGCACTCCGCGCCGACGACCGGCCAGGCAGCGCGCCCCGCGACCGCCGCCCCCGAGGGGCGACGGCTGCTGCGGATCGAGGCGCGCAACGCCGAGACGCCGATCGAGCGCAAGCCGCCGTGGATCAAGGTCAAGGCCAAGATGGGGCCGGAGTACACCCAGCTGCGCGGGCTGGTCTCGCGCGAGGGGCTGCACACCGTCTGCCAGGAGGCCGGCTGCCCCAACATCTACGAGTGCTGGGAGGACCGGGAGGCGACGTTCCTCATCGGTGGCGACCAGTGCACCCGGCGCTGCGACTTCTGTCAGATCGACACCGGCAAGCCGGCCGAGTTCGACGCCGACGAGCCCCGCCGCGTCGCCGAGTCGGTCGTGTCGATGGGCCTGCGCTACGCCACCATCACCGGTGTCGCCCGGGACGACCTGCCCGACGGCGGCGCCTGGCTCTACGCCGAGACGGTCCGGCAGATCCACGCCCTGCAGCCCGGCTGCGGCGTCGAGCTGCTGATCCCCGACTTCAACGCGGTTCCCGAGCAGCTCGCCGAGGTCTTCGGCGCCCGGCCGGAGGTGCTGGCCCACAACGTGGAGACGGTGCCGCGGATCTTCAAGCGGATCCGGCCGGCGTTCCGCTACGAGCGGTCCCTCGACGTGATCCGGCAGGCCCGCGCGGACGGCCTGGTCACCAAGAGCAACCTCATCCTCGGCATGGGCGAGGAGCGCGCGGAGATCTCCCAGGCGCTGCGTGACCTGCACGACGCCGGCTGCGAGCTGATCACCATCACGCAGTACCTGCGCCCCACCCCCCGGCACCACCCGGTCGAGCGCTGGGTCAAGCCGGAGGAGTTCGTGGAGCTGCGCGAGGAGGCCGAGGAGATCGGCTTCGCGGGCGTGATGAGCGGCCCGCTGGTGCGCTCGTCGTACCGCGCCGGCCGGCTCTACCGGCAGGCCCTGGACGCCCGCGAGGCCACCCCGGTCGGCACCGCCGGCTGAGGAAACCCGCCGCCGCACCGGCACCGCGCCACGCGGGCCGACGGCCGGGTGCCATGATCGGCCCATGACCGCCGGGGTACGCCAGGAGCGACGCCACGCGCTGCGCGCGCTCCCGGTTTCCTGGCCCCGGCTGCCCACGCTGCTGACCGTTCTCGCGATCGTGGCCGGTGTCGCGTACCGGCTCGGGCTGCTGCTCTCCGACACGCCGCAGACCAACAGCGACGAGGCCACGATGGGGTTGGCCGCCCTGCACATCGCGCAGGGGCGGGACTTCCCCGTCTGGTTCTACGGCCAGCGGTACATGGGGACGCTGGAGGCGTACCTGGCCGCACCGGTGTTCGCCCTCGCCGGCCCGTCGACGGTCGGCCTGCGGCTGCCCACCCTGGCCCTGTACGCGATCTTCCTGATGCTCGCCTGGCGGCTCGCGCTCCGGCTCACCGCCGACCGCTGGTTCGGCCTGCTGGTCGTGGTGGTTCTCGCCCTCGGCTCCGACCGGGTGGTCAAGAACCAGCTCATCGCCGGGGGCGGCTACCCGGAGATGAACGCCGCCGGGATGGCGCTGGCCGTCCTCGCGTACGACCTGGCGACCGGCCGGCCCGGGCGCCGACTCCCCCGGTGGCTGGGCTGGGGCCTGCTGGCCGGACTGCTGCTCTGGGTGGACCCGCTGGTGCTGCCGTACGTGGCCGGGATCGGGGCGGTGCTGGTCGCGTACCGGTGGCGGGAGCTGCGCGGCCGGGCCGGGGCGCTGCTCGGGCTCGGCGCGCTGGTCGGGGCCGCCCCGCTGCTCGGGGACGCCCTCGCCGCCGGCCGCAACCCGCTCGACGCGGTGCTCGCCGCCGCCGGTTCCGGCCAGTCCGCCGGGTGGGCCGACCGGCTGCACGGTGCGCTCGTGCTCGGGCCGCCGCTGGGCATGGGCTTCTGCTCCCCCGGGCGGTGCGCCGGGTGGCAGCTCTGGTGGGCGCTGGCGCTTCCGGTGCTCCTGCTCGTCGCCGGCCTCGCCGCCCGGCGTGCCCTGCGGGTCTCCCCCACACCGACCGCGCCGGCCCCGCCGGTGCGGGCCGCCCTGTCGCTCGCCCTGGTCGGGGCGGCGGTCGCCACCCTGGCCGTGTACGCGGGCAGCAGCGCGTCCGGCCGTACCCCGATCGAGAGTTCCCGGTACCTGTCCTGCCTGCTGATCTCCGTACCGGTGCTGCTGTGGCCGCTGTGGGACGCGGCCCGGCGGCGGCCCGCCGAGCCCGGCCGGGCAGCCACCGTGCGCCTGGTCGCGGCCGGGGTGCTCGTGGCGGTCCTCGGCACCGGGGCCGTCGCGACGGCCGGTGCGATCGCCACCGCACCGGCCGCCCGGGCCGAGCAGGCCCGACACGACGCCCTGGTGGCGGCCCTGCGCGAGCGGGGCGTCCGGCACCTGTACGGCGGCTACTGGACCTGCAACCGGCTCACCCTCGCCAGCGGCGAGGACGTCGTGTGCGCGGTGGTGGACGACGACCTGAGCCCCGGCCACGACCGCTACCGGCCCTACCGCACGACCGTCGGGTCGTCCCCGGGCGCGGTGTGGCTCGCCCGGTCCGGCTCACCGCTGCACGACCGCCTGCGGACCGACCCCCGCTTCCACGAGGCACTCACCCTCCCCGACTGGCACGCCTACCTCCCCAGCGCCAACCCCTGACCCGCCCCCGCCCCGCCCCGCGGCGCGCCGCCCCGCCCCGCGCCGCCCCGCCCCGCGCCGCCCCGCGCCGCCCCGCGCAGTTTCGGGGAAAGAGTGGCTTCACCGGCTCGAATGGCCACTCCTTCCCCGAAACTGCGCGGCGGAGCGGGGGAAGGGCGAGTGGGGCGCCGGTGGGTGGGTGGGTGGGTGGCGGTCAGTGGGGGTCAGTGGGGGTCGGAGAGCAGGTTCAGGCGGTGGGCCAACGCCGCCGCCTCGACACGGTTGTGCACGTCGAGCTTCGCGATGATCCGGGACACGTGCACGCTGGCCGTCTTCGGCGAGATGAAGAGCTGCTCGGCGATCCGGCTGTTGCTGTGCCCCTCGGCGACCAGCCGCAGCACCTCCCGCTCACGGGCGGTCAGCAGGTCGGCGCCGGGACGACCCCGGGTGGCCCCGCGCAGGCCGACGCGGCGGGCCAGCGTGGCGGCCCGCCCGGCCAGCGGGGTCGCGCCGAGCCGGCCGGCCAACGCCGTCACTTCGGCGACCGCCTCGGCCACCTCGTCCCGCTCCCCCTTCGCGGCCGCGGCCTCCGCGAGCGCGAGCAGCGCCCGGCCGAGCGGCCACGGCTGGCCGTCCACCCGCCACGCCGCGACCGCCGTACGCCACGCCGCCAGCTCGTCGTCGCCCGGCGCGACACTCGCCGCGACCTGTGCCGCGTGCGCCCGCTCGGCGGGGAACCGGACCGGTACGGCGGCGGCGAGCGCGGCGACCCGGCCGGCGAGCCGGTCGTCGCCGAGGTGCCGGGCGACCCGGGCGAGGGCGGTCAGCAGCGGCCATCCGTAGCGGGGGCAGTCGACGAGGCTGGTGTCGGCGAGAGCCGTCTCCGCCGCACGCCGGGCCTCGGCCTCGTCGTCGGCGGCGAGGGCCGCCTCCAGGCGCAGCTCGATCAGCGGCAGCCGCTGGTTCGGGTGCAGGTAGGGTTTGGACAGGAAGCTCAACGCCCGGCCCACCGACTCGTCCGCGCCCGGGTGGCCCTGGGCCAGTCGCAGGCCCGCCCGCAGTTGCTGCCAGTGGGAGCCGGTGACGCCGGGGGGGTCGATCCGCGCGGCCTCCGCGCAGATCTCCTCGGCCTCCGTCCAGCGGCCCAGCGCGAGCAGCGCCTCGGCCCGGTTGGAGAGCAGGTACGCGCCGGTGGACCGGCTGATCCCCACCCGACGGGCCTCGCTCACCCCGTCGCTGGCGGCCCGGGCCGACTCCTCGTACCGGCCCAGCTCGAAGAGCACGTCGGAGATGTGGACCAGGACGCTCACCAGGGCCGGCACCGTGTCGGTGGCCCGGGCCAGCGCCTCGCAGCGGCGTAGCTCGGTCAGGCCCAGGTCGGGCTCGCCGTCCCGCCGGTTCGCGACGGCGAGCTGGATCGGCAGTTGCGCGCCCAGCCCGGCGGCCCGCGCCACGGCGGTCACCTCCGCGGCGATCCGGGCCCCCTCGGCGCGGTCCACCCGGCCCAGGTGGGCGGCGACGTCGGCGAGCAGCCGCAGCCGCTCCGGGCCCTCCGGCCCCTGGTTCGCCAGCCGGTACGCCTCCCGCAGCTCGGCGGCACCGTCGCTCTTGCCGAGGATGGACAGCATCCGGCCGCGCCGGTCCAGCAGTCGCGCCGCGCGCAGTGGTTCGGCGCCGGTGTCCACCTCGGCCAGTGCCGCCCGGGTCAGGGTGAGAGCCCGCTGGTAGTCACCCGCGGTGGTGGCCGCCGCCAGGGTCTCCTCCAGTACGGCCAGGTGGTCCATGTCGAGCCGGTCGGCGGCGTCGGGCACCAGCTCCCACAGCTCCAGCACCCGTTCCAGCAACCGGCTCTGCTCGGCGTACGCGTACCGGTCGGCGGCCGCGCAGGCGGCGGTGCGGGCGGCCACCAGGGCACGGGGGTGGTCGTGTGCGGCGTACCAGTGGTGGGCGATCTCGGCCGGCGCGCGCCCGGCGGCGACGAGGTACGGCTGGGCCTCGATGGCGGCGGCGTAGCGGGCGTGCAGACGGGCGTGCTCGCCGGGGAGCAGCTCGTCGTGGACGGCCTCGCGGACCAGCGCGTGCCGGAACTCGTAGTCGCCGTCCGGGTCGGCCACCACGAGTTGGGCGGCGACGGCGGCCCGCAGCGCGTCCTCCAGCTCCGCCTCGGGCAGCCCGGCGACCTCGGCGAGGAGCTGGTGGGCAAAGCGGGTGCCGCCGGCGGCGGCCATCCGCAGCACCCGTTGGGCCGCGTCGGGCAGCCGGTCCACGCGGGCCAGCAGCAGGTCGCGCAGGGTGTCCGGCAGCACCGCACAACCGACCGGGTCGCCGGCGGCGGCCAGCTCCTCGATGAAGAGCGGGTTGCCCTGGGTGCGGTCGTGGACGTCGTCGACGGACCGGGCGGCCGGCTCGGCACCGAGCAGGTCGGCCAGGATCGCCGCGGTGCCGTCCCGGTCCAGTCGGCCCACCTCCACCCGCTCGACCCCACGGGCGCGGTCCAGCTCGGCGATGAACGGGCGCAGCGGGTGGCCCCGGTGCAGCTCGTCGGTGCGGTACGTGCAGACCAGCAGCAGGCGGTCGGTGCGCGCCGCGCGGACCAGGAAGCCGATCAGGTCCCGGGTGGAGCGGTCGGCCCAGTGCAGGTCCTCGATCACCAGTACCAGTGGCTGCTCGGCGGCGAGCCGGCCGAACAGCTGCGCGACCAGGTCGAACAGGTACCCGCGCGGGGCGTCGGAGACACCGGCGGCGGCCGGTGCGGCGGCACCGAGCGGTCCCCGGGCCAGCTCGGGGAGGAGGCGGGCGAACTCCGCCTCGTACCCGTCGAAGGCGCCCGGGCCGTCGTGCCGCAGCACCTCGCGCAGCGCCGCCGCGAACGGCGCGAAGGGCAGGCCCGCCTCGCCGAGTTCGAGGCACTGCCCGACCAGCAGCCGGGCCTCACCGGCGCCGGCCCGGTGGCCGAACTCCTCCAGCAGCCGGGTCTTACCCACCCCGGCCTCACCGCCGACCAGGACGGTGGTCGGTTCGCCGTCGCGGGCCCGGGCCAGGGCGTCCCGCAGGGCCGCGAGCTCGCGCTGGCGGCCGACGAGAACGGTGCGGGCGGCGCGTGCGGTCACGGCACCGAGCATGCCACGCCGCCCGTCGTGCCCCTGCCCGCCGGTCGGCCCGTCCCCGGCGGTACCGCCGGGCCGCTCCCGGTCCCCGGCGGTACCGCCGGCCGGCTTCCCGTCGCGGGACGCGTCGCCGGAGAGGCGACCGGCCCCGGACACGTCGCCGGAACGCATGCCGGCCCCGCCGCCCGGGTCGGGCTGCGGGGCCGGGTGTCGCTCGACGGTCGCCGCCGTCGGACCGGGGGCGGTCACCGGGCGGCTGCGTCGCCGCGGCCGGCGTGGTGGCGGCGACTGAGCCAGCCGCGCGCCGACCGGCGGGGCAGCGTCCGGGCCAGCCGGTCCGCGGCGGCCTCCGCGCGCAGCTCGGAGGCGTGCGTACGGTGGACGCTGAGCAGGTACTCGGGGTCGGTGGTGAACATCTCGGGCTCCTCGCGGTCGTCGTTCTCTGCCGACACCGACTCTCCGCCCGAAGGTGCCCACCCGGCATGGGTGCGCTGCCTGATCTTCGTACGCCGCACCTCCTTACCGGCCACCCCGGGAGGGCGTACGGCGGCGTAAGGTACTCAGCCGCCCGCGGATCACCCTGCGCGCGGGGCACCACTAGACTCTGGGTCATGGCAAAGCCCCAGGAGAAGGTCTCGTTCGGCCAGCGGCTGAAGCAGATCGGGATGGTGTTCCGGTTCACCGCCAAGCAGGACAGGTGGTTCGCGCCCCTGGCCTTCGCCGCGGTGGTCATCCCGCTCGCGCTGACCGTGGTCGCGTTCCTCGCCTGGGGCTGGATCTGGATCCCGCTGGGCATCCTGATCACGCTGCTCTGCGTGCTGATCGTGCTCAACCTGCGGTCGAACCGGGCGATGATGAACGCCGCGGAGGGGCAGCCCGGCGCCGCGGCGCAGATCATGGAGAACATGCGCGGCGACTGGCGGGTCACCCCCGCCGTCACCTCCACCACCCAGATGGACATGGTGCACCTGGTCATCGGCCGGCCCGGCGTGATCCTGCTGGCCGAGGGCAACCCGCAGCGGGTGCGCGGCCTGCTCGGTCAGGAGAAGCGCCGGCTCGCCAAGGTGATCGGCAACGCCCCGCTGCACGACTACGTGATCGGCACCGAGGAGGGTCAGCTGCCCATCCGGAAGCTGCGGATGACCCTCATGCGGCTGCCCCGCAGCCTCAGTGGCAAGGACGTCAACTCCCTCGACAAGCGGCTGAAGGCCCTCACCGCCCGCCCGCAGCTGCCGAAGGGCGCGATCCCGAAGAACATGCGGCCGCCGCGCGGCGCGTTCCGCCAGTCGCGGGGCCGCTGACCCCGCAGGCGTACGCACGAGAGCCGGGCCCCGCGAGCGGGGCCCGGCTCTCTCCGTTCCGCCGCCCTTGCGATCTTGCGCGGGCGACGGGGAGCGTTCAGGCGGCGCGGCGGGGGGCGTCGACCATCACCGAGCCGGTGAGGCGGTCGTGCAGGCCGCGACGCTTGTCGTCCATCAGCAGGGCGGGCACGACCAGCGCCAGCAGCAGGCCGCGCAGCAGGCCACGGATCACGCCGATGCGACCGCCGTCGGTCCACGAGACGCAGCGGACCTTCGTGATGTACATGCCGGGGGTCTGCGCGAAGAGGCCGAGGAAGAAGCCGTACTCCAGGATCAGCACCAGGACCGGGGCCCAGCCGTCGGTGACCGGGTCGGCGAAGCCACGCGCGACGAGCAGGCAGAGCACCCAGTCGATGATCAGCGCGCCGAACCGCCGGCCCAGGGTGGGCGGCGTGAAGGTCGGATCCGAGGCGGGCGGTCGGGGGCGTTCCTGCGGCGTGGTCACAGCGGTCAAGGGTATCCAGGGCGCCGGGACGCTCCGGAACAGGAGTGGAGGATGCGCGTCCGCGCCGGGTGCGGCCGTGCCGAGGACGCAAAAAGGGGCCAAACAGAGCAAGTGTCCCTAGAATGGCACAGCCGGCGGCGTCCCGCCGGGCGGCCGGGACCGGCCAGAAGGGCGCGGATGACGCTCCGCGAGGGACGTAACACGGCAGAAACACTCAAGACACGGCCGGGCAACCGCCTGGCCATAGCGTCGCCAGGAGCCTAGCCACCCGTGGACGTGCCAGGAGGACGTGTGTTCGCCAATTCCGAGGAACTCCTGCGATACCTCAAGAACGAGGACGTGAAGTTCGTCGACGTACGTTTCTGTGACCTGCCCGGCGTGATGCAGCACTTCAACATGCCGGTCGAGTCCGTCGACGACGCTCTCCTCACCGAGGGCCTCGCCTTCGACGGCTCCTCGATCCGCGGTTTCCAGGCGATCCACGAGTCGGACATGCTCCTGCTCCCGGACGTCGCCACCGCGTTCATCGACCCCTTCCGGGCCCAGAAGACCCTCGCCCTCAACTTCTTCATCCACGACCCGTTCACCCGTGAGGCGTACTCCCGGGACCCCCGGAACGTGGCCAAGAAGGCCGAGGCGTACCTCGCCGCCAGCGGCATCGCCGACACCGCCTACTTCGGCGCTGAGGCGGAGTTCTACATCTTCGACTCGATCCGCCACGAGACCTCGGCGCACCAGTCGTTCTACTACATCGACTCGATCGAGGGCGCGTGGAACACCGGCCGCGAGGAGCCGGGCGGCAACCGCGGTTACAAGACCGCCTACAAGGGCGGCTACTTCCCGGTGCCGCCGGTGGACCACTACGCCGACCTGCGCGACAGCATGGTCCGCCGCCTGGTCGACGCCGGGTTCACCGTGGAGCGCTCGCACCACGAGGTGGGCACCGCCGGCCAGTCGGAGATCAACTACAAGTTCTCCACCCTGCTGCACGCGGCCGACCAGCTCCAGCTCTTCAAGTACCTCATCAAGAACGAGGCCTGGAACGCCGGCAAGACCGCGACCTTCATGCCGAAGCCGCTCTTCGGCGACAACGGCTCCGGCATGCACACCCACCAGAGCCTGTGGCTGAACGGCGAGCCGCTGTTCTACGACGAGACCGGCTACGCCGGCCTGTCGGACACCGCCCGCTGGTACATCGGCGGTCTGCTGCACCACGCGCCGTCGCTGCTGGCCTTCACCAACCCGACGGTCAACTCGTACCGCCGCCTGGTGCCGGGCTACGAGGCTCCGGTCAACCTGGTCTACTCGCAGCGCAACCGCTCCGCCTGCACCCGCATCCCGGTGACGGGCAGCAACGCCAAGGCCAAGCGGGTCGAGTTCCGGGTGCCGGACCCGTCCAGCAACCCGTACCTCGCCTTCTCGGCGATGATGATGGCCGGCCTGGACGGCATCAAGAGCAAGATCGAGCCGCCGGCGCCGATCGACAAGGACCTGTACGACCTCCCGCCGGAGGAGTGGGGCGACGTCAAGCAGGTGCCGGGCTCGCTGTCGGCGGTGCTCGACTCCCTCGAGGCCGACCACGACTACCTGCTCGACGGTGGCGTCTTCACGCCCGACCTGATCTCGACCTGGGTCGAGTGGAAGCGGACCAACGAGGTCGACCCGGTGCGTCTGCGCCCGACCCCGCACGAGTTCGCCATGTACTTCGACTGCTGAGCCTGATCAAGGCTCTGACCTGGACCAACAGGATCGCTACTGATCTTGGGTACAGGTTGGGTACAACGTCGCGGACGGCGGTCATGCCCGGCTCACAGCCGGCGTGGCCGCCGTTCCGTGTTGTCCGAGCGCGCCGTCAATGAGCAGCCGGGTCCGGTCGAGCACGTCCGGCCACTCGTGGACGTAGGTGTTGAGTGTGACGGTGGGCGTGCTGTGCCCAAGCGAGAGTTGGACCGTCTTCACCGAAGCCGAGGCAACTCGCAAGGCAGCGTTGCAAAGCCCAGCGCCACCCTTATCGGCGGCACTGGGCAATCAGCCTGAGCGTGCACAGCGGAACTACGGCGCAGCGACTGATGGACTGCTGACCGGGCAGGCGACAACAAGGAAGGCCCCGGCTTCGTCCGGGGCCTTCCTTGTTGTCGGGTCACTCCGCGACCCACACGGTCGGTGGAACACCATTGCTGTTATGACCCTGCGGTGACAGCGATGGTGTTCCACTCGCGCCGAGCCGCCCGCCTGGATGACCCCCGCAATACCTTCGCGTCCGATATATTGCCGGTGTGGACACGCCACTGCGGGAACCGACGTTCCTCATCCTGACCGCGCTCGCCCGCGAGCCGATGCACGGCTACGCGATCATCGGCGAGGTCGCCGCCCTCTCCGACGGGCGGCTCTCCCTGCGCCCCGGCACCCTCTACGGCGCCCTGGACCGGCTTACCGACGCGCACCTCGTCGAGGTGGACCGGGAGGAGACCGTCGACGGCCGGCTGCGCCGCTACTACCGCCTCTCCCCCACCGGCGAGGCCGTCCTCACCGCCGAGACCGAGCGCCTGCGCCGCAACGTCCAGGCCGCCACCGCCCGGCTGGGCGCCCGCTCGCGCGCCGCCCGGCCGGTGGCACCGCGTACCGCCGGAGGGCTGGCATGAGCGACCTGGAGCGCCGCTACCTGCGCCTGCTGCGCGCGTACCCGGCGGACTACCGCCGCGAGCGGGGCGACGAGATCGTCGGGACGTACCTCGACCTGGCCGGACCGGGACGGCGCCGGCCCTCGCCCGCGGACGCCGCGGACCTCGTGCGCGGCGGCCTGCGCCAGCGGCTGCGGGCCGCCGGCGCCACCGACCTGGCCCCCGGCGTACGCCTCGCGGCGGTGCTCGCCCTGGCCACGGCCACGTTCCTGGCCGGCTTCTGGATGATCAACGAACTCCGGCCGCCACCGGCGGACTGGGGGGTGCCGCGATTCGGGCCGTTCGTGTCGGTGGGCGTCATCGCCTGGCTGGGATGGCTGACGGTGCCCGCGCTGGCGCTCGTCGCGCCGGGCCGGCCCACCCGTGCGGTGACCGCCGTCGCGGTGCTGGCGACCGCGGCGGTGCCCGTGGTGAGCGTGCTCACCGGGTCTCCCCGGCCGCCGCTGTACGCGCTGGTGCCGCAGGTCGCCCTGGGCATGCTGGCGCTCGCGGTGGACGCCCGCCCGGCGCTGCCGGCTCGCGCTCTCCCCGGCGCGGCGGCGATCGGCGGTGCCGCGGCGGCGGACGTCACGACCTGGCACGGCTCCTACTGGGGCTGGGACGAATACGGCACCGAGCAGCTTCTTCCCTGGGCCGGCGGGACACTGCTCGTGGTAGCCATGCTGCTCGCCGTCGGTCTGGCCATGCGTCACGACGGCCGGGGCGGCTGGGCAGCCCTCGCCCTACTCACCCCCGTCGGCCTACTCGGCGTGCACCCGCTCGCCGGCGCAATAGACGGCCTCGACGGTGCGCCCCAGCCGACCTATCCGACCATGCTCGGCACCGCCGTCGTCATCGGCCTGCTCGGGCCGCTGATCCTGCCCCTCACGGTGGTCCTGCGCCGCCGCCGGCGGCCGGCCGCACCGGCCCGCTCCTGCCCGACCTGCGGCGCGCAACGCTGACACCCGGCCGGGCCCACCGCCCCAGGCATCTCAGCGGAACGGGTCAGCGGGCATCGCCAGAGGGTGATCCGGCGCGACGCAGGCGGGGTAGACCCCACACCGCCACGGCAATGACCAGGGCCGTCATCGCCACCGCACCCGGTGCCTTGGTCAGGCGCGCCAGGTTCGTGCCGTCGGGCAGCGCGAGGAAGGTCGCCACCGCGGCGGGCACCACGAACCACGTGGTGCGCCGGGCGGCGACGGCGAGCAGGGCCAGCGGCCAGGTCGCGTACCAGGGGTGGAAGACCGGGGCCAGCACGACCGTGGCGGTCAGCCCCAGCCCGGCGCCGAGCAGGGCCACCCGGGGGCGGGCCGCCTCCAGGCGGGTCACCCGCTGCCGGACGTCGTTGAGCCCGCGCAGCGCCGACCAGGCGCGGCACCACAGCAGCACCAGCAGCACGGCGAGCAGCACGAGCGCCACCGCACGGGCGACCGGCACCGCCGGCCGGTCCCACCCGACCAGCTCACCGAGGTAGTCGACGACCATGCCGACGGCGGTCGGCGGCGACGTCCACTGCTGCGTGTCGCCGCTGCGGTGCAGGCCGGCGACCCAACCCAGCCCCAGGCCGGAGAGCAGGGAGGCGCCGAGGAGGGCGACCAGCACCCCGCCGGCCAGCCAGCCGCCGTCGCGCAGCAACGCACGGACGGTGTAGCGGCCCAGCACGGCGGCCAGCGCCGCGAACGGCAGCACCACCACGGCGGTGGCCTTCACCGCCACCGCCAGCCCGAGCAGCACCCCGGCCACCACCAGCGCGCGGGGCCGGCCGGGGAAGCGGACCAGCACCAGCAGGCCGAACAGGAGCAGGCCGAGCATCACCGCGTCGTTGTGCGCGCCGGCCACCAGGTGTACGCCGACCAGCGGGCTGGCCAGCGCCAGCCAGGCCGCCCGCCGGGTCGGTACGCCGGCCGCGCGGGCCAGCCCGGGCAGGCAGAGCGCGGCCAGCAGCACCCCGAGGGTCGCGACGGCCCGCAGCAGGACGACGGTGGCGGTCAGGCCGCCGCCGACCGTCGCCGCGAGCGCCGCGAGCACCACGAACACCGGCCCGTACGGTGCCGGGGTGTCCCGCCAGATCGGCGCGACCGCGTCCACCCAGGGACACCCGGCCCCGGCCACCCCGGTCGCGTACGGGTCGACGCCGTTCGCGTACGCCCAGCCCTGGCACGCGTACGAGTAGACGTCCCGGCTGCCCAGGGGCGGGGCGACCAGCATCGGCGCCGTCCACAGCCCGGCGGTCAGGTACGCCCACCGGGTCGACGGCGCGCCCCGGCGCAGCGCCCACCAGGCCCCGGTCAGCAGCAGCGTGCCGGCCAGCCACAGCGCCACGGTCAGCGGGCCGTCCCCGGAGTTCCACACCTTGGTCGCCGTGGCACCGGGCAGCGCACCGCCGACGTACCCGGCGACGGCGAGCAGCACCGCGCCCGCCAGCCCGGCCCAGCGGGCGAGGCCGGCGGCCCTGGGTGGTGTCTCCGGCGCGTCGGGGTGCGTCACCGGCGTACCGGGTCGGATCACCGGTGCGCGTCTCCCGCCTCGACGGTGGCCGGCCGGCGGCGGGCCCGGGCCGACCGTACCAAGCGGACCGTCACCACGATGACCAACAGCGTCATCAGCGGCGCGCCGGCGGTCTTCGTGTACCGGGCCAGGCCGGTGCCGTCCGGCAGCAGCAGGAACGAGGAGATCAGGGTGACCAGCGCGAACCAGCCGGTGCGCCGCGCGGTGGCCGCGAGCACGGCGAGCGGCCACATCCAGTACCAGGGGTGGAACAGCGGGGCCATCGCCACCGTGGCGGTCAGCGCCAGGCCGGCGTGCCACAGCGGCTCGCGTGTCCGCGCCCGCCACCAGAGCCACACCAGCAGCAGCGCGAGCACCGCCATGCCGATGCCCCGGGTGGCCGGGAGGGCGTCGACATGCCAGCCGAACGGCAGCGCCAGGTACCCGACGGTCTGCCCGACCGCGGTCGGCGGTGAGGTCCACGCGATCACGTCGCCGCCCTGGGCGAGGCCGGTGATCCAGCCGAAGTCCAGCCCCGCGCCGAAGGTCGCGCCGACCACGGCCGCGAGCGCGCCGCCGGCCACCCACCCGCCGTCGCGCACCAGCGCCCGCACCGAGTACGCCCCGGCGATCGCGGCCAGGGCCGCGAACGGCACCACCACCAGCGCGGTCGCCTTGAGCGCCCCGGCCAGGCCGAGGATCACGCCGGCCGCCAGCAGCGGACCCGGGCGACCCGGCCGGGACGCCACCAGGGCCAGCCCGGCCACCAGCAGCCCGACCATCATCGCGTCGTTGTGCGCGCCGGAGACCAGGTGCACCCCGACCAGCGGGGAGCCCAGCGCCAGCCAGAGCGCCCGGCCCTCGGGGATCCCGCAGCGGCGGGCCAGCACCGGCAGGCAGGCCGCCGTCAGGGCCAGCCCGGCCAGGGCGAGCAGACGGAACAGCACGATGCTGCCGACCAGCGACCCGGTGATCTTCACCACCGCGCCGGCAAGCAGCACGAACAGCGGCCCGTACGGTGCCGCGGTGTCCCGCCAGATCGGCGAGACCGTCTCCAGCCAGGGGCAGGGCAACGCCGACACGCCCTGCTCGTACGGGCTGAACCCCGCGGCGTAGGTGGCGCCCTGGCAGGCGTACGCGTAGACGTCCCGGCTGCCCAACGGCGGCGCGACCAGCAGCGGGACCAGCCAGAGCCCGACGGTGACCAGGGCCCAGCGCGCGGACGGCACCCGGTCGCGCAGCGCCCACCACGCGTAGCCCATGAGGCCGAGGCCGACCGACCAGATCGCGATCAGCAGCGGCCCGTTCGGGCCCTGCCAGATGCTCAGCGGGTTCACTTTGTGCGGCGACGAGGGCAGGGCTCCGCCGACGAATGCGGCGACGGCGAGCAGGGTCGATCCGGCCAGGCCGGTCCAGCGCGCGAGGTGGAGGGGCACGGAAGGACATGCTGCCAGTACGGTGGTCGCGGTACGGAGGTGGGCATGCGGCACGGTCGGGTGGTGGCGGTGGCCGCGGGTTTCGCCGCGGTGCTGGCAGCGGCGTACCTGATGCTGCCCCCGACGGGCTCGGACCTCGCCGCCCAGGTCGCCCGGGCGGACTTCTTCGCCGCCCACGGATTCTCTCCGGTGGACCTGCGCTGGTACGGCGGGGTGCAGCAGTTCGGCTACAGCCTGCTGTCCCAGCCGTTGATGGCGACGCTCGGTGTGCGGGTCGTCGGGGCGCTGGCGCTGGTGGCGGCGGCGAGCGCTTTCGCCGCCCTGCTGGTGCGTACGCGGGTGCCCCGCCCGCTGCTCGGCGGCCTCGTCGGGGTGGTCACGATCGCCGGCAACCTGGTCTCCGGCCGGGTCACGTACGGCCTCGGGGTGGCCTTCGGGCTGGCCGCCCTCCTCGCGCTCACCCTGCCTGCCCGGGGCGTCCGCCGGCCGCCGGCCCGGCTGGTGCTGGCGGCGCTCGGCGCGCTGCTCGCCTCGGCCACCAGCCCCGTCGCCGGGCTCTTCGTCGGCCTGGCCGGCGCGGCCCTGCTGCTGTCCCGCCGGTACGCCGACGGCCTGACCCTCGGGGTCGCGACGGCGCTGCCGCTCGGCGTCACCGCGCTGCTGTTCGGCGACGGCGGGTGGATGAACATCAGCCGCACCGACACGCTCCGCGCGGTGGTGGCCAGCCTGCTGGTGGCGGCGCTGGTGACGTACCGGCCGGTGCGGGTGGGTGCGCTGCTGTCGGCGGGCGGGGTGCTGGCGGCGGCGCTGGTGCACACCCCCGTCGGGCTCAACGCGACCCGGCTGGCGGTGATGTTCGCGTTGCCGCTGCTCGCCGCCGCAGCGCGGCTGCCGGCCGGCGCCGCGTCGATCGGCGCCCGGAGCCGGCCGGCCGGCGCCGGCGCCGCGTTAAGAGGGGGCCCTTCCTCTACGGCAGGCGTTAAGCGGGGGCCCTTCCTTGCACTGCTCGCGCTGCTGGTGGGGGTCGCGTGGTGGTTGCCGCCGGTGCCGCCGGCGGACCTGCGCAGCGTCGGCGACCCGACCAACCGGCCGGCCTACTTCGCGCCGCTGCGGGACTTCCTCGGGGGGCAGCGGCTCACCGGCCGGGTGGAGGTCCCGCCGACGCGGAACTACACCGAGGCCGCCGCGCTGGGCGAGGTGCCGCTGGCGCGGGGCTGGCTGCGGCAGGCCGACATCGACCGGAACCCGCTGTTCTTCACCACCGTCCCGGGGGCGGCCGGTACGGGTGTCCCGCTGACCGCCGACACGTACCGGGCGTGGCTGGCCGACAACGCGGTGCAGTACGTCGCGGTGCCGGACGCCCCGCTGTCCTGGGTGGGGCGGGCGGAGGCGGAGCTGGTCCGGGGCGGCCTGCCGTACCTCACCCCGGTCTGGTCCGGTCCGCACTGGCAGGTCTGGGCGGTGGCCGATCCGACGCCGGTCGTCGGCGCCCCCGGCGAGCTGGTGCGGGCGGACGGGGCGTCGGTCACCTTCCGCACGGCGCAGGCCGGCACGGTGCCGGTCCGGGTGCGGCACAGCCGGTGGCTGCGCGCGTCCGGCGGGGCGACGGTCGCCGCCGACGGTGACTGGACGACGGTCACCGTCCCGCGCGCCGGGGAGTACACCCTCGGCAGCTGACGTTGCCGCTTTGGCAACGGCGCTTGCCGATCGCCACGTCACCGGCCCACCATCGTCGTCGACGGGCCGACCGGACGCCCACCACCGCAGGAGGAACCGTGCACGACAGCCACGACCACACGGAGACCGCCCGGTTCTGGGACGACCTCTACGGACAGCGCGGACAGCTCTGGAGCGGACGGGCCAACCCGCACCTGGTCGACGTCGCCGGCCCGCTGCCCGCCGGCACCGCCCTGGACCTCGGCTGCGGCGAGGGCGGCGACGCGATCTGGCTGGCCGGGCAGGGCTGGCAGGTCACCGCCGTGGACGTCTCGGCCGTCGCCCTCGACCGGGCCCGGGCCGCCGCGACGGACGCGGGCGTGGACTCCCGAATCGAGTTCCGCCGGCACGACCTCACGCGCGGCTTCCCCACCGGCACCTACGACCTGGTCTCGGCGCAGTTCCTCCAGTCGCCGCTGGACTTCCCGCGTCTGGACGTGCTGCGCGCGGCGGCGCGGGCGGTGGTGCCCAGGGGCCGGCTCCTCGTGGTCGAGCACGGCGCACTGCCGCCGTGGGCCAGCGCGGACCACCACCACGCCGCCCACCACTTCCCCACCCCGCAGGAGACCCTCGACGGCCTCGACCTGGAGCCCGGCGGATGGGAGACCGAGCGGCTCGACGCGCCGCGCCGGACCGCCACCGGCCCGGACGGCGAGACCGGCGAACTGGTCGACCACCTGGTGCTGGTCCGCCGTCGGTAGGGCGGGATGAGCCGCGGCCCGGCGGCGCGCGGGTCAGCCCTCCAGCACCCGTTCCGTCGCGGCCCGGGAGCGGCGGCCGGTGCGCAGGTACTCGTCGAGGAACTCCCCGGGGTCGTCCCGCCCGAGCAGCCGGACCACGCCGGCCAGCTCCACGCCGTGCCGGGGCAACTGGTCGCCGGCCCGGCCGCGGACCAGCATCAGCGCGTTGCGGACCTGCGCGGCCAGCGTCCAGCCGGCCGCCATCTCCGCGGCGTCCGCCGGGTCGACCAGGCCCGCGTCCCGCGCGGCGATGAGCGCGTCGAGGGTACGCGTGCCGCGCAGCTCCGGGTACGCGCCGGCGTGCCGGAGCTGGAGCAGTTGGGCCGCCCATTCGACGTCGGCCAGGCCACCCCGCCCGAGCTTGGTGTGGGTGGCCGGGTCGGCGCCGCGGGGCAGCCGCTCGGTCTCCACCCGCGCCTTGATCCGCCGGATCTCGATCACCTGCTCGCGGGTCAGCCCGTCGGCCGGGTACCGGACCGGGTCGACAAGCGCCACGAACTCCGCGCCGAGGTCGGCGTCACCGCACACGAACCGCGCCCGCAGCAGCGCCTGCGCCTCCCACACCCGCGACCAGCGGGCGTAGTACTGGGCGTACGCGGCGAGGCTGCGGACCAGCGGACCCTGCCGGCCCTCCGGCCGCAGGTCGGCATCCACGCCCAGCGGCGGGTCGGGGGCCGGCATGCCGAGCAGCCGGCGCAGCTCCTCGGCGATGCCCTGCGCGGCGGCGCTGGCCGCGCTCTCCGGGGCGCCCTCCGGCGGGTCGTACACGAAGAGCACGTCGGCGTCGGACAGGTAGTTCGACTCGTACCCGCCGAGGCGGCCCATGCCGATGACGGCGAACCGCAGGCCGGGCATGTCCGGCTGCGTCGCCCGGGCGGCCCGGAGGGCGGCGGCCAGGGTGGCGTCGGTGACGTCGGCCAGGGCGGCGCCGACCGCGGTCACGTCGGCGAGGCCGAGGGCGGCCCGCCCGTCGCCCCGGGGCAGCGACGGTGCGAGGGAACCGGCGCGGCTGAGCAGGTCGGCGCAGGCGAGCCGGACCAGCTCGCGGCGGCGCAGCGCGCGGACCGCCCGGGTCGCCTCGACCGGGTCGGCGTGCCGGGCCGCCGCCGCGGCGAAGCCCTCGCAGAGCACCTCCCGGGGGCGGGGCGTCAGCTCGCTCTCCTCGGCCAGCAGCCGCAGCGCCTCCGGCTCCCGCGCCAGCAGGTCGGCGGCGTACCGGGAGGAGGAGAGCACCCGGGCCAGCCGGCGGGCGACGGGGCCCTCGTCGCGCAGCAGCCGCAGGTACCAGGGCGTGCTGCCCAGCTTGTCGGAGACCTGGCGGTAGTTGAGCAGTCCCCGGTCCGGCTCCGGCGCGTCGGCGAACTCGCTGAGCAGCACCGGCAGCAGCGTGCGCTGGATCGCCGCGGTGCGGCTCACGCCGCCGGTGAGGGCCTGGAGGTGGCGCAGCGCCCCGACCGGGTCGGCGAAGCCGAGGATCTCCAGCCGGTGCCGGGCCGCCTCCGGGGTCAGCCGCAGCCCGTCGGCGGGGACCCGGGCCACCGACTCCAGCAGCGGCCGGTAGAGGAGCTTGGCGTGCAGCCGGCGTACGTCGGTGGCGTGGGTGACCCACTCGGCGCGGAACGCCTCGACGGCGCTGCGCCCCGGCGAGGCCGTGTAGCCGAGCGCGCCGGCCAGCCACCGCAGCGCGGTGGGATCGGTGGGCACCGTGTGGGTGCGGCGCAGGCCCTGGAGCTGCAGGCGGTGCTCGACGCCGCGCAGGAAGCGGTAGCCGCGCAGGAGCGCCTCGCCGTCGGCCCGACCGACGTAGCCGCCGGCGACCAGCGCGCGCAGCGCCGGGATCGTGCCGGGCACCCGCAGCGACTCGTCGCCGCGGCCGTGCACGAGTTGCAGCAGCTGCACCGCGAACTCGATGTCGCGCAGCCCGCCGGAGCCGCGCTTGATCTCGCGTTCCTGCTCCTTCGGCGGGATGTTGTCGATGATCTTGCGCCGCATCGCCCGGACGTCCTCGACCGCCTCGGGACGCTCGGCGGCCCGCCACACCAGGGGGGCGAGCTGGTCGATCCACTCCTGGCCCAGGTCCAGGTCGCCGGCGGCCGGCCGGGCCTTGAGCAGCGCCTGGAACTCCCACGTGCGGGCCCAGCGCCGGTAGTACGCCAGGTGGCTGGCGAGCGTCCGCACCAGCGGGCCCCGGTTGCCCTCCGGGCGCAGCGCGGCATCGACCGGCCAGGCGACCAGGCCGCAGACGTGGATCAGCCGGGTCGCGACCGTGGTGGCGGCCGCGAGGTCCTCGTCGGCGGCGCCGACGAAGATGACGTCGACGTCGGAGACGTAGTTCAGCTCGTCCCCGCCGCACTTGCCCATCGCCACCACCGCCAGGCGCGGCCGGGGCGTACCCTCGGGCAGCTCGTCGAGGGCGATGTCGTACGCCGCCGCCAGGGTGGCGTCGGCCAGCGCGGACAGCGCGGCCATGGTCTGCTCCAGGCCCCGGCCCCCGGTCAGGTCGGCCGCCGCGATCCGCAGCAACGCCAGCCGGTACGCCCGCCGCAGCACCGCCACCGCCGGGCCCTCGCCGGACAGGTCGAGCCGCCCGTCGGCGGCCGGCGCCAGCCCGTCCGACGCGGTCCGCAGCGCCGGCCACTGGTCCGGGTTGGCCACCAGGTGGTCGCCGAGCGCCGACGAGGCGCCGAGCACCGCGAACAGCCGGCGGCGCAGCCCCGGGTCGTCGTGCAGGGCGTCCAGCAGCGTCGGACCGCCGTTCGCATCGGCCCGGCGTTCCGCCTCGACGATCCGGTGGAGCTGGCGCAGCGCCAGGTCCGGGTCGGCGGCCCGGGACAGTGCGGACAGCAGCTCCCCGGCCCGCTCGTCGGTGGGCTCCTGCTCGTCCGGGCGCCACAGCCCCAGCCCGTCCGGGCCCAGCAGGTCGGCCGCGCGGGACCCGCCGTCGCCCTCCGCGCCGCCGAAGCCGTACCGGGCGAGCCTGCCGGGCCCCCTGGTCGGTCGGCTCATCAGTGTCCGAGCAGGGGCAGGCTGCGGCGGGTGGCGTCGTCGTCCAGCTCGCCGAGGGCCAGCGCGGCGAACCGGGCGGCGAACGGCTGCCAGACCTCCTCGACGTCGACCATCACCGCGTCGCAGGCGGCCACCACCAGCGCCGGGTCGTAGCCCAGCTCGGCCAGCAGCTCGGAGCCGCTGGCCCAGTCGGCGATCATCGCGGTGTCGCACTCGATGTGGAACTGCAGACCCCACGCGCGGTCGCCGAGGCGGAACGCCTGGTGCGGGTAGCGGGTCGAGGCGGCCAGCAGGGTGGCGCCGGCGGGCAGCTCGGTGATCTCGTCGGAGTGCCACTGGAGCACGTCCGGGATCAGCGGAACGTAGCGGAACAGGGGGTCCCGCTCGGCGGCGTCGCGCCGGCCCACCACGCCGGGGCCCACCTCGGGCCCGGACCGGCTGCGCTCGACGGTCCCCGCGTGCGCGGTGGCCAGCAGCTGCGCACCGAGGCAGACCGCGAGGGTGGGGACGCGGTGCCGGACGGCCTTGCGGAGCAGCCCCTCCAGGGCCGGGAACCAGGGCGCGCCGGGCGAGCCGTCGGCCCGCGGGTACGCCTGCTGGTCGCCGCCGAGCACCACCAGCGCCGACCAGCCCTCCAGGTCGGCGGGCAGCTCGTCCCCGGCGTGCGGGCGGACCACCCACAGGTCCAGGCCGGCCTCGGCCAGCCACTCCCCCAGCCGGCGCAGGTCGTCGGTCGGGTCGTTCTCGATCACCAACGCGGTTGCCACGACGTCGAGGCTATCCCCTACCCGCGGCCGGGAGCTGACTAGGCTCGTCGGCTGTGATCACCGACGAGGTCCTCCGCCCGCCAGCGCTGCGCCCCGGCGACACGGTGATGCTGGTGTCCCCGTCCGGGCCGACCAACCCGGAGCGGGTGGCCCGGGGCGTGGAGCTGCTGACCGGCTGGGGCCTGCGGCCGGTGCCCGCCCCGCACGCGTACGCCCGGCAGGGCTATCTGGCCGGCGCGGACGAGCTGCGCGCCGCCGACCTGAACGCGGCCTTCGCCGACCCGGACGTGCGCGGGGTGATCTGCACGCGGGGCGGCTACGGGGCGCAGCGGGTGGTGGACGCGATCGACATGGCGGCGGTCCGGCGGAACCCGAAGGTGGTGGCCGGCTTCTCAGACATCACCGCTCTCCAGTTCGCGCTGTGGCGGGGCGCCCGGCTGGCCACCGTGCACGGACCGGGTGCCGCCTGGCGGGACGAGCGGACCCCGCTGGACTCGGCGGAGTCGCTGCACCGCGTCCTGACCGTCGCCGAGCCGGTGACCGTTCCCGCCATGGACGGGCAGGAGACCTCGGCCGTACGCGTGCCGGGGCGGGCGGAGGGGCGCCTCCTCGGCGGCAACCTGTGCCTGGTGGTGGCCTCCCTGGGCACCCCGGACATGCCCGACCTGACCGGGGCGGTGCTGCTCGTCGAGGACGTGCAGGAGCCGCCGTACAAGGTGGACCGGATGCTCACCCAGCTGCGCCGGGCCGGCGTCCTGGACGGGGTGGCCGGGGTGGCGGTCGGCCAGTTCACCGGCTGCGCCGACGGCTGGGCGGTCGACGTGGCCGACGTGCTCACCGACCGCCTGGGCGACCTGGGCGTACCGGTGCTGGGCGGCCTGCCGATCGGCCACGGCCCCGGCCAGCTCACCGTGCCGGTGGGCACCGGGGCCGTCCTCGACGCCGACGCCGGCACCCTCACGGTCTCCCCCGCCGTCCGCTAACCACCCCCGTCCCACCCCACCCCGCCCCGCCAGAACAGGGTTGATCAAGAGGTTTGCGTCAGCGGAGGGCTCGCCCGTGACGAAAACCCCTTGATCAACGGGAGGGGAGAGGGGGTGTGGCCGGTTTGCCCCTGTCCTCGGGTCGAATTGCCAGCTCGCTGACAGGGTCGCCACGGGTTTCCTCCAGCCGCGCTGGTCACCGTCGGTGAGGTCATCGCACCACCCACCGACGATCCGGAGGACGACATGTCCCGCATGATGACGAAGAAGCGCCTGCTGGTCGGGCTCGCCGCGGCTGGCGTGCTCGGCGTGGGCGTCGCGGCGCCGACCGTCGCAATGGCGGCCGACAACGGGACCCCGTCGCCGAGCGCCAGCGCCGGCGAGGGCACCGACCGGGAGCAGCGGCACGCCGAGCGGCACGCGGCGTTCGCCGAGGCCCTCGCGAAGGAACTGGGCGTGGACACCGACAAGGTCACCGCCGCGCTGGAGAAGGTCCGCGAGCAGCAGCGGGCGGACCGTCCGGAGCGGCCGGACGCCGCCGACCGGAAGGCCGCGCTCGCCGAGCGGCTCGACCAGGCCGTCGAGGACGGCAAGCTGACCCGGGAGCAGGCCGACGCCATCACCGCGGCGGCCGAGGCCGGCGTCCTCGGCGGCGGCCCCGGCGGCCACCGCGGCAAGTGACCCGGTGAAAGGAAGGGCCCCCCGTTAACGCCTGGCGTTGTACAGGGGCCCCTTCCTAACGCCGCACGCCGCACGCGGCACGCCGCACGCCGTCCGCCCCGGCCACGCTGCCGGGGCGGACGGCCGCGTCTCACCTCAGGTACGGCCCGGCGGTGCCGATCTTGCCGGGCGCCGGGTTGCCGGGCAGGTTCAGCACGTAGACCCGCAGGTTGCCCTTGCCGCTGACCGAGGCGGTGAGGGTGCCGTTGGTGACGGTCCGGGTGTCCCCGGTGACCGCGTCGGTGTAGACACCGTTGGGGATGCCGCTGAACGTGGCGCCACCGGACACGGTCACCAGGGCGAAGCTGTCCATCCCGCCGGAGGTGAACCGGCGCTTGAACGCCATCGCGCCGCCGCTGATCCCCTGGGTGGAGTACTGGCCCTTCTGCAACGCGGGGATGGCGCGTCGGATCTGGTTCAGCCGCTGCACGTGCCGGACCAACGGCTGGTCCAGCGTGGTCGCCACCGCTCCGGTGGCGCCGCCCACCACACCGAAGTCCGGGGCGGTGACGGTCCCGGCGAGGTGACCGCCGTAGTAGGCGCGGCCGGTCGTCGCCAGCGGGCAGGTCGGCCCGCAGTCGATCTTCGCGCCCTTCTGGAACTCGATCTCCGAGCCGTAGTAGAGCGTCGGGATACCGCGGAACGTCCACATCAGGCTCATGTTCTCCGCCCAGGCGTCGGTGCCCTCGGCGTAGCGCACCGAGGACTTGTTGGGCCCGTAGTCGTGGCTGTCGACGTACACGACGTTGTAGGTAGCGTCGTTGTAGCTGTCGTCGGAGTCCCGGCCGTTGCCGAAGGCGTTCGTCGCGTCACCGAAGTTCATGTGCATCCGCATGTCGATGACGTTCATGCCCGAGAACCGCGAGTGGTCCGGCACGTGGTAGTCGTTGCCGCGCAGGAACGCGTTGTCGCTGGTCGGCTGGCCGTTCGGGCCGAGCAGTTGCTCGTGGTCGTACTGCTCGATCGCGGCGCGCACGTCGTCGGGGCTGTACTCCTTCCGTTCCTTCCAGGTGAAGAACTGCGCGGAGTGGTTGACCGAGCCGCGGTTCCACTTGTCGTTGACGAACGCGGCGACCTCGCCGAAGACGTAGAAGTTCTTCCCCTTCTCGCCGTGCCGTGCGACCGCGTGCTGCTGGATGGCCGGCAGGAAGCGGCGGTTCCAGGTGACCCGCGGGATGTGCACGGCGGTGTCGATGCGGAAGCCGTCGACGCCCATGTCGATGTACCGGTTGTACGCGTCGATCAGGTACTTCTGCACGGTCGCGTTCTCGGTGTTGAAGTCGGCCAGGTCCTCGTGCAGCCAGCAGCTGCGCGAGTCCTCGCCCTCCCAGTTGCCGATCCAGCACTGGTGGTAGAGGTCGGCCGGGAACAGGCCGCTGGTCGGGGTCGGCCACTGGCAGTGGTGGACCGTGTAGCCCTCCTGGCTGTACGACCCGTTCGGGGTGCCCCAGCGCAGGCAGCGGTTGCCGGCCGGGGCGGTGGACGACCACAGGTCCCCGCTGTACGGCCGGCCCTTGGCCTTCGCGTTCTGCGCCGCCGTCAGCGTCGGGTCGTTCCCCTGGTGCTCGACCATCGGGTCGTACTCACGGCCGGCCTGCGGCTGGTCGTAGTACCAGGTCCACTGCTCGTCGCGGACGCCGTACACGGTCGGGGTGAAGAGCCCGCGGGCGCCCCACCGCGAGCTGTGGTTGTAGACCACGTCCTGGAAGATCTTGATGCCCCTGGCGTGCGCGGCGTTGATCAGGTCCTGGTAGCTGGCGCCCGGGCTCTCCAGTCGTGGGTCGATCCGGTGGAAGTCCCAGCCGTGGTAGCCGTGGAAGTCGTAGTCGGAGCGGTTGAGCACGACCGGGGTGATCCAGAGGGCGGAGAAGCCCAGACCCTTGACGTAGTCGAGCTTGTCGATCAGCCCCCGGAAGTCGCCCCGGAACATCGGGTCGTCGTTGGCGGCGTTTCCCGACTTCACGTGCTGGCTGCCACCCCGATTGTTGCCGCTGTCGCCGTCGGCGAAACGCGCGGTCATGACGAAGTAGATGCTGTCCTCGCGGGGGTCGCCGCCGAGCGGCGAACCCCCCACCGGCGGGGCGGTGCCGGTGATCGCGGTCGCGGGGGCACTCGCCGCCGACCGGTTGCCGGCCGCGTCGAGGGCCTGCACGGCGAAGGTGTACGCGGTGGACGGCACGAGACCGTACGCCACGTACCGGGTGCCGGTGGCGGTGACCGTGGTGGCGCCACCGGTGCCTCCGGTGCGGGTCAGCTCGTACCCGGTGACGCCCCGGTCGTCGGTCGACGCGGACCACTCCAGTGTCACCGACAGCCCGTCGGCGGTCGTGGTGAGCCCGGCCGGCACGGACGGCGGCGTGGTGTCCGGGCTGACCGGCGCGCACGGGTCGACGGCGTCGGCGGTGACCACCCCGCCGGAGACGGTGCTGCGGCCGGCGCCGAGGGTGTAGTCGGCGCCGTTGTTGTTGTCCCAGGAACCGGCGTTGTTGAATGCGGCGGTGAGGCCGGTCGCTGCACCGAGGTCGACCACCTTCTTCGCCCAGCCGGCGCAGGCGGCCTGCATCGCGACGCCCGGGACGGTCGTCCACGCGCCGCCGGTGGGCCGGTAGTGCAGGTTCGCGGTGGACCAGCCGCGCGGCGTGAGGTGGTAGTACACCTCGGCGATGGCGCCACCCGGAGCCGGCGTGGGGGACGGAGTGCCGGTCGCGCACGGGTCGCCGGAGCTGATCCGCCCGGCGGCGACGGTGATCGCGCCGGTGCCGAGCCGGTAGTTGGCGCCGTTGTTGTTGTCCCAGACGCCGGTGCCGTTGGTGAAGACGACCTGGAGCCCGGTCGCGGCTCCGAGGTCGATGGTCTTCCGGCGCCAGCCGGTGCAGCCGGCGTCCATCGCGACTCCCGGCACGGCGGTCCAGGCCGCGCCGTCGACGCCGTAGTGGATGTTGACCGAGGTTCCCCAGGCGGTCGGTGGTTGGTAGTGGACGGTGACGGTGTTGGCCGCGGCGGCCGCCGTGAACGGCAGCAGGGCGACGGCCGTGCCGGTGGCGAGCGCGATGGCGCCCCAGCGGCGACGGGTGGTGGTGGTCCGCCTCATGACAGGTCTCCTGACACCCACGCCCGTCGGGGCGGGCGCAAGTCACTGAAGGCGTTGCAAGAACTTGCGAACGTGGTGCCAGGAAGTTACCAGCTTCGATGGGCCGAAACCAGGGGTTCACAATCGACAGACGGGAAAGAGTTCGGGCTTCCGATCTGGAAAAGTTTGCACCGGCGGAAACGTCTTCCGGGGACGATCGCCGACGACCGCCCCCGGAGCGAGCATCGTCAGGCGTCGGCCGGCGGTGCCGCGAAGACGCCGAAACGGTTCCCGGCCGGGTCGGCCAGGTGGGTCAGGGTGAGCCCCGCGGGGGTGGTGGTCAGCGGCGCCAGCACCGTCCCGCCGGCCGCCTCGGCCTGCCGGCATGACTCGGCCACGTCGACCACCTGCACGTAGAACACCGCGTAGTTCGGGCCCACCCCGCCGGTCGCCCGGACCGCACCCTGGATCGACCCGTCCGGCCCCGGCTCCACCACCCGGTACGACGCCTCCGGCGTGCCCTCCTCGGCGAACGCCCAGCCGAACACGTCGGCGTAGAACCGCTCGGTCTCCACCGGCCGGTCCGTACCGACCTCGAACCAGGTGACCGCGTTGCTGATCGTGGACATGTGGCGCCTCCCGTTCCGCGCCGGCCGGTCGGCCGGCGTCGTCAGGAGTCAGCCTCGACCACGTCCGCGACACCGTCCTGTCGGTGTTTCCCGGCGTTCTCACACGCACCGGCCTCCAGCGACGCAGCCAGGCCGACGCCCGCCGCGACGCGTTGCCGTGGATCGCCTTCCACGACCACCGTCGACGCCACTCCGCACGCGGCCACCTCAGCCCGAGGGTTCGGTCCTATCCGACCTTGAGGGCCAGCTTCCCGACATAGTGATCATTCAGGGCGCGATGCGCATCCTCGACGCGCTCCAGCGGGAAGGTCTGGGCGACGTGGACCGCGAAGGAACTCGCCTCGATGATCGCGTTCAGCCGATCGGTGGCGGTGCGGCTCCGATCCCCGTCGTAGTAGGACACCGTCGCGCCCGGCGGCGTCACGGGCACGGGCAGGACACCGTTCGGCCAGGCGATCCGCCCCGATTTCTTGATCGCGCGAAGAGACCGTTCGGCAGTCTCGCCTCCCGCGGTTACCAGCGCCGCATCGAGCCCGCCTGGCGCAAACTCGAATGCCGCAGCCAACACATCGTCTCTACGGCCGTCGATGGCCTTGTCGGCTCCCAGCCGACGGGCCAGCGCGACACCGTCGTCACCGGAGGCCACGGCAAACACTCGGATGCCGCTGTGCCGCGCCAACTGCACGGCCAGGTGCCCGATGCCGCCGCCGGCCCCGAAGACCATCAGTGTCTCGTCCGGCCGCAGGCCGAGCAGATCGAGGCCGCTCAGTGCGGTCAGGGCATCCCACGCCATCGCACCGGCCTGTTCGGTCGGCACCCGGTCGGGCACGCGCGCCACGAACTCCGCCTCAAGGACGCCGTACTCGGCGTAGAAGCCGCCACGCGGCACTGGCATCGTCGCGGCATAGACACGCTCGCCCACGTCGAACCGGGTGACGTTTCGCCCGACCGCGGCCACCGCGCCTGCCGCGTCCCAGCCGAGGACGTAGGGGAAGGTCGACGCGACGCCGAAAGCGCCGTCGTAGTCCCCCTCCCGCTCGGCCGCGTCCCAGGACCCGACCCCCGCGAACTCCACCCGGATGAGGACATCGTCGTCGCCGACCTCGGGGAGCGGTATCCGTCGCGACGAGAGTTCGTCGACTCCGCCGAACCGGTCGAGGACGACCGCGTTCATCTGCGGCACCGCGATCGCGCCGCCCGCCGTGCGCTCAACTCTGCCGGCCATCTGAGCCTCCTCGCGTACTTGATTGGATCAAGGATTATTCGATCACAGCTGTTTGAGCGGATCAAGTAATCTCTCTAGACTGGGCGCCATGGCACTGCCGAACGGACCCGTGACCACCTCGTCCGAGGCCGAGGCCGTCTTGTTCGACCTGGTCGACGTGTACGACCGCGCCTACGAGGCGGCCGCGGCCGAGCTGTCACTCAGCCCGGCGCAGGCATGTGTGCTCGGGCGACTCGATGAGCGACGCGGCATGGGCGCCTTGGCCGAGGAGCTCGGCTGCGATGCCTCGAACATCACCCAGATCGTCGTGCGTCTCGAAGCGCTCGGCCTCGTGACCCGCGAACCACATCCCCGGGACCGCCGCGCGCGCCTCGTCGCGCGGACCCCCCGAGGAGACGAGATCAACCGCCGATTCGAAAGAGCCTTCACATTCGCCCGCACGGCGGTCGGACGACTGTCACCCGACGAACAGGACCAGTTGACGGCGCTGCTGCGCAAAGCACTTGGCTGACACGTACCCGCAGCCCACCCGCCCAGCCCGCTGTGTCTCCACCTGGGCCTGATCGACAACCTCTCAGAAACGCTCTGAGCGCAAGGTTGCTCACACCAGGCTGAGCGGGCGCACCCGCTCCTGCGGGATGTCCATGTCCTCGGGACGCAGCTCGCGCCGCACCTCCTCGCCCAGCGGCACCACGCCGAGGATCCGGTCGGTGCGGAAGCAGCGCAGCTCGTCGCGCAGCCGGCACCACGCCAGCAGGTACCAGTGCCGGGAGTTGCCGAGGTAGCCCAACGGCTCCACCTCGCGTCGGGACGAGGAGCCGTCGCGGTCGGCGTACGACAGGCGGAGCACCCGGCGCGCGGACACCGCGTCGGCGACGGCGGCCGGGACGGACGTGCCCGGCCCGTCGCCGATCAGGTGCACCCGGCCGGCGAGGTGGTGCGCCTCGGCGGCGTCGGCGGCCGGCATGACCGCGAGCACCTTGCGCAGCGCGGTGCCGGCCGCGGCGGCGAACGGGGTGCCGCGCAGCCGGTGCAGGGCGACGGCCATCGCCACCGCCTCCGCGGCGGTCAGGTTGACCGGCGGCAGGGTGCGGGCGCGATCCACCACGTAGCCGCCGGCGCGACCCGACTCGGCCCAGATCGGCACGCCGGAGCCCTGCAACGCGGCGATGTCCCGCTCGATGGTGCGGGCACTCACCTCGAAGCGCCCGGCCAGCCAGCGGGCGCTGCGCGGCCGTGGCGACACGGCGCGCAGCTCCTCCACCAGGGCGTAGAGACGGTCCGTGCGGTTCACCCCCGGACGCTAACCCGGGGGTACGACGACGGCGCTCAGGCGATGCAGGCGCAGACGATCAGGGCTGCCCCGAAGTGGGTGGCGGCGCTGACCCGGGCCGCCGGGTGCGGCTCGTCCGAGCAGATGATCTCGCCGAGCTTGCCGGGGGTCAGCAGGTCCAGCACGAAGAAGGCCAGCGCCATGATGAACAGGCCGATCAGCCCGAAGATCACTGTGGACGCGAGACCCTTGCCGAAGTCGCTGTAGCTGGTCAGGATCGCGGTGAACACGATCCCGGCGATGCCGAGCTGGTTGGCGGCCAGCAGCAGCGCGGCGTTGCCGTTGCGCCGCACCCAGATCAGCTCCCGCAGCCTTCCCGGCGTGAGCAGGTCGACCAGCAGGAACCCCGCCGCCATCAGGCCCACCCCGACGACGCCGAACACGACGCTCTGCCATGCTCCGCTGAACAGGTCCTCCAGCACCGATCGCCTCCCGGGCTCCACCGCCCGACGGGGGTGCCGGCGCGGGTGATCGAGACGATAGCGGTCCCGCGCCAGCCCGGCGATCCCCCGATCAGAGCGAGAGGTAGCGCTGCCGCTCGTACGGGGTGACCTCGCGGCGGTACTGCTCCCACTCGGCCCGCTTGTTGCGCAGGAAGAAGTCGAAGACGTGCTCGCCGAGCACCTCGGCCACCAGCTCCGAGCCGGCCATCACGTCGATCGCCTCGGCAAGGTTCTCCGGCAGCGGCTCGTACCCCATGGCCCGGCGCTCGGCGCTGGTCAGCGCCCACACGTCGTCCTCGGCGCCCGGGGGCAGCTCGTAGCCCTCCTCGATGCCCTTGAGTCCGGCGCCGAGCAGCACCGCGAAGGCCAGGTAGGGGTTGGCGGCCGAGTCGGGCGAGCGGACCTCGACCCGGGCCGAGTTCGGCTTGCCGTACGCGGGCACCCGCACCAGCGCCGACCGGTTCAGGTGACCCCAGCAGACGTACGCGGGGCTCTCGGTGACCCGGTCGGGCAGGTGCTGCGGGAACAGGCGCTTGTAGGAGTTGACCCACTGGTTGGTGACGGCGGTGTACTCCCGGGCGTGCACCAGCAGACCGGCGATGAACGCACGGGCCACCTTCGACAGCTTCATCGGGTCACCGGCGTCGTGGAACGCGTTGCGCTCGCCCTCGAACAGCGACAGGTGGGTGTGCATGCCGCTGCCCGGCTGGTCGGTGAAGGGCTTCGGCATGAAGGTGGCCTGCACGCCCGTGGAGAGCGCGACCTCCTTGATCACGTGCCGGAAGGTCATGATGTTGTCGGCGGTGGTCAGCGCGTCGGCGTACCGCAGGTCGATCTCCTGCTGGCCCGGGGCGACCTCGTGGTGGCTGAACTCGACCGAGATGCCGATCCGCTCCAGCGCCAGGACGGCCTGGCGGCGGAAGTCCCGGGCGACGGCGTGCGTGGTGTGCTCGAAGTAGCCGCCGGTGTCCACCGGGATCGGCACCGAGCCGTCCATCGGGCCGTTCTCCAGCAGGAAGAACTCGATCTCCGGGTGGGTGTAGAAGGTGAAGCCCTTCTCGGCGGCCTTCGACAGCGCCCGGCGCAGCACGTGGCGCGGGTCGGCCCAGGAGGGCCCGCCGTCGGGGAGCAGGACGTCGCAGAACATCCGGGCGCTCTCGCCGCTGACCCCGCCCTCGAACGGGAACACCTGGAAGGTGGTCGGATCGGGCATGGCCACCATGTCCGACTCGAAGACCCGGGCGAAGCCCTCGATCGCCGAGCCGTCGAAGCCGATGCCCTCCTCGAAGGCCGCCTCCAGCTCCGCCGGGGCCACCGACACGCTCTTGAGCGTGCCCAGCACGTCCGTGAACCAGAGCCGGACGAACCGGATGTCCCGCTCTTCCAGCGTACGGAGGACGAACTCCTGCTGACGGTCCACTTCCACTCCTCGCGACACCTTGTCCGCCTTGGTCCGGTTCTACCGGCCTGACCGACCAGTTTCCACCGGCCCGGTTACGCCGACGTTACGCGACCGCCCCGCGCGCGTCCCGTCCTGTCCCGGGTGCGGGTCCTCCCGGCGCGGGCGACCCGGCGGCGCCCGGACGGGGTGGCGGCCGTCTCGCCCGGGCCTCCGTGTCCACGCCCGGACGCTGGGGCAAGATGAGGACATGCCCACCCTGCGTCTCGCCCTGTGCCAGGTGAACCCGACGGTCGGAGACCTGACCGGCAACGCCGAGCTGGTCCGGGCCTGGACCCGCCGCGCCGCCGACGCCGGCGCCCAGCTCGTCGCGTTCCCGGAGATGATGCTGACCGGTTACCCGGTCGAGGACCTGGTCTTCCGCCGGTCCTTCGTGGCCGCGTCGAAGGCCGCCGTCGCGCGGCTCGCCGCCGACCTGGCCGCCGACGGCCTGGGCGGGGTGCCGGTGCTGGTGGGCTACCTGGACGCCGACGGTCCGCCGCAGGTCAGCGGTGACGCCGAGCCGGGCCGCGGGGCCCGCAACGCGGCGGCGCTGCTGCACGACGGCGCGGTGGTCGCCACCTACTTCAAGCACCACCTGCCCAACTACGGGGTCTTCGACGAGGACCGGTACTTCGTGCCCGGTGACATGCTCACCGTGGTCCGGATCGGCGGCGTGGACGTGGCGCTGACGATCTGCGAGGACCTGTGGCAGGCCGGCGGCCCGTTCGCCGCCGCCCGGCAGGCCGGCGTCGGCCTCGTGCTCAACATCAACGGCTCGCCGTACGAGCTGAACAAGGACGACATCCGGCTGCCGCTGGTCCGTCGCCGGGCCGCCGAGGCCGGGGCCACCATCGCGTACGTCAACATGATCGGCGGCCAGGACGAGCTGGTCTTCGAGGGCGACTCGATGATCGTGGGCGCGGACGGCGAGCTGCTCGCCCGGGCCCCGCAGTTCGTCGAGCACCTGCTGGTGCACGACGTGGACCTGCCGGCCGCCGCGTCCGCCGCGGGCGACGGCGCCGAACTGGCCGACGGGTTGCGGGTGGTCCGCGCGGCGGTGCCGGGCGACCTGCCCACCCCGGACGGTCCGGCCGTCACCGGCGGGGTCATGGAACCGGTCGCCGACGAGGCCGAGGTGTGGCACGCGCTGGTGCTCGGGTTGCGGGACTACGTCGACAAGAACAAGTTTCCCTCGGTGGTGATCGCCGTCTCCGGCGGCATCGACTCGGCGGTCGTGGCCGCCCTCGCCGTCGACGCCCTCGGCCCGCAGCGGGTGGTCGGGGTGTCGCTGCCCAGCCAGCACTCCTCCGAGCACTCCCGGTCCGACGCCGCCGACCTGGCCAAGCGCACCGGTCTGGACTACCGGGTCGAGCCGATCCAGCCCATGGTGGACACGTTCCTGGCCAACATGTCGCTGTCCGGCGTGACGGTGGAGAACCTCCAGGCCCGGGTGCGCGGCGTCATCCTCATGGCCCTGTCGAACCAGGAGGGCCACCTGGTGCTGACCACCGGCAACAAGAGCGAGCTGGCCGTCGGCTACTCGACGCTCTACGGCGACTCGGTCGGCGGTTTCAACCCGGTCAAGGACGTCTGGAAGACGCTGATCTGGCGGCTGGCGAAGTGGCGCAACGCCGACGCCACCCGGCGCGGCGAGACGCCCCCGATTCCGGAGAGCTCGATCAGCAAGCCCCCGTCGGCCGAGCTGAGCCCCGGACAGCTCGACAGCGACACCCTGCCCGAGTACGACGTGCTGGACCCGATCCTGATCGGCTACGTCGACGGCGACCTGGGCCGCGACGGCCTGGTCGAGTCCGGCCACGACCCGGCCGTGGTCGACCGGGTGCTGCGGATGGTGGATACCGCCGAGTACAAGCGCCGCCAGTCCGCCCCGGGCACGAAGATCTCCATGAAGGCGTTCGGTCGGGACCGGCGGCTCCCCATCACCAACCGGTGGCGCGAGGACGGCTGAGCCGGTGGCACGGCGCGGCCTCGACACCGTCAGGTCGCGTCGGGAGTGAAATCCTCCACTCCGCCCTGCCGTCGCGCCGTCGGGTGGTGCGACGATCGCGACGGAACCCGGGGACCGCGTACGCGGCCTCGAGGAAGGAGAGAACCATGGTGGAGTCCACCCCGTCCGAGGTGACCGCCCTCTACGGCGGTCCGGCCACCCGACGGGTACGCACCCGTGATCTGATCGCCGCCAAGGAGCGCGGCGAGAAGTGGTCGATGCTCACCTCGTACGACCAGTACACGGCGGCGATCTTCGACCAGGCCGGCATCCCGGCGCTGCTGGTCGGCGACTCGGCCGCGAACAACGTCTTCGGCTACGAGACGACCCTGCCGGTGACCGCCGAGGAGCTGCTGCCCCTGGTCCGCGCGGTGGTCCGGGCGACGAAGCAGGCGCTGATCGTCGGCGACCTGCCGTTCGGCTCCTACGAGGAGGGCCCGACGCAGGCGCTGCGGACCGCGGTGCGGTTCATGAAGGAGGGCGGCTGCCACGCGGTGAAGCTGGAGGGCGGCCGGCGCTGCGCCGAGCAGATCGCCGCGATCGTCGGCGCCGGCATCCCGGTGATGGCGCACATCGGTTTCACCCCGCAGAGCGAGCACACGCTGGGCGGGTACCGGGTGCAGGGGCGTGGTGACACCGCCGAGGAGGTGGTCGCCGACGCGCGGGCGGTGGCTGAGGCCGGCGCCTTCGCGGTGGTGCTGGAGATGGTGCCCGGCGAGGTCGCCAAGCGGATCACGCACGAGCTGTCGATCCCGACCGTCGGCATCGGCGCCGGACCGGACACCGACGCGCAGGTGCTGGTCTGGCAGGACATGGCCGGTCTGCGGACCGGGAAGGCACCGCGTTTCGTGAAGCGCTACGCCGACCTGGCCGGCGCGCTGACCGAGGCGACCCGCCGCTTCGCCGACGAGGTCCGCGACGGCGAGTTCCCCGCAGCGGAACACACCTTCTGAGGTGAAAGGAAGGGCCCCCTCTTAACGCCTCGTGTAGAGGAGGGGGCCCCTCTTAACGCCACCACCAGCCGGGGCGGCCGCCCGCCGGTGCGGAGCGTCCGGGGGAAGCGGCTAACGTACCCGCCCGTGACTCGTTCTCGTCTTCTTCCGGTCGTCCTGGCCTGCGTCTCCCTGATGGCCCTCGCCGCCTGTGGTGGCGAGGAGACCGGCACGACGGTCGGGGCAGCGCCGTCGGCCACCGCGCCGTCCGCCACCGCGCCGTCCCCGACGCCAGCCCTCCCCTCCCCCTCCGCCGCCGTGTCGACGACGGCGACCGTCAGCGACAAGAAGCTCTGCGAGACGGCGAAGAAGGCCAGCGCCGACATGAAGGGCGCCCTCACCGCCGCCCTGAGATCCGGCGAGGCACCGTCGCCGGCCCTGTTCGGGAAGGTCCTGAGCGGGCTGGAGAAGAACATGACCGCGGCCGCCGCCACCGGCAACCCCGCGAGTCCGGTGACCGCTGCCCTGACCGCGTTCAGCGCCGAGGCCGGCGAAGCGGCGAAGGCCGCGGATCCGGCGACGGCCGCAGCCGACCCCGCCTTCGAGAAGGCCGGCACGACGCTCTCCGCCGCCTGCAAGAAGGTCGGCGTCACCGTCACCTTCTAAGCCTCAGCCCGTCCGCCAGGCCCCCCTGCCCCGGCGATCTTGCACTTTCGGTCGCGGCATATACGACGAAAGCCGCAGATCATCGACCCAAAGTGCAAGATCGCGGGGCGGGGCGGGGCGGCGAGCGCCGCGTCAGAGGTCCGTGACGCGGATGCCGGCGTGGGCCTTGTAGCGCTTGTTGATGGCGATCAGGTTGGCCGTGAACGCCTCGATCTGGTGGGCGTTGCGCAGCCGGCCGGCATAGATGCCGCGCATGCCGGGGATGCGGGCGGCCAGCGCGCCGACCACGTCGACCAGTTCCCGGTCCTCGGTGCAGATCAGCACGTCCAGCTCGATCCGGTCGATTTCCGGGTCGGCCAGCAGCGGGGCACTGACGTGGTTGAACGCGGCGCACACCCGGGAGTCGGGCAGCAGCGCGGCGGCCTGCTGCACGGCGCTGCCCTCCTCGACGCGCAGCGCGTACGGGCCCTGCTTGTCGAAGCCGAGCGGGTTCACGCAGTCGACCACGATCTTGCCGGCCAGCGGCTCGGCGAGCGCGGCGACGGTCGCGGCGTGCCCGTCCCACGGGACGGCGATGACGACGACGTCGCTGCGGCGGGCCACCTCGTCGTTGTCCGCCCCGGTCACCACGACTCCGGCGGGCACCCCGGGAAGGGCCGTGATCTCCTGCGCCGACTGCGCGGCACGCTCGGCGGACCGGGACCCGATCAGCACCGTCTGGCCGGCCCGGGCGAACCGGTAGGCGAGACCTCGCCCCTGGTCACCGGTGCCACCGATGATGCCGACGGTGAGCCCGGAAACGTCGGGCAGTGTGCTCGCGTCGTATGCCATACGCCCATCCTCGCAAAACCGCCGCACCGGCAGCAGTATCGGGCGCTGTGACAAACCCCGCCCGAGGTCAGGCGCGTTCGAAGGCGACCGACCGGGCGGACGGGTCGGCGGTGACCAGGCGGACCCGGATCCGCTCCCCCAGTGGCAGGTCGCCCAGGCAGCGGGCGCGTACCGGCGGGTCGTCCAGGGCGACGGTGCCGCCGGGGCGGCGGCCCGGCCGGGACCGGGGGTAGGGCGGCGAGTCGACGTCCACGACGGCCGCGTCGAAGACCTCACCGACCCGGTGCTCCAGCAGGACCGCTTCGGCGAGTTCGATGGCGCCGCGGGTGGCCGTCGACGCGGTCCGGTCGGTCGCGGCCATCACCTCCGGCAGTTTCGGCAGCGCCGCCCGGGCCCAGTCGGGTATCTCCCGGCCGTCGTGCAGGGCCAGGCAGACCTCGGTCGCGTACCGGTCGGCCAGGCGCCGCAACGGCGCCGTGACATGGGCGTACGCGGCCGCGACCCCGCCGTGCGCGGACTGCTCGGGCAGCGTCCCGTCGAAGGCGGTGTACGCCGCCCCGCGCATCAGCTCGGCCGCCTGGTCCACGAAGGCCGCCGCCCGGGGGTGCGCCGGGTCCAACCCCGCGATGACCGCACCGGGGCCGGCCCCGTCCGGCCAGTGCACGCCCAGCGGGGCGGCGGCGGCGCGGAGCCGCTGCACCGCCTCCGGCTTCGGCGCGGGCATCGTCCGCAGCAGGCCGATCCGGCCGGCGAGCAGGATGTCGGCGGCGGCCATCCCGGTGAGCAGGGAGATCTGGGCGTTGTGCTCCTCCATCGGCACCGGGCCGCGCAGCACCAGCCGCCAGCCGTCGCCGTCGGGCTCGACGTCCTGCTCCGGCAGCGGCAGGTTGATCGCGCCGCGGCGCAGGCCCCGGGCGGTGAGCAGCGCGCCGATCTCGGGCAGCAGGGCGAGGGGCTCGGGCAGGCGACCGGCGTCGGCATCCGCCTGCACCGTGACGTAGTCCAGTTGGGCCCGGCTGCGCACCAGCGCGCGCTGGAGATCGACGGCGACGGTCGCGCCGTCGGCGTCCAGGTCGATCGTCCACACCACGGCGGCCCGGTCGACGTCGGGCAGCAGGCTGGCCGCGCCCTCACTGAGCGTCTTCGGGTGCAGCGGCACCGTGCCGTCGGGCAGGTAGATGGTCTGCCCGCGCCGCCAGGTCTCCTCCTCCAGCGGGCCCCCGGGGCGTACGTGGGCGGCGACGTCGGCGATCGCGTACGTCACCCGGAACCCGCCACCCGGACGGCGCGCGAGGTGCATCGCCTGGTCGAGGTCCCGCGAGCCGGTGGGGTCGACGGTGACGAACGGGACGTCGGTGCGGTCGACGGCCGGTCGGGGCGGCGCGGACGCCGCCTCGTCCGCCTCCCGCTGCGCGGCGGCCGGGAAGCTCTCGGCCAGGTCCAGTTCGCGGCGCAGGGCGCCGAAGTCGATGCGGGGGGCGAGGACGCGTCTGATCACCACGCCGCCCATCCTGACAGCGCGGCGCACGATCCGCCCTCCGACGACGCGCCGGTCCTCGACCGCCGGCACGTCCCGCGGAGCGGCTCGGGTCAGCCGGTGGCCTTGCGGGCGGTCGCGCGTACGCCCCGGGGCGTGGTGGCCCGTGCGGCGACCGGCCGGGCCGGGGTCTTGCGGGCGGTGACCTTCTTCGCGGGGGTCTTCGCGGCGACGGTCTTCTTCGCGGGGGCCTTCTTCGCGGTGGCCTTGCGGGCCGTGGCGTTCGACGTCGCCTTCCGCGCCGGGGCCTTCGTGGCGGTGGCCGTGCCGCCGGGGCGGGTCGCGGGGGCCTTCCTGGCCGGTGCCTTCTTCGCGGGCGCCTTCTTGGCGGCGGTCTTCTTCGCCGTCGAGGTGACCTTGCGGGCGGCCGTGGAGGTCTTCGCGGGGGCCTTCTTCGCCGCCGTGGTCTTCTTCGCCGTCGCCGTCTTCTTCGCCGCGGCCGTCTTCTTCGCCGCCGTCGTCTTCGTCGCGGCGGTCGTCTTCTTGGCGGTGGCGGTGGCCTTCTTCGCGGTGGCGGTGGCCTTCGTCGCGGCCTTCTTCGCGGGCGCCGTCGCCGCGGTCGTCTTCTTCGCGGCGGTCGTCTTCTTCGCGGCCGTGGTCTTCTTCGCGGCGGTCGTCTTCTTCGCCGCGGTCGACTTCGCCGCGGTGGTCGTCTTCGCGGTGGTGGTCTTCTTCGCGACGGGGGACTTCTTCGTCAGGGCACGGCCGGCGGAACCGGCCGCCTTCGTGGCCGGCGCCCGCTTCGCTGAGATGGAGGTGGACGGGCGGGTCGCGCCCGCGGTTCGCTCCGCCGCGGCGGTCTTCTTCGCGGTGCTGCGCCGGGCGGCCGGGCGGGTGGTGGCCTGCTGCGCTTCGGCCATCTCGGTTCCCTCCTAGGGGCGTGCTTCGCCCTCGCGGAGCACGGAGTACCTCGGCGCGGGCCGTCCCGCGCCGCCTATCTGCCCTCCCCGGCCCAGCGGGCGTCCTCGGCGTCCCATGCCTCGTTGCGCTCCCGCACCTGCTGGAGCGCGTTCTCCGCGTCCGCCGGTGAGGCGTACGGGCCGAGAACGTGCCGGGCGGGGCACACGTCGGCATCGGTCTCGACCCGGTGGTGTCGGGTGCACCAGTAGTAGTGGCCACCGCTTCCGCTGTCACTCATGCGATCACTGTGCACCGCGACGCACCCGGACGCCACCGGAACACCGCAAGCGCCGATGATCTCCACAGTAGAGGCGCTCCCGGCGGTAGGGGGCGCGAACAGCGAAAACGGTTGAAGGCGACGTCCGGATGACGCCGGTGCACGCCGGAGCCGGAGGTCGGCTGAACGGCCACTTCCGATCGGTGGGCGATCTCACAAGAGTCGACCCTCATGATCGACACAGAGGCGGGCAGCCGGCTCTGCCCGGCCTGCAGCACCGCGACGGTCTCGCAGCTCGACGCAGTGCCCTGGTGTCCCGCGTGCGAGTGGAACCTCGACGCGTACGACGCCGACCGGACGGGGCCGCTGTTCGGCTGGGCGTGGCTGGACCGGTGGACGCACCGTCTCGGGTACCGGATGATCCGGCGCCAGTTCGAGCGACTCCTGGGGCGCCCACTCGGCACGACGGGTGCCGACCTCGCGACGGTGTTCGTCCTGCTCGCCTCCGCCCTGCTGCTGACCTCGGTCGTCACGCTCGGGGTCACCGGGCTCTGGCTGGTCGTCGCGTTTCCCTTTCCGAGCCCGCAGACCGTGCTCGGTGTGCCGCTGATCGCGCTCGCGATCGGGCTGCGTCCCCGGTTCGGACGGATCGGCCCGGACGTCGAGGTGCTGTCCCGCGACCGGGCACCTGAACTGTTCGCCCTGGTGGACGAGGTGGCCTCGGTGACGGGTGCGCCCGTGCCGCACGTCATCGGGGTGAGCGACGACCTCAACGCGTACGCCGGGACGTTCGGCATCCGGCGACGGCGGGTGCTCTGTCTGGGACTGCCGTACTGGGGCGCACTGGGGCCGCAGGAACGTGTGGCCCTGCTCGGTCACGAACTCGGCCACTTCGTCAACGGCGACCCGCGTCGGATGCTGCTCACCCAACCCGCCTTCACCATTCTCGGCTCGGCGGCGGACCTGGTCCGACCGGTGCAGACGATCCGGGGTGGCCTGCTGGAGACGGTCGGCGCCGCCCTGGGAAAGATCTTCCAGTGGATCCTCGCCCGGTTGCTCTTCGCCCTGCACCTGGCCCTGGTGTGCGTCGCCCTGCGGGACAGCCAGCGCGCCGAGTACCTCGCCGACGAGATGGCCGCGAAGGCGGCGGGCTCGACGGCGGCGACCGACCTGCTGGACGGTCTGCTGCGGATGGAGTCGCTGCACCAGACCGTACGCCGGGAGGCCCGCAACGGACACGGGCCGCAGCGATGGCGGACCGCGGTGGCTGAGGCTCGGAGTGCCGCCGCCGCCCGGCTGCCCCAGCTGCGTCAGCTGTCGCTGCGCGAGGAGGCGTCACTGTTCTCCACGCACCCGCCGACGGGGCTGCGCCGGCTCATGCTCGAGCAGAGGGGGTGGCAGGGGGCCCTGGTCACGCTCACCGAGGCCCGCTCCGCGCGGATCGACGACGAGCTGACGAAGGAGTACGAGCGGGTGCGCCTGACGCTGGTCTGGTGAGCGGCGATCCCGTCGGCCGCACGGCGGGGCGTGCCCTCGGGCCCGCATAGGATCGCCGGATGGCCGTACCGGAGTACATCCACCGCATCCGCCGGCACGTCGGCACCGAGCTGCTCTGGCTTCCGAGCGTCAGCGCCGTCGTCCGCAATGACGCCGGTGAGCTGCTGCTAGGGCAGCGGGCAGACGACGGGCGCTGGTCGGTCGTCAGCGGCATCGTCGAGCCGGGTGAGCAGCCGGCCACCGCCGTCGTGCGGGAGGTCCGGGAGGAGACCGGCCTGGAGGTCGAGCCGGCCCGGCTGAGCAGCGTCGTCGCCCGCCCGCACACCTACCCCAACGGGGACCGCTGCGAGTTCCTCAACATCGGCTTCCTCTGCCACCTGCTCGGCGGCACGGCCCGGGTGAACGACGACGAGTCGGTGGCCGTCGGGTGGTTCCCGCCGGACGCGTTGCCGACGCTGGACCGGCACGCCCGGGTGGTCATCGCGCACGCGCTGGGCATCACCGAGAAGGCGCTGGAGGCCGGGGAACACCGGCCGGCCCCGGCCGCGTCGGACGGGGGACGGCCGGCCTGGTTCCTGCCCGCCGGCACCGCCTGGTCCGAGTCGCCGGAGGACTGACGTGGACCAGGCCGTTCAGGACTACCTCGCCGCGCTGGTCGTCCGGGCCCGCGCGGTGCTCGGCGACGACCTCGTCGGGGCGTACGCGGCCGGTTCGGTGGCGCTGGACGCGTACGAGCCGGGGCGCAGCGACGTCGACGTGGCCCTGGTCTGCGCGGCGGCCCTGGACGACGGGCGGAAGCGCGCACTGGTGGGCGCACTGCGGCACGAGGCGTTGCCGTGCCCCGCACGCGGCCTGGAACTGGTCGTCTACCGCCGGGACGTGGCCCGCTCCGGCACCCCGGAGCCCGGCTTCGAGGTCGAGCTGAACACCGGGGCCCGGATGCCGTTCCGGGTCACCTGGTCGCCGGGCGAGCGGCCCGTCGAGGACGGCCGCTTCTGGTACGGGCTGGACCGCAGCATCCTGCACCAGGGCGGGCACGCCCTGCTCGGCCCGCCGGCGGCGGAGGCGTTCGCCGACCTGTCCCCCACCGACCTGCGGGCCCTGCTGGTCGACGCGTTGCGCTGGTGGCTGGCCCTGCCGCTGCCATCCGGCGACGAGCCGGCTCCCGGCGCCGAGGACGCGGTGCTCGGCGCGGCCCGCTCGCTGGTGCGGGTCCGCCACGGCGAGTGGCTGTCGAAGGTCGACGCCGGCCGGCGGCTGGTCGCCGACGGATGGCCCGCCGACCTGATCGACCGGTCCGTCGCGGCGCGCACGGGCGGACCGCCGCCGAGCGGTCCGGAGGCCCGCGCCTTCCAGCGCCGCGTCCTGGCCGAGGTCCTGGCCGGCTGACCCCGGTGCTCAGGGGGCCAGGACGGCCGGGGCCGCGACGGCGAGGCCGGGCTCCCGGCGGCGCCGGGCCGCGCGGATCACCCAGGCCAGCGCGTACGGGGTGGCGGCCAGGAAGAACAGCGGTTCCATCAGCACGTCGTCGGTGATCAGGAAGATCTCCCATTCGGTGGGGCGCGGCAGCCCCAGGGACGAGTTGGTGTAGACGGCGAACAGCCACAGCGGCGCCGAGACCGGATCGATGGTGTCGCCCTGCGGCACCCCGTCCACGACGCTCTTGGGGCCGGTCGGGACATCGCCCAGCACGGCGAGCACCACGGCGAGGTCGGCGACGACCAGCGCGCCGAGCACGCCGGCGACCCACGCCGCACGGATGCGTCCCCGCTGTGCAAGGGCCGTCGCGGTGCGCAGCACCACCGCCAGGGCGGCCAGCCAGAACATCAGGACGAAGGCGATGTCCAGGAGCTGGTCGGAGCTGTTGCTCAACGCGTACGCGATGAGCAGGGCGGTGGCCGCGAGCGGTGCCGTCACCGCGGCGACCGCGCGCCACCCGCCCGCCGGGCCTCCGCGGCGGGCGAGCCGATCGGCGAGGATGGCCGGGCCGACCGCCGCCGCCGCCGCCATGGTGCTGGCGATGGGCAGTTGCATGTCGAAGGCCCAGGCGCCCGTCCACGCCAGGGTCTCGACCACCAGGTTCATCACCGTCAGCGCGGCGAGCACGATGGCGGCGCACGCCGTCGGCGCGAGCAGGAGCGGCAGCGCGGTGCGCAGCACGCGCCGGCCGAGTGGCGCGCGGTCGGCGGCCGGGACACCCGAGCGGCGGGCGGCCAGGCTGGCGGCGAAGAGCAGCATCCGGGCCCGCCGCCCGTCCGACGCCAGGACGTGCAGCTCGGCCTCCCACTCCCGGTGCAGCTCGTCGCGCAGGTCGACCGGCCAGCGGCGGCGGGCGAGCGCGAGCAGCAGCCCGGCGATCCGGCGGGTCACCACGCCGGTGCCTCGCCGGGCCGGGCGCCGCCGAGGCCCGGACGCTGGTCGGCCGCGAGGGCCCGCAGCTCCGCGAGCGCCCGCCGGGCCTCGACGACGCCCTCGGCCGTGAGCCGGTAGTAGCGCCGCGCCGGCCGACCCACGGTGGACGGGTCGACCGCCTCCCACTCGGCGGCCAGCCAGCCGGCCCCCCGGAGCCGGTGCAGCACCGGGTAGAGGGTGCCGCTGGGCAGGTCGGTCGTCGCCATGAGGTCCAGCCCGTAGTGCTCGGTCTCCGGCTGGGCCAGCAGCGCGGCGAGCACCCGCGCGACCGGGATGGTGATCCGCATCCCGGGACTATATCGGAACTCTACATAGGGGGGTGTCCCGTTCCGCCTCCCCCGGGCGGGGGTAACTCCGTACGGCATGGAACACGACCTACGCGTGGTGACGATGAACCTGTTCGCCCCGGACAACGCCGACTGGGACCGCCGCCGGCCGGTGCTGGCCGACGGGCTGGCCCGGCTGCGACCCGACGTCGTCGCACTTCAGGAGACCGTCTGGGGCAACGGCTACGACCAGGCGGTCGACCTGCTCGGCGACGGCTGGCACGTCGCCCGGCACAGCGGACGGTCCGCCGACGGCGTCGGCGCGGCGCTGGCCACCAGATGGCCGCTGGGCACCGTACGCGAACTGGACCTGCACGTCACTGAACGCGTCGACCTTCCCTGGTCCGCCGTGGTGGTGGCGGAGGCCGAGATGCCGCCACCGGTCGGGACGGTGCTGGTCGTCCACCACAAGCCGGCACACCAGATCGGGTACGCCCACGAGCGCGAACTCCAGGCGGTGGCGGCCGCCCGGTTCGTCGAGCGGCTGCTCGGCGGCCGGGACCTGCACGTCGTCCTCATGGGTGACCTCGACGACACCGACGACTCCGCCAGCGTCCGGTTCTGGACCGGCCGGCAGTCCCTGCACGGCTTCAGCGTCGCCTACCAGGACGCCTGGGCTGCGGTCCACCCGCACGACCCGGGTCACACGTTCACCCCGGTCAACCCGCTCCAGCGGACCGGCACGATGCCGCTGGAGACGGGCCGCCGGATCGACTACGTCATGGTGCGCTGCGGCACCCACGGGCCGAGCCTGGAGGTGGTCGACTGCCGGCGGATCTTCGACCGGCCGGTCCACGGCGTGTGGGCGAGCGACCACTTCGGTGTCCTCGCGGACCTGCGGGTCCCCGCCCGCCGCCCCGGTGACGGCTGAGCATCAGATGGGTACCCGCTCGACCGGGATCCACAGCTCGGCGTCCGCGTGGGTGCCGTCGGCCGAGACCCGCGTACGGGAGATCTCCGGTCCGGGCCGGCTGCGGTACGGGTTGGACGGGAACCACTGCGTGAACACGTCCCGCCACAGGTGCTGCACCGCCTCCGGGAACGCCCCGGAGGTCTCGAACACCGCCCAGTTGCCCGCCGCCACCGGCAGGGCGTCCAGGTCGTCCGGTGCGTCCGCGCCGGTCACCACGCCGTACCAGTAGTCCAGTTCGGTGCCCTCCTCGCGGCTGCCGGTCAGGCCGTCACTGACGTTGACGACGCCCCGCGGCTCCTGGTCGGACAGCGCCTCGATCCGTCCCTTCGTCTCCGGGTCGAGGCCCCGGACGAAACTGACGATCGCCGGGTTCATGCCCTCGTGCACGAGCGGAACCCGGGCCTTCCGGCCGACCAGCCGGAACCCGTCCTTCTGCACGATCCGGTATCGCATGCTGCTGCTCCCTTCGACGATGAGTCGGAAGGACATCCGGGGCTGGGAGCGCAGTGCCGCCCCCGTACGCCTGGCCTCTCCCGGGCCCACGCCGTGCACGGCCTGGAACGCGCGGGCGAACGCCTCGGTGGAGCCGTAGCCGTAGCGGACCGCGATGTCGAGCAGCGTCCGCTCCCCCGCGAGCACCTCCGCGCCCGCGACCGTGAGCCGCCGGCGACGGACGTACTCGGACAGCCCGACGCCGGCCAGCGCGGAGAAGAGCCGCCGGAGGTGGTACTCCGACGTCATCGCGATCCGCGCCAACTCGGCCACGTCGACCGGCTGGCCGAGGTGCCGCTCGATGTGGTCCATGACCTGGTTCAACCGCTCCAGCACCCGGACCTCCTTCCCTGTCGCCGACCACGCTAGGTCGGCGGGAGGGTCCGAGACCCGACATGCCGTGCCCGCTCCGGTCGGGTGGTGGCTGCCCCGGTCAGGGCCAGGTGCGCGCGTCGGCGTCGAAGACCTCCGGCGGCGTCTCCTGGGGCAGGACACAGAGCAGGTGCCCGCCCGGCGCCCGGAGTACGCGGCACTCCTGCCACCGGGCCACCTGGACAGCGCCGAGGGCGAGCAGCCGGGCGGTCTCCGCCTCGACGTCGTCGGTCTCGATGTCCAGGTGGAACCGGGGTGCGTCGTCGACCGCCTGGACGGCGGTGACGATGCCCGGCAGGGCCTCGTGCAGGCTGGTGAACTGGGGCTCCGGCGCGTACGGCTCGGCCCGGGCACCGAGGGCGGCGGACCAGAAGGCCGTCGCCTGCGCGGCCTCGTCGGTGGGGGCGTCGATGATCAAGGCGAACACGCGGCTTCGATGCATGCCGCGCAGAGTATCGACGGCTCTTCCTCCTTGCGATCCCGACAGAGGGTGTCGGGAACCGGGGTGACACTCGTCCGGGGGGTGCCGCACGGGCACCCCGGATCGGAGGGCGGAGACGTGACCGAGGTGGCGAGCGGTACGACCGGACGGCTCACGCCGGAGCAGTTCCACCAGGCGTCCGGTGTCGAGGACTGGCGGGTGGTGGGTGAAGGCGCGTGCGCGTGCTTCCGTACCGGATCCTTCCCGGTCGGCGCGCGGCTGGTCCAGGCGATCTCCGGGCTGTCCGACCTCGACGCCCACCATCCCGACGTCGACGTACGCCACGACGCCGTCACCGTCCGGCTGGTCACCATCACACCCGACCATTACGGACTGACCGGACGCGACGTGGAGCTGGCACGACGGATCTCGGCGGCGGCCCGGGACCTCGGGATCCCCGCCGACCCGTCGGCCGTGCAGACCGTCCAGGTCACCGTCGACGCTCTCGTCGGGCCCGACGTGCTGCCGTTCTGGCGTGCCCTGCTCGACTACACCGACCGCCCCGACAGCACAGAGGATCTGATCGACCCGCGCGGCCGTGGCCCGATGCTGTGGTTCCAGACGATGGACGCGCCCCGCCCGCAGCGCAACCGGATGCACATCGACGTCTGGGTCCCGTACGACCGGGCCGGGGCGCGGATCGCGGCGGCGCTGGCCGCCGGTGGCCGACTGGTCAGCGACGCGGCGGCGCCGTCGTTCTGGGTGCTGGCCGACGCCGAGGGCAACGAGGCGTGCGTCGGTACGGCCGGCTGGATCGGTCCGTCGTGACGTGTGTGTCAGTCCTGTTCGCTGCTCTGGATCGGTGCTCGGGGCGGCTGACGCAGATGTTCGACGTAGGTCATCGCCACCGTCACCGCCACCGGTACGGCAAGGGCCCACCAGGTGCCGTAGGCGAACCCGAGCACGACGGCCACCGGCAGGCCCAGCCCCAACGTCAGGCAGCCCGCCACCGCGACAGCGGGGATGTCGATGTCCTGGTCGGCTTCGGTCGGCGGAACGGTGGACGACGGCAGCTCCGGGTGGGGCGCGGGAAGGTCGGCGAATATCCGGGACAGCTCCGCCTGGTTACGTGCGTGCTGGCACGCCTCCACCCGCCGCTCGAACTCGTCGGGGTCCAGGCGCTTCTCGCTGAGGTGGACCTCGAGCGCGTCCTCCGCCGCCCGACGTTCCGGGGTGCCGATTCGAACATCCTGCGAGGGGCCGCTCGGGTCCGTGTCGTGGTCGTCGTGGCTGTTCACGGCAGGAGCCTAGCCACGAGCCGGACGACGCGGCATCAGAGTTCCCTGCCGTACCAGACCTCCATGTACGGACCGGTGCAGTAGGCCGGGATCTCGGCGTATCCGTGGCGGACGTACAGCGCGCGGGCCTCGGTCAGGTCGAGGCGGGTGTTGAGGACCATCCGACGGGCGCCGAGCGTGCGCGCGTACTCCTCCAGCAGCTTCAACAGGAGGCCGGCGCCCTGTCTCCCACGGAAGGCCGGACGCACGTAGACACGGGTGAGTTCGGCGCGCTCGGCGTCCAGCATCAGCACCCCGCCGCAGGCCGCGGCCTCGCCGGCGTAGCGGCCGACCACGAACTGGCCCGTGGGCGGGGTGAGCAGTTCGGCACCGTCCCCGGTCAGGCCCTGTGCGATCTCCCGCGCGGTCGCGGGCCGCTTCCAGTACCGGCTCGCGACCTCGTCGTAGTAGTCACGGCGCAGGCTGCTGGCGGCGGGCGAGTCGAAGGCTTCCGGGGCCAGGGTCCAGGTCATGCCGCTTTCTACCGTCGGGCAACATGCCATGACCACCGAGTTCCGACGGTGTCAGCTGAACAGCTCGCGGAACCCCTCCCGCCATGACGGGTACGCGAGGCTCAGCCCCAGCTCAGCCTTGGCCCTGGCGTTGCTGGCCGCCCGGAGCTGGGTGCCGTAGTACACGGCCTGAACGCCGATCTGCTCCTCGGCCTCCTCCTCGGACATGCGCCGCGGCGGAGGGGCGTCCAGGATCTCGGCCAGGTAGGGCAGCCACTCGGCCTGGGGGGCGGGCTCGTCCCCCACGACGTTGTAGATGCCGGGGCTTCCCCGGTCGACCGCCTGCACGGTGGCCGACACCGCGTCGCGGACGTGAACGAACGGATACCGGCCGGCGCCCTCGCCGACGATCGGCAGGTCGCCCGACCCGACCCCGGTCGCCCATTCGCCACCCGGCCCGATCGCGGTACCCGGACCGTAGAGAAACCCGTAGCGCAGGACGACTCCGTCGATTCCCGGTGTGCCCAACACCAGGGCCTCGGCCGCGACGTTCGCCTGGACGTGGCTTCGGATCGGCTCCGGAGCCTCCAGGTACAGCGGCGCCGACTCGTCCGTGGGCCCCGATCCGACCGGCTGGGTCATGAAGCTGGCGCTCTGCGCGACGACCCGACGGGTGCCGGCTTCACGGGCCGCCGCCATCAGCGACCTGGTGCCCTCGCTCCGCAGCCGGTTGGTCACCTCCAACCACTTCCCGTAATCCCTGGACGGTGCGGAGAGCGCCGTGATCTGGTTGACGACCACCTCGGGTTCGGCCCCGAGGATGGCCTGCCGCACCTCGGCATCGTCCAGCCCGTTCATCAACGCCGGCCGCGCCCCGAGCGCCTCCACGACGGAGAAGTTCTCGCTCCGATGGGTGCTGGCCGTGACCTCGTGGCCGAGTTCCACCAGCGCCTCGACGAGGGGCCGACCCACGACCCCTGTTCCCCCGGCGACGAAGATCCGCACCACCGTCTCCCTACTGCCGCGGCCTGCTCGTCGCCGACGGTCGTCGAGTGACCGTACCGCCGGTCCCGCGTCCGGCGGCGTGACCTCGCCTCCGGTGCGCCGAAAGGGGATTCAGCGGGCCAGGTCGGCGACGAGGTTGACGGAGCCCGCCACGATCACCACACCGAAGACGTACGACAGGACGGCATGGGACAGCACGCTGCCCCGGATCCGCGGATCGCTGATGGTCGTGTCCGACACCTGGTACGTCATGCCGATCGTGAAGGCGACGTAGGCCAGATCGCGGTAGGTGGTCGGCCCCCGCTCAGACTGGCCGCCGAAGCCGATCCCCCCGGTCGTCGACCCGAACTGCAGGTCGGCGTAGCGCAGGGTGAACACGGTGTTGACGACGGTCCACGACAGCAGGACGGTCAGCATTGCGACGCCCACGAGCAGCATCCGGAGTGAGCCGCCCTGCCGGCCGGCGAGGCTGAGAGCGAGGCCGACACCCAGCAGGCTGATGACGCCCGCCCCGACCAGCAGCACTGCTGCGGTCACCCGCGTCTCGTCCTCACGCATGGCGAGCATCTCGGTGTGGGAGCTGTCCGCTCGGAGGATGACCGGCCAGATGGTGACGAGGAAGGCCAGTGCGGCGGCGTCCCAGCCCCCGACCGCGGCCAACTGCCACGTCATGAACGGCAGGAGCGCGAGTGCGACGACGAGCCCGATGGAGGCGACGATGACGGCTCGCCGCAGGGCAGGGGCGTGCCAGCCCAGGCATCGGTGATACCACGTCTCCGGGGGCATTCCGGTCATTGCCCGAGTTTCCCCCACCGCGCCGCCTGGGCGTACGCAAAGCCGCGCACGCGAGCCCGTTCGTCACCTGGACGACCGACTGATCCGGCAACGGCATGCCTCTGGGCGCCGTACGCGACAATCAGGGCGGCCCGCGCCGGCCGGGCCCCCGCCTACGGTGACCTCCTGCGACCCAGCCGCCCTGAAGGGGGACGGTCGGGGACTGTCCGACGACGAGACGGAGGAAGCGTGACAGCGCTCGCTGACGCGGGAGTTCCCTACCAGGCATCCGGTCTCGCCCTCACCTGCCCCCTGGTCATGACAGCCGCGTCGTGGCTCGTCGCCCATCGCCTCGTGGGTCAATTGGAAGACCTACTCCGCGAGTGGACACGAGGACAGGGTGGTCGTTGCGATCGCCCCCTCAGCACTGCCCATTCGGACAGCCAGCTGGCCGGGCTGCCGGGTGTCTAGTCCCACCACCTGCTTGACGAATCCGTCCCAGCACATGCACGACAGTCGGCCTTGGTTTCTCGGTCGTCCTGGTTACAGTCGGTTACATCTGAGTGCCTGCGGGCGCACTCAAACTCAGGCAGAGAACGAACCATTGCCGCCAAGACGCCATGCACGAGGGGAAGGCCGCCCAGCTCGCTGATCCCGACCCATGCGATGTCGTCATGCTCGTCAGGTGCACGGTTGGTCGGAGAGCCAACCCAGTCTCCAATTTGCCAGACGCCCACGTGAACGGCGTCCTCACCACTGCCGGCATGCAAGACGCCCAACCGTGAAGCGGACTCCGCCACAATGTGAACACCGAGCTCCTCGTGCATCTCACGCGCGAGGGCTTGTAGTTCCGACTCACCCGCTTCGACTTGTCCCCCAGGCAGATCCCATACGTTCGGGTATGCCCGTTTGGTCGGCCTGCGGTGTACTAGCAGGACCGTGTCGTTTTCAACGAGTGCGCCTGTGACGACGACATGCATGGCGGGATTAGAGCAGAGGGATAGGACAAGCTCGCTCCAGCCAGAGGGGACGCCCAGACGTCCGGCTCTGCAGCGATCCGATCACTACGGGGCGTGGCAGCCCATGGCAGCCCATCACCGGCGGTCCGGCCATGCCGCGATGCGCGCCGTGTCGCGGACCGTGAAGGCTTCCGCAGCGCCCCTTGAGGATCATGTCGGGCATCAGGTGGGACGTGAGCGTCAAGTATGTCCCGTGACAGGACAGAGAAGTTGCTCGCACCACTGCCGAATTAGCCTCTTAAGGATCAAGGCGCCGCGCGAGCGCGGCGCACCGCGCCCGCTCGCGCCAGCCTGCTGGCGACCTCCGGCCGGCATCGGCCGGCGCGGCGGGCCGCACCCTCAAGCGTCGCTGTGACGAGGCTCCGACAGCGGCGATGCCGGACCGTGATCGCCGACGAGCCGCCGTTTCACGCCGAGCTTCGTCAGCAGCAGCAGCGAGACCAGCGCCGACGAGCCGATGAATGAGGCGGTCGACCCGTCGATCCAGTCGTGCCACATCGCCAGGCCGCAGATGAGCCACACGGCCCACGCCGTGGCCACGATGCTGCGCCAAGTGATACGACCCACCATGAGTTCAGTAAAGCATCGGCGAGCCGGGCCGTGTCGTTGCGGTGCCTCCGGCGGGAGCACTTCGGGCTTCTGGGATGCGGGCCATCCCGACCACCGCCGACCCAGGCGGAGCCGAGCAGACCTGCCCTGCGGTGACAAGGTCGTTCCTTAGGGTTTCTGCGTCTGGATGGTGTTCCGGGCCGCCGGGCTGGTTGGGTGTGGCTCAAGGTCGTTTGCCGTCAGGTGGCCATGGACGAGCGGCCGCCCAGCCAGCTCAGGGCGCCTTGGCCGCTGATTGAGATCTGCGAATTGTCGCTTGCTAAGGAACTGCTGGCGGGGTCGTCCGAGGTGACCTGGATCTGGGTGCTTCGGGAGGACGGCTTGGTGCAGGTATGGGTGGGCGTCGACGCGGGCAAGCAGGCTCACCACGCTGCGGCTGTTGACGTGGCCGGGCGGGTGCTGTGGTCGACGCGGGTGGCCAATGATCAGCAGGCGATCGCTGACCTGGTCGACCGGGTCGGCGCGGATGACGAGGTGGTGTGGGCAGTTGACCTGGTCGGCTGCGAGACCGCGCTGCTGCGGGCCATGTTGGCGCTGGCCGGGCAGCGGGTCGTCTATATCCCGGGCCGCACGGTCAAGACGATGGCTGCTGGGTTCGCCGGCGAGGCCAAGACCGATGCGCGTGACGCGGTGGTCATCGCGAACACCGCGCGGATGCGGCGTGACTTCCTGCCGGTGGAGACTCCGACGGAGCTGATCGCCAGGCTGGCGCTGCTGGTGGCGCACCGCGCCGACCTGGTTGAGGACTGGGTCCGCACCGTGAATCGGCTGCGCCGGCTGATGCTGGGGATTTCCCCGGTGTTGGAACGGGCGCTGACGTTCACCAACCACGCAACGTTGGTCCTGATCTGCGCGTATCAGACGCCCGAGCAGATCCGTGCCGCCGGACGCGACCAGCTCATGGCTCATCTGCGCCGGCACCGGGCTGTGAACGCCGCGAAGGTCGCCGATCAGGCGTTGGCTGCCGCGGCTGAGCAGGATCTCATCCTGCCAGGGCAGGACACCGCTGCTGCTCTCGCCGCCGAGCTGGCCAGCCACCTGCTGCAACTGCACGAGCGTAAGAAGAACACCGACAAGGCCATCGAGCAGGCGTTCGCTGCGCACCCGCAGGCCGGCGTCATTCGCAGCCTCCCAGGCATGGGGGCACTGGCGGCGGCGGAGTTCGTCGTCGCGGTCGGGGACCTGTCGACCTTCGCCAGCCCTGATCACCTGGCCGCCTACGCGGGTCTGGCGCCGGTGGCCCGTGACTCTGGCAAGCGCGTCGCTAACCTGCGCCGCCCACAGCGCTACAACCGACGGCTGCGCCACGTGTTCTACATGTCCTCGATGAGCACTCTGCGGATGAACGGCCCGAACCGGGACTACTACCAGCGCAAACGCGCTGAGGGACGCAAGCACCAGCAGGCGTTGATAGCCCTCGCCCGCCGTCGAGTCGACGTGCTGTGGGCCCTGCTGCGCGACAACCGGTGCTTCCAACTCCAACCACCAGCGACGGCCCCCGCCTGAGCTGCACGCTCAGTTGGCCCATCAGGTCGGCGAGGAGCCATCCAGTTGGTCGGCACGACGCAGCAGCTTCTCGGCGTGCTCGTCCCAGTCAGGCCCATGGAAGTAGAGGTCCGCGGCGGCTGCACGCAGAAGCTCAGCATCGTCGGGCCGCTGCAAACACGCCAGGCGGAAAGCGAGGTTTCTCGCCCAAACCGGAAGGTCGCCCGTGAGGTCAGGGATGATCTCACGGATCATCACCATGATCGTGTCAGCGTCCGCAAAGGTCAGCGCCTCGATGAAGTCCCAGGTTGCCTCGTTCATATGGTTCCCCGGACGCTCGGGATGTTCCGGATCAGCGCAGAGGTCCACGGCAAGCTCGGTGAGGCTCTTCACGAACTGATCATCCCCGCCGCCGACCCTCGGCGGGGCCCTGCCCCGCACCCCGACCCTCCCTCAGAGACCTCAACGGATCTCCTCGGCCGGGCATCCCAAGGACTGCCCGAGAACCTCGGCCAGGTCAAGGCCAAGCCGCTACGCGGCCGCCTCCGGCGAACCTTGACCCGACCGAGAACCCCGGGCAGGGGCAAGCCTGCCCGACCGAGGAGACCCAACACGCTCACCAACCCTTGACACGCGCCATTGAGACTCGTCCGGTAGGGCGCTCCACCTTGTCCCCGTCCGGGAAGGCTGGACGGTCTACGACTGCCCGACGAGGAGATCCTTCACCCCCACCGCGCACGCCAAAAGCCCTGTTCCCCGCGCATGAGCTCCCCCGCCCTTTAGCCATCAGCTCGCCCGTTCTGCCGGCTTTGTGTATTCGTGGGTCATGTTGGTCCGCCCGGTGGCATCGGCAGTTCGGATGGTCTACGTCGGGAGCGGGCGGCGTCGGCGACGGCGATCCCGGCCAGGACCACCGTGGCGGCGGTGCTGACCAGCAGCGGCGGTGCATCCTGCATTGCCGGCAGCAGGGCGGCCAGCACGAGCAGCCCGATCCACCGGGCCCAGGACACTCGATTGAACACCGCGTACTCGAAACCGGCCCGCCCGGCGAGGAACAGCGCGGGTCCGCCGAGGATAACGGTGATCCAGGCCGGTGGGGCGTGCCCGAGCGGGTGGGCGATGACGAGTTCGGCGCCGACGGCGATTGCGACTACGCCAGCCACCATGACCAGGTGGGCGACGAACGTCGCCCGGGCAGCGCGTTGCGGCTTGCGCGCCGCTGTGAGCGCCGTGGCCAAGACCTCCCCGGCGCGGTAGATGTAGATGCGCCAGAGCAGCACGGTGGTGGTGATTGCCAGCAGGAAGGCTGCGGTCCGGTCGGGCGGGAAGCCGGAGCCACGCAAGGCCAGTCCGGTGACCAGGATCAACTCGCCGAGCGCGATGATGAAGAACTGCCGGTGACGCTCGGCGAAATGCCCGGACACGAGCGAGAATTCCGGCTGGGACGTAGGGCCTAGCCCCGGCGTGGGCCAGCGGAGGACGAATCCCGTGTAGTCCACGACCACGGCCAGGGCCCACAGCACCTCCCGCCCGGTACCCGGCGCGAGCGCCCCGGCGATCCACGGCACCGCGGACACCCCAGCCCAGGCGAGTACCCGTAGGGCGTCGCGCTGCCGCTCCCGGACCCGCGCGGCGACCAGCAGGAGGAAGCACCGACCGACCCGGATGGCGAGGTACACGCCAGCGAAGACCAGGCCCTGCGCGCCGAACGCCTCGGGCAGTGCGACCGCGACCAATACCGTGCCCACCATGCTGACGGTGACCAGCACCTGGACCACCGACCGCTGCGGGCTGTAGACGTCGGTTAACAGCGCCGTGTCGGACCAGATCCACCACACTGCCAGCAGCAACAGCAGCGTCTGAAAGGCGCCGCGCCAGGTGAGGTTCTGGATCAGCCCGAACGAGAGCTGGGTGAGTGCGAAAACGAATGCCAGGTCGAAGAAGAGTTCCAGGAACGTTGCCTCTCGCGGATCCTCGGGTCTCCGTACCAGGTCGGCTGCCTCATTGCTGGCCATCTCGTCCGTCCTGTCGTATTCGCGCCCCCCGAAGGTGCGGCATTCGGACCACGCCGCTGGCTGCGGGTAGCTGGCGTGCGGCTACCCGTTGCGAACACACATCAGGCATGCCGTTTCGTCTCGGCGCGGTCCGCGTCTGCTGGAGAGCCGGCCTGTCCAGGGCGGAGTGCGCCCCGGAAGCGCGCTTAGCCTCTGGACAGCGTCGCCGAGGCTACGGATCAGATGGCTGTGTGCCAGCCACGTGCCAGTAGCCGGTGCACGGAAGGGGCACGAGCGGGCAGGAGTTGTAACCCACTCCCCTGCCATGAGCAGGCGTATCGGGCATCCCGGGGCCGTGATCTTCGTCCTTCCAAACTGAAGCTTTCACGCCCTCAAGATCAGGGCGTCCCCAGGGCGTCAGGGCGTCTCCAGGGCGTCGAACGCCAACCAATGATGACCGCCAACGCCCATAGACAGCCTGAAATACAACCAGGTCGCAGCCTTGATCGAGGCTGCGACCTGGCGGGCGACGGACGAGTCGACCTGTACGCCGGATTCTGTGCGCGGCGCGTACCCCGAAGGGGTCCGCACCGGCGGCGGTCATCCATCTCGGCCTGCCGTCGCCGACAGGCTCATGCGGCCTACCCGCAGACATCGGGCGGGCCGCCCTCGAACGTCTGCGCCGGGTCGTCATCTTGCGGTGACGGCCCTTGCTTGGCCTTGCTCCGGGTGGGGTTTACCGAGCCACCCCGGTCACCCGGGGTGCTGGTGGGCTCTTACCCCACCGTTTCACCCTTACCGTCCCGTTCGGGCCGGCGGTCTGTTTTCTGTGGCACTGTCCCGCGGGTCACCCCGGGTTGCCGTTAGCAACCACCCTGCCCTGTGGAGTCCGGACGTTCCTCGGCGGCGGGCCGGAGCCCGCCGACGCGACCGCCCGGTCGACTCGTCCGTCGCGCTCTCATCCTAACGACGCCGGGGCCGCGGCTATTGCCGCCCCGGCACGGCCGTCAGGTGGGCCTGGCGGAAAAGGCGATGATCGCCGTACGTGTCGGGGCGTACCCTGCGCGGATGTTGAAGCCCTCGTTCCCGATGCGGACCGGACGGTTGGACCTGCGGCCGTTCGCCGCCTCGGACCTGGACGCCTTTCACGCCTACTTCTCCGACCCCGAGCAGCACCGCTACGTGAGCATCGGCGGGCCGACCGACCTGGAGGGCACCCGGGCGGTGCTGGAGCGGCGGCAGGGGCGTACGGCCCTGACGAAGGAGGGCGACTCCCTCCAACTGGCGGTCGTCGTACGGGAGACCGGTCAGCTCGTGGGAGACGTGGTGCTGATGTGGCGGAGCGCCGAGCACCGGCAGGGCGAGGTCGGCTACATGCTCCACCCCGACCACCGCGGGCGGGGGTACGCCGGCGAGGCGTCGACCGCGATGCTGGCGGTCGGCTTCGACGGGCTGGACCTGCACCGGATCGTCGGTCGGATCGACCCGCGCAACACGGCGTCGGCCCGGGTCCTGGAGCGGCTGGGCATGCGGCGGGAGGCACACCTGCGGGAGAACGAGTTCACCGAGGGCGAGTGGACCGACGAGGCGGTCTACGCGATGCTCGGCCGGGAGTGGCGGGCGGCGCAGCCGGACACCGGCGCCGGGCGCCCCGCCTGAGGCCGTACTAGCCTCACCGATCATGGAGTTCTCCGACGCCGCGCTGCTGCTCGCCGCCGGCCTCGCCGCGGGCACGGTCAACGCGGTGGCCGGCGGGGGTTCGCTCATCACGTTCCCGGCGATGATCGCGGTGGGCCTGCCGCCGGTGCCGGCCAACGTGAGCAACTCGGTGGCGGTGTTCCCCGGGTACGTGGCGAGTGTCGCGGGCAGCCGGCAGGACCTGCCGCGCCGGCGAGCGGTGGCGACGCTCGTGCCGGCCACCGTCCTCGGGACGATCGCCGGGGCGTTGCTGCTGCTGGCCACCCCGGCGCGGGCGTTCGAGCTGGTCGTACCCTTCCTGGTGCTCGGGGCGACCGCGATGCTGGCCTTCCAGGACCCGCTGCGCCGGCTCGTCGGGCACCCGCGCGACCTGGCGCCGCGCCGCCGTACGCTCACCGTGCAGGTCATGGTCGGGGTCGCCGCGGTGTACGGAGGCTACTTCGGCGCGGCGCTCGGGGTCATGCTGGTGGCGGGCCTGGCCCTGGTGCTCGACGCGACCCTGGCGCGGGTCAGCGCGATCAAGAACCTGCTCTCCGCGGTGGTGGGCCTCACGACGCTGGTGGTCTTCGCGCTGCTCGGCCCGGTCAACTGGGCGGCGGTCACGCTGGTCGCGCCCGCGACGCTGGCCGGGGGGTACGCGGGCGCCCGGCTGGTCCGCCGGCTCCCGCCGGTGGTGCTGAAGACCCTGATCGTGGTCTTCGGCACGGTCATCGGCCTCTACCTCCTGTGGCGCGCCCTCCGCTGACTCCCTCCGCGCACCGCCACGGCGAGCGTGCGCGTTAAGAAGGGCCCCCTGTACAACGCCAGGCGTTAACGGGGGGCCCTTCCTTACACCCTTACACCTCAGGCGACGGGTTCCGGGGCCGCGTCGGCGTCGCGGGTCGTGCCCGCCGTGACGCGGGGATCGCCCTCGTCGGCGAAGTAGTCGTCCGGCGTGGTGCCGTCGCCACCGTCGTGCGCCTTCGCCGCCCGCAGCAGCAGCGTCAGCAGGGCCGCGACCAGCAGGTTGACCAGGACGGCCACGAAGCCGACGTAGATGGTCATCGTGGTGTCGAAGCCGAACTTCTCCAGCGGGAACGCCGAGCCGCCGAAGTGCTTCCGGGTCGGGCTGGACACCTGGTAGAGCATCCACATGCCGACCGCCATGCCGACCGCCCAGCCGGCGATCAGGGCGGTGCGGTGGAACCAGCGGGTGTAGAGGCCCAGCGCCACCGCGGGCAGCGTCTGGAGGATGATCACACCGCCGATCAGCTGGAGGTCGATGGCGTACTGCGGGTTGAGGAAGACGATGAACGCCACCGCCCCGACCTTGACCAGCAGCGACGTGATCTTGGAGACCTGCGCCTCCTGCGCCGGGGTGGCGTCCCGCCGCAGGTACTCCTTGTAGATGTTGCGGGTGAACAGGTTCGCCGCCGCGATCGACATGATCGCCGCCGGCACCAGCGCGCCGATGCCGATGGCCGCGTACGCCACGCCGGCGAACCAGTCCGGGAACTGCTGGTCGAACAGCACCGGCACGATGGTGTTGCCGTCCACTGTGCCGTCCGGACCCGCCAGCGGCTTCACGCCGGAGGCGATGGCCATGTAGCCGAGCAGCGCGATCAGCCCGAGCAGCAGGCTGTACGCCGGCAGCGCGGACATGTTCCGCTTGATCACGTCCCGGTTCCGGCTGGCCAGGACGCCGGTGATGCTGTGCGGGTAGAGGAAGAGCGCCAGCGCCGAGCCGAACGCCAGGGTGACGTACTGGAGCTGGTTGTTCGCGTTCAGCAGGATGCCGTCGTTCGGGTTCGGCGAGGCGTCGAACTTGGCGTCCGCCGCGTTGAAGATGTCGCCCCAGCCGCCGAGCTTGTACGGCAGCCAGATCACCGCCACCAGGATCACGATGTAGATCAGCGTGTCCTTGACGAACGCGATGAGCGCCGGCGCGCGCAGCCCCGACTGGTAGGTGTACGCGGCGAGGATCGCGAACGCGATGATGATCGGCAGGTGCCGGGCGACGGTGCTCTCGCCGGTCACCCCCATCGTCTTCAGGACCGCCTCGATGCCGACCAGTTGGAGCGCGATGTAGGGCATCGTGGCGACGATGCCGGTGATCGCGACGAGCAGCGCGAGGACCGGCGAGTCGAACCGGTTGCGGACGAAGTCCGCCGGGGTGACGAAGCCGTGCCGGTGCGAGACCGACCAGAGCCGGCAGAGCACCAGGAAGACCAGCGGGTAGATGACGATGGTGTACGGCACCGCGAAGAAGCCCATCGCGCCCGCGCCGAACACCAGGGCCGGCACCGCCACGAAGGTGTACGCCGTGTAGAGGTCACCGCCGACCAGGAACCAGGTGATCCAGCCGCCGAAGCTGCGACCGCCCAGCCCCCACTCGTCGAGGTGCGCCATGTCCTTGGGCGCCCGCCACCGGGCCGCGACGAATCCCATGGCGCTGACCAGCAGGAAGAGCGCCGTGAAGACGATGATCTCGGTGAGGTGGTCGCGCCACATCAGCGGTCCCCCCGCTTCTTGGTCATCTGGTAGACCAGCGTGGTCGTCGCCACGCCGAGCAGGATGTAGGCGAGCTGGAGCCAGTAGAAGCGCGGGAAGCCGAAGACCCGGGGCGAGTCGGCGTTGAAGAACGCCGGGATCAGCGGCACCAGGATCGGGATGAAGAGCAACCAGTTCCAGCGGCTCTTGTCCTTCGCCCGGGACGACGCCGTCAGGCGCGTCTCCGGATCGGGCGTAGCCGGTTCGGGTAGGGCCATGCGACACACCTCCGGGTCGTGATCCGCGTGTAACGGCCGGAGGCTATGACCTTGTGAACGCCGTCACAGCCGAGCGGTGGACCCCGGTGCGCCGAACGGCCGGTCGGCTGCGCCGAACGGCTCGGCCTCCGGGAGGGGCCACGGAGGTGGCTGGGCGCTCAGGCGTCGGTGAGGTGCGCGGTGTCGTTGACCGAACGGACCGCGACGCCGCCGTCGGGCCACATGTCGACGACGGAGACGCCGGCCGCGTCGAGGAAGAGGCGGTGCAGGAACGCGTCACCGGCCGCGAGGGCGTCGCGCAGCACCAGCTTGATCGGCGAGACGTGGGAGACGACCACCACGGTCTCGCCACGGTACGCGTCGAGCAGCGCGGTGATCGCCCGGCGGGCGCGCTCGGCGACCTCGGTGAACGACTCACCGTCCGGCGGAGCCACCCGGGTCGAGGCGAGCCAGGCGTCCATCTCCCCTGCCCAGCGCTCCCGCACCTCGGCGAAGGTGCGCCCCTCCCAGGCGCCGAAGTCGCACTCGATCAGGTCGTCCTCGCGACGTACCGGAAGGCCGCCGAGCGCCTCGGCGATCGCCTCGGCGGTGGTCGTACACCGGGAGAGAGGGGAACTGACGACGGCCGCGGCGGACGGGGCGAGCGCCGCCACCCGCGCGGCCGTGGCCCGGATCTGGGCCCGGCCCCGCGCGGAGAGCGGGACGTCGCCACGGCCGGAGTAGCGGCGCTGCTCGGTGTACTCGGTCTCGCCGTGCCGGACCAGGATCAGCCGGGTGGCGGTGAAGCTGGGACGCGGCTCCCAGGAGGCCGGCGCGGTCGCCGGGTCGGTGCCGGTGGTCCGCGCGGTGGACGCCCGGGCCGCCGCCTCGCGGGCCGCGGCCCGTGCCGGCGAGTCCGCGGCGGCGACCTCACGCGGCGGCTCGGCGACCGGAGGCGCCGCCGGGCGGGCCGGGGCGCCGCCGGCGGCAGCGTCCATGGCGGCGTTGGCGAGCGCGTCGGCGTGCCGGTTGCGCTCCCGGGGGATCCAGCTGAACCGGACCGCGGCGAAGCGACCGACCAGCCCGGCCGCCTGCGCGGCGAGCGGGCGCAGGCCGGGGTGCTTGATCTGCCAGCGGCCGCACATCTGCTCGACCACCAGCTTCGAGTCCATCCGGGCCTCCACCTCGGTGGCGCCCAGCTCGGCGGCGGCCTCCAGGCCGGCGATCAGCCCCCGGTACTCGGCCACGTTGTTGGTGGCCCGACCGATCGACTCGGACCGCTCGGCCAGCACCTCGCCGGTGTCCGCGTCACGAACCACCGCGCCGTAGCCGGCCGGGCCGGGGTTGCCCCGGCTCCCGCCGTCGGCCTCGACGACCACCACGCGCGGCGCCATCGGCTACAGGCCGGACTCGTTGGTGCGGACCATGATCCGCCGGCACTCCTCGCAGCGGACAACCTCGTCCGGGTCCGCCTTGCGGATCCGGGCCAGGTCGGCGCCGGAGAGGTCCAGGCGGCAACCGCCGCAGCGGGCCCCGGTGAGCAGGGCCGCACCCAGCCCGCTGTCCTCGCGGATCCGGTCGTAGAGGGTCACCAGGTCGCTCGGGAGGTCCGCGGCGAGCGGCCCCCGGGCGCCCCGCTTGAACTCCTCCTCCTTCGCGATCTCGGCCAGCGCCTCGTCGCGGCGCTGCTCGACGGTGGCCCGCTTCTCCCGGGCGGCGGCGATCCGCTGCTCCACCCCGTCGAGCACGGACTGGGCGGTCTCCCGCTGCTCCATCAGCTCCAGCTCGGCGTCCTCCAGGTCGCCCTGGCGGCGGTTGAGCGAGACCAGCTCGTGCTGGAGCGCCTCCAGCTCGCGGGCCGGGCCGCTCCCGGACGCCAGCCGGTTCTCGTCCTTGGTCTTGCGGGCGCGGACCTGGTCGATGTCCTTCTCCAGCCGGGCGATGTCCCGGTCCAGGTCGTCGACGGCGACCTGGGCGCGGACCCGCTCGTCCTCCAACGCGGACAGCTCCCGGGCCAGCGCCTCCAGCTCCGCCCGCTCGGGCAGCGCGCGCCGGCGGTGGGCGAGCTGGGCGAGGGCGGTGTCGATCGCCGCCAGATCGAGCAGCCGGCGTTGGACCTTCGGGTCAGCCTTCACGGTCGGGGCTCCTTCTCGTCCGCCGCGGGTGGGGCGGCGTGTACGGTCCACGGGTCGGTGTCCAGGTCGGACACCAGCGTCTCGACGCCCGGCGACTCCCGCAGGAGCGCGGCCAGGTCGTCCAGCCACGGTCGTTCGGTCGCCCAGTGGGCGGCGTCGAGCAGGGCGGGGCCGCCGGCGGCGAGGTGCTCGCCGGCGGGATGGTGGCGCAGGTCGGCGGTGAGGAAGGCGTCCACCCCGGCGGCGGTCGCGTCGGTGAGGAAGCTGTCCCCCGAGCCGCCGCTGACGGCGAGGGTACGAACCATACGCCGGGGGTCACCCGCGGCGCGAACTCCCCAGGCCGTGACGGGCAGCACCGCGGCGGCGTGCCGGGTCAGCTCGGCGAGGGTCATCGGCTCGGGCAGCTCACCGATCCGGCCGATGCCCCGCCCGGCGCCGTGTGCGGGGGAGCCGGGCGCGGGCCGGTGCAGCGGGCGCAGCCCGGTCAGCCCGAACCGGGCGGCGAGCGCGTCGGAGACGCCCGGGTCGGCCACGTCGGCGTTGGTGTGCGCCACGTACAGTGCCACGTCGGCCTTGATCAGCTGGTGGACGATCCGGCCCTTGAACGTCGTCGGGGCGACCGAGGACACCCCGCGCAGCAGCAACGGGTGGTGCGCGACGATCATGTCGGCGCCTGCCGCGATCGCCTCCGCCACGGTCTCCGGCACCACGTCGACCACCAGGAGCACCCGACGTACGGGGGCGCTCGGCTCGCCGAGCACCAGTCCCACCCGGTCCCACTCCTCGGCCCAGGACGGCGGGTAGCGCCGCTCCAGCTCGCCCACCACGTCGGTGACGGTCGGCGGAACTGCGGGTGTGCTCACGGCGGGCCAGCTTACCGTCGCCGGGGACGTCCCGGGGCCGCGCCACCCGGAGCCGACGGCGGTGGCCGACGCCGGGTGGCGGGTTCCGGCGTCAGGCGGCGGCCCGGTAGTGCCGGTCCCGCACCGCGGCCAGGGGCAGGCCCCACGGGAACTCGTGCTGGTGCCGCTCCCCCGTGCCCGGCGGGTGCAGCGGGACGACGTCGTCCCCGAAGAGCACGGTCACCCCCCACTCCGCCAGCCGGGCCAGGCCGGCCCGGAACGCCGGGTGGCGGGCCATCGCGGTATTCGTGTACGGCACCGCCACCAGCGGAACGCCCAGCCCCTGCCCCTCCACGAGCAGGCCGAGGGCGAGCGTGTCGGTGATCCCCGCGGCCCACTTGTTCACCGTGTTGACCGTGGCCGGGCAGACGATCATCGCGTCGGCCGGTGGCAGCACGTCCAGGTCACCCGGGTTCTTGTAGTGCGTGCGTACCGGATGTCCGGTCTGCCGGGCCACCGCGGCCCGGTCGACGAACTTGGCGCCGTCGGGCGTGGTGACGACACAGACGTCCCAACCGTCCTCCTGGGCCAGCTCCACGAGCCGACCCACATGGCGTGCCAGCGGCGAACCGCAGGCGATGACGTAGAGCACCGGCAGGTGCCCGCTGGTGCGGCGCGGCCCGGTCATCAGGCCGACTCCGCGCTCATACCCCTACTCCCATGTGTCCAGCCAACTCCGCGATCGGAGAAGGCGGCGCACCACGTGTGCGACGGAGGATGTCGGACATCACCTCGTGGGCGATCGGACGGCACCGGATCTCCGACGGCGCCAGCCGGTCGCCGCGCAGCAGCATCTCGCCGGCGTTGGCCACGTCCCCGACCTGGGCGAAGCCCCGGGCGATGTCGAGCAGGTGGTGGGCCCGCCGCTCGGGTAGCAGCGCGTTGAACGCCGGCTCCGGGATCCGCTGCTGGTGGATCTCCACCGCCCGGCCGCCGTCGCCCAGCTCGACCGCCGCGGCGGCCCGGTGCAGCTCCACGTTGGTGGGACCGAACGACGTCCAGTAGTGGTTCTCGTCCGCCCCGAGCAGCGTGGCTGCCTCCTGGGCGCCGTTGAGCAGGTCGTCGACGGTGGCCGAGTCGCCGATCCGGGCGGCGGCCATCGCGCCCTGCAGCAGCAGCATCCCGTAGACGGAGAGGCGCTCCGGTGTCGCGTCGTTGCCCCCGCCCGGGGTGAGCCGGTTGGCGATGGTGACGTTCAGCTCCAGGGCCGGACGGGCGCGGCCCATCGCCGCCAGCGCGTTGCACACCCGGGTCGTGGCGATGCCGGCCAGCAGCGGGTCGTCTGCGCGCTGGCAGACCGCCATCGACCGGTCGGCGGCGAGCCAGGCCAGCTCGCACTCCCCCAGCTTCCGCAGCACCGAGGAGGCGATCTGGTAGACCTGCCCCAGCAGGTGGGCGGCCTCGCGCGCGTCGTCGCCGCCGTAGCCGGCGTCCGCCGCCTGGGCGTCGCGCAGCAGCTTCGGCAGCGCGCGCGTGAGCATGCCGTACCGGCCGTACTGGTAGGTCAGCCAGGCGTGCGTCACGGCCTTGCGCATGTCGGTCAGCGGCGGCGGGTACGGCGCCGCGTCGAAGTACGCGCTCATCGAGTCGTACCGCTCCAGGGCCGCGCGGATCTCCTGCACCTCGACCTGGTCGATGCAGTTCAACGCATCGGTACGCCGCTCGGGGTCCTTGCCGAGCAGCAGCTGCACGTCCATCTGGAGAATGTCGGCGATCTCGTAGACAACCGAGAACTTGTCGAGCCGGCGCACGCCGCGCTCGACCTTGTCCACCCAGCTCTTCGACTTGCCCAACCGGTCCGCGAAGACCTGCTGCGACATCTTGCGTCGCCCCCGCCAGTAGGCCACCCGCCGCCCAATGGGTAACTCGTCCATCTCCCCATCCCTCCCCCTGCCGTCCACTCCGGATGGTGCACCGGAGGGTCTCCGCGGGCGCGGTGATCCGTGCTCTTCAGGTTTTACCTGGTCGCACAGCCTGTACGTCGGCCGTACAGCCAGTCCTCATAGCTTTCGTGCAAGTTGCATCAGCCGTTCGTCAACTCAACGATCGCGGGTTACGGCAGTGACGGTGCTCGACATGCGACCCGGGCGCCGGCCGGGTCAGCCGGAGGGAGATGACACACATGTGGGGGAATGTCGGACCACGCGTGGCCAACCTGCCGTCGCTGGAGCGGGTGCGACTGCGCCGGGTGGCCGTCCGCTACGCGATGCACGGGTGGGAGGTGACACCGGGCGCGTGCCTGGCCCGTAGCCGCTTCGTCTGCGGCCGGCCCGGCTGTCCGACGGTCGGCTGTCATCCCGCGCTGGAGAACTGGGAGCGCGCGGCGAGCGCCGACCCGGCGCGGGTCGCGACGTGGTGGCGGGACCGGCCGCACGGCGTACTGCTGGCCACCGGCCGGACCTTCGACGTGCTGGAGGTTCCCGCGCACCTGGGGCGGCACGTCCTCGACGTCGTCCGGAGCCACCCGGCCGGGACGGGCGTCCGCGGCCCGGTGCTGGCCACCCCCACCGGACGGTGGATGTTCCTGGTCCGGCCGGGCGACCCGCTGCGTCCGGAGCTGGACCACTGCTTCCACGTGGTCCGGCACGGGCCCGGCTCGTGGATCCCGGCGCCGCCCACCCGGCTGCCCGAGGGCACCGTCCGCTGGGTCGTCGCACCGGAGCAGGCCCGCTGGCAGTTGCCCGACTCGTACCTGGTGCAGAACGCGCTCATCGGGGCGTTACGGGCCGCCGGGGTCAGGCTCACCTCCGAGCTGCTCCCCGGCCACCTGCCCCTGCCCCGCCGCGGCGCCTGAGGCGCCCCACCGGCGCGCCGCCCCGCCACCGGGGCAGCGTCGTCCGCGGGCCTCCGGTCGTTGAACCTCACGACGGCGCGGACGCGCCACGAGCGGGGGTTGAAATGTCCACCGACGACACCACGCGCCAGCCGGGCGGCGCCGAGCCGCCGCGCCAGCACCGTCCCCGGCACCGCTGGGCCGGCACCCGGCCGGCCGGATCCCGTCCGGGCCGTCCCCGGCCCGCCGGCTCCCGCCCCGCCGGCACCCACCGCCCCGCCCGCTGACCCCCGCACTGCGCACCGCGCACCCGCCGCGCGCAGGGCGGTGCGCGGTGCGGGTGCGACGTGTTAAGCGGGGACCCTTCCTCTACCGCAGGCGTTAAGCGGGGGCCCTTCCTTACTCCAGCGGCAGGTTGGTGGAGTGCAGGCAGCGGCCGTCGTCGGTGACCACCGCGTGCCGGTGACCCGGTAGCCGGTCCAGCCAGCCGATCCCGGCGACGCCCATCGCGACGGCCGCGGTGGCGTACGCGTCGGCGACGCCCAGGTCCGGCCCGACCACGGTGACCGAGCGCAGCCCCCGCCCGGGGGTGCCCCGGCGCGGGTCGAGCACGTGGTGTCCGCGCTCGTAGACGCCGGAGGTGGCCACGGCCAGGTCGGTGCCGGTGAGGATCAGGCAGGTGGCGGTCTCCTCCCACGGGTGCCGGACGCCGATCCGCCACGGCCGGCCGGACGACGACCGGCCCCGGACCCGCACGTCCCCGCCCGCGTTCAGGCAGTGGTTGGCCGCCCCGGCGGCGAGCAACCGGTCGGAGGCGACCTGCGCGGCCCAGCCCTTGACGTACCCGGACGGGTCGAGGCGACCGGTGGCGTACGCGTCGAAGAACCCGTCGGTGGCGCCCCACAGGTCGGCGCAGCGTTCCAGGACCAGCCGCAGGTCCGCCGACGCCTCGGAGAGCAGCAGCTCCCCCCGGCCGAAACGGCACACCTCGCTGTCGGCGCGGTACGTGCTGAACCGGGCGTCCACCTCACGCAGCCAGCCGAAAACGTCCTCGGCCAGCTCGTGCAGCCGGTCCGCGGGCAGGTCGTCGGCGAGGTCCAGGCTGATCGCCGTACCCATGATCTGCTCGACCCGGCGCAGCCCGGGGCGGGTCAACGCCGGCACGTCAGTTCGCCCGGTCGATGGCCGCCTGCAACGACTGCTTGTACGAGGTGCTGGTGGCGGTCGCGCCGGAGACGGTGTCCAGGTCGGCGCTCTGCCGCTGCACGACCATGCCACCGGTACCGCTGTACCGGTCGTCGACCTGTTCGCTGCGCAGGTCGGACTGGGCGGTCTCCTGCGGCAGCTCCAGGGCGGTGGCGTTGATGATCCTCGATCCGGACAGCACGATCTGGACCTGGACGTTGCCGTACTCGTTCTCCACCACCGGGCCGGTCACCGTACGGGTGGTCGGCTGGTCCGGCGGCTTCGTGGTGGTCCGCGGCGCGGACGGGGTCCGGGTGGTCGAGCCCGAGCCGCTGGTGGGCCGCGCCGACGGGGCACGGCTGGGCCGCGGGGAGGCGGCGGTCGGCGACGGATCGGCGGTCACTTCGCCGGTGGCCGTCGGGCCCGCGGAGCCGGGGACGACCGCCGGGCGGTCGGCGGGCAGGTCCTGGGCGACCTGGCTGGCACCCGGCGAGCCCTTGAGCACCACCAGGACGGTGGTGCTGGCCGCCAGGCCGGTGATCGCGAGCAGGGCGCGGCGCATGGGAGGGTGCCTTCCTACAACTCGAAGGTGGCGAGGTGGATCTGCCGGCGGGGCACGCCGGCCCGGCGCAGCACGGCGAGCGACTGCTCGACCAGGCCGGGTGGCCCGCAGAGGTAGACGTCCCGGCGGACGAGGTCCGGGACCAGCCGGCTCAGGCCGTCCGGGCTCAGCACCTCCCGGGGGCCGGGGTCGTGCCGCGAGCCGACGACGTACCAGATGCGGACGTCCCGGGCCTGGGCGAGCCAGTCCAGCTCCCGGTGCAGCAGCACGTCGGCGGGGGTGCTCGCGCGGTAGATGAGCGCCGCGCCCGGCGGCAGTTCCTCCAGCATCGCGCGGATCGGGGTGATGCCGCTGCCGCCGGCGATCAGCAGGGCCCGCTCGCGGACGCGGTGGGCGGCGGTGAACGTGCCCGACGGCCCCTCGGCCCAGACCCGGGTGCCGGGGTCGAGGTCGCGCAGGTCGCGGGTGTGCGCGCCGACCACCTTGACGGTGAGCCGCAGCCAGCGGCCGTTGGCGGCGGCGGAGACCGAGAACGGGTGGGACTGCCACCACATGCCGGGGGTGAGGAACCGCCAGCGGAAGTACTGGCCACCGAGCAGCTCCAGCCGGCCGAGCCGGTCCCCGGTCAGGTAGACGGAGATGGTGTCCGGGCTCTCCGCGACCACGTCGGCCACCCGCAGGTTGTGCCGCAGGTTCAGTCGCAGCGGGGCGACCACGCGGCCCCAGAGCAGGGCGGCCACCACGATCGCGTACATGGCGATCCACATGGTCCGCACCGGACCGGGCCGGAACAGCTGGGCGCCGTTGCTGAACTGGTGGGCGAAACCGAGCAGCAGCACCAGGTAGCTGGACAAATGCAGCGCGTGCCAGAGCTCGTACGGCAGGGCGGCACGGACGGCCCGGACGCTGGTGAAGCCGACGACGACCATCAGGCCGGCCGCCGCGAACGCGGACACCATGTCCTCGTAGTCGCGCAGCAGCACGCCCGCCTCGGTGAGCACCGAGTTGTTCTCCAGGTCGGCGTACCCGACGAGGATCAGCGACGCGTGCGCGAGCACCGCCACCAGCAGGGTGGCGCCGACGTCCCGGTGCCAGCGGGCCAGGTTCTCGCCGCCGATCCAGCGCTCCAGGGCCGGGAGGCGGCTCATCATCAGCACCTGCACGAGCAGCAGGTAGCCGGCGACGAGGCCGGTGATCCGGCCGGCGGCGGTGACCATGGCGGCGGAGTTCTTCAACGAGCCGGCGGGGGTGTCGAGCCACCAGGGCAGCACGCTGGCGAGCAGGCCCACCACGAGCAGCACGGCCACCGCACGCCGGCCGCCGGGTCCGCGCCGCGGCGGCACGCCCGGCGGGACGTCCGCAGCCCGGCCTTCCTTCGTTCGCGACTGCGGGGCTCGCAGACCCGGCTCACTCCTCGCGCTCACCGACCGGCCGCCGTGCCGGGACGAGGTCCCGGTGCGGCGGCCGGAGGCGTGCGTGTGCGGGTACGTCACGCGTACAGCTTCATCGGGGTGTACTTCTGCCGGGGGAAGATCTTGTCCACCTCCGCGTTGGTGAGCCCGAAGCGGCCCTGCGCCACGGCCCCGTAGACGTTGAACATGTTGTTGTACTCCGGTACGTCGCCCGAGTCCAGATCGTTCAACCCGTTCCAGGTACCGAGCAGCGACCCGGCGAGCTTGCGGCCGGACAGCACGGTGACCACGCCGCCGTGCCCGTGGTCGGTGCCGCCGCCGTTGGAGGCGACCCGCCGGCCGAACTCGCTGGACACCATGACCGTCACGTCGTCAGCGCGGTCGCCCAGGTCGGTGAAGAACGCGGCCAGCGCCGAGGCCAGCTCGTTCAGCCGCCGCCACAGCTGGCCGCCCTCGCCGGTGCCCTGGTTCTCGTGGGTGTCGTAGCCGCCCATGCCGACGGTGGCGACCCGGACGTTCGCCCCGCCCTTGATGAGCTGGGCGAGCTGCTGGAACGCGTTGCCCACGCCCCGGTACTCCACACCCTCGGCCGGCTGGTAGGGCTTCGCGGCGAGCCGCTGCGCGGTGGACAGCGCCCCCAGGCCGTCCTGGACGGCCTCCTCGACCGGGTGGTTGATGCCGGTGAAGAGACCCTTGATGGCCTTCTCGGTCGCGGCCCGGAACTTCTCGTCGCCGTTGAGCCGCAGCGAGCCGACGCTGTTGAGGGACAGCGCGCCGTTGGTGCCGACCAGCGACCGGGGCAGGGTGCTCCCGATGCCGACGCTGCGGAACGCGGTGCCGGTGCCGAGCGCGTCCACCAGGCTGTCCAGCCAGCCCCGCCCGCCGGTCTCGCCGGGCAGACCACCCAGGTTGCAGGCGTCGGCGGCCTGGAAGTGGCTGCGGGACAGCCGCTCGTCGGAGACCGCCGGGATGAAGCCGAGCTGGTTGGACCTCAGCCACGGCTCCAGCGGCTTGAAGGCGCTGGTCAGCTTGAAGTTGCGCCCGAGCGCGAGGGAGTCCCCGCCCAGGAGCAGGTCGGGACGGGCCTTGGCGAGCACCGGGTCGTCCGGGGCGACCAGGCTCAGCCCGTCCAGTCCGCCGTAGAGGAAGACGTGGATCAGGGTGCCGGTCTTGGTCGCCGCGAACGACGCCGAGGTGGTGACGAACTGGGCGGTGGCCAGCGCGGTCGCGGTGGCGGCGGCGCCGGCGACGAAGGTCCGCCGGGTCACCCCGCGACCGTCCTGCTGGGCCTCCTCCAGGTCCTCGAGCCGGCGGTAGCAATCCCGCTCGGCGGCGTTCTCGGCGGTGACGATGTCGGCCTCGGCCCGCAGCAGCGCCTCGGCCGGGTTGTCGGCCAGCCGCCGCACGTCGGGGCAGTCGGGGTGCAGGGGGAACGTGTGCACAGTTTTCTCCATGGGAGGCCTCAGCGGAGGTGGTGCTGGGGGGAAGCGAGGATCGCCCGCGCGACGGCGTTGACGGCCCCGTTGAACGTCGCGTCGACGCGGGCGCCGGAGGCGACACCGGCCACACCGAGGATCAGCGACTTCTCCTTGGCGCTGAGCTTCTGCCCCACCAGGCGCAGGGCGAGCGCGTCCACGTACGCCCCGGCGGTGGTGGGCGGCTTCGCCACCAGCTTCTCCGCCTTGGTGTAGGTGAAGGCCGTCCGGTAACCGGCGAGGATCTCGCCGGCCTCGTTCCAGCCGTTGACCATCGTGCCGGCCGAGGTCCACGCGACGTAGACGTCGGGGTAGCCGTCCGGGGTGGGCTGGCCCATCGGGTACTGGCCCAGCTCGCGCATCTTGTCGTGGATCTGCCGCAGCCCGCGGGCGTACGGGGTCCGCTTGCTGTCGCCGTTGTCGTGGTTCGGCGCCGCTTCCGGGGAGACGCCCGCGGAGCGGTACGTGGCGACCACGTACTCCATCGGCCGGCGCACCTTCTGCCCCACGGCCGCCCAGAACTCCGAGGAGCTGAACAGCGTCATGAGCAGCGGCTTGACCATGCCCTTGTTGACCGTGTACGCCTTCGCCAGGCGCTCCACGAGGGACTTCGGCGGGGTGTCCGACACGAAGCGGGTGGCCAGGCTCTGCGCGACGTACCGCGCGGTCGACGGGTGCAGCGCGATGTACGTGAGGTACGCGTCGATCGCCGCCTCGGCCTTCTTCGGGTCCGAGGAGTTGTTGGCGTGGGTGAAACCGAGGATCTTCACCTTGCCGACGTAGTGCCGCTCCGGGCGGAACACGTACTTCCCGTCCTGCACGCCACGGCCGGTCTGCAGCATCGCGGCCTGCCGCACGTCCTTCTCGGTGTAGCCGCCGTCGACGCCCACCGAGTACAGCTCCAGGTTCTCCCGGGCGAGGTTCTCGTTGACCGCGTCGGCGCGGGAGTCGTTCTGGTTCAGGTAGAGCAGCAGCGCCGGGTGCCTGTTCGCCGCGAGCAGCATCTGCGGGTAGCTGCCCAGCGCGTGTGCCCGGACGACGTCCCGGTCGAACGAGTTGCGGTAGACCTCGCCGCCGTCGAAGTCGGCGGCGACGTGCAGGAAGTCGTTCCAGAAGTCGACCATCACCTCGAAGAGCTGGCGGTCCGACCAGATCTGCCGGGCGATGGTGGCGTCCACCATCTCCCGCTCCGGCTGGGCGCCGCGCTCGTTGAGCTGGTCCCGCTGCTCGCGCAGCTGCTCGGAGCTGAGCTTGAGGGTCGACAGCTCGGCGAGCTTCAGCTCGGCCTTCGTCGGCGCGATCTTGTCGGGGTCCATCTGCCAGCGCAGCCACCCGTCGATGCCGCGCTCCTTGATCTCGGCGAGGACCTTCGGGGTGGCCCCGAAGGTGGCGCGCCGGGCCAGGTGCAGGACCGGGTCCTTGGCCAGGACCGTCTTGACGGTCACCTTGGTCTCCGCGGCGGCGGCGGCCGGCCCGGAGAAGGTACGACCACCGGCCGGGCTGTTCTTCTTCAGCGCCTCGCCCGCCCGGGAGCCCATGTAGCTCTCGTTCTGCTCGGTGTAGGTGCGCACCGTGCTGGGTTGCTGGCCACTGGGGCGGGCCGCGGTGCCGTCGGTGACGGTGGTGCCCGTGGCGTCACCGGCCGCCGCGGACTCGTCGCCGAAGAGGCCACGGATCTGCGGGGTCATCGCCAGCGCGGCGCCACCGGCGACCACCGCGGCGGTGCCGCCGATCGCGGCCAGCGCCTTGCGCCGGTCGAGCTTGCGACCCGGCTCACCGTCGTCGTCCAGGTTGGGCAGTCCGGGACCGGCCGCCGGGACTCGGGCGGGCTGGCCGAAGCCCTGCGGGCCCACCCACTGCGAGCCCTGCGGAGCGGGCTGGGCGTACGGGCTGCGGGAACCGGTCTGTGCCGCGTACCCGGGCTGGGCGTCCTGCCCCCGGGGGTCGGTCTGGGGCGGGTAGCCACCCTGCTGGGGGGAGTCGTAGCCGTACGGCGTGGACGTGTAGCCGTCGTACGCCGGGGAGGTGGGGTGCTGGGTTCCGTCCCACCCGCGGTCGTCCCGCGGTCGACGTGGTGGCACATTCTGGTCGGCCATGTACCAATCCTGTTTTCTCTTGCGCCGCAACGACCGGGACCGGGGAGGGTTCGGGTGCGGCGGCTGATGCCTGAGGAGGTTGCTACGGGAAGGTAGCCAAGGGGTCGAGCGCCTACAAGCAGCGCCGGAGGGCCGCGAAACGTCACTTAAGACGGTGCTGAGCGCCCCGCCGCGACCCCCGACCGCGGCCCGTTCGGCGACAGACCTCGCGAGCAGGGCGGACGCGACACATCGGGGGCCGGACGTAACGTTTTCCGCACACGCGGCGCTTTTAGCGCCGTTCATCGCAACAGGCAAACTTAAGGAAGTGCTAAGCCCGGGCTCACCGGCCGCACGGGCGTCCTGCCGTGCTACACGGGTGCCGTCGGCAAAGTAGCAGCAGAGGGGGAGCGTGAGCCACCGTCGCAGCGGGTATGCCGCCGGACCGCTGAACGCGTGAGGGGAAGGCACATGCTCAGCAAAGAGGATCAGCGTAGGTTCGAGCAGATCACCCGTCATCTCCGGGAGAGCGACCCGGCGTTCTTCGCCAAGGTGGACAACCGGGCCCGGGCCCACCGCGGCCGCTACCTGATGCTGTTGACCATCGTGCTGTGGGCCGCGCTACCGGCGATGACCGTACTGGCCGGGAGGCTGGCCGGTGCCATCTGCGCGGTGGTGCTGATGGCCAACGCCGCGCTCATGTGGCGGTACCGCCGGCGCTGGCTCTGAACGTCCGCCGCTCTCACCGGCCGAGCTGCCGGTACGCCCGGCGCAGCCGTTCCACCAGACCGGGACCGCCGATGGCGGGGGCCGGTGCGCCGAGCTGCCGCAGCAGCAGGTCCGGGCCGGTCACCAGGGTGGGCGGCCGGTCGGGCAGCGGGACGGGCGGCACCCAGAAGCGGTCCACCGTCTCGGCCAGCGGCGCCGGGGTGAGGCCGGCGAGCGCCCGCGCGGCGCCGACGGGGGCGACGGGAATGGCGGGTGCGGCCTCCGCGGCGGCGCCGGCCACCGCGTCCGCAGTGGTGGGAGTGAACCCGTCCGCAGTGGACGGTCCGCCGGCTCCACGCAGTGCCCGCAGCCGGTCCAGCAGCTCGGCGCGGCTTCGGCCCCGCCAGTGCAGCAGCTCGAACGGGTCGGCGTCGAACGCCTCGGCGAGCAGGTAGAAGGTGGCCGCCAGGTGTTTGCAGGGCACCGCGAAGTCCGGGCAGCTGCACCGCTGGCGAAGCTCGGCCACGCCGGTCGGGAAGAGCGGCGCGCCCGCTTCGGCGAACAGCTCCTCCAGCTCGGCCGGCAGGTCGCCGGCGAGCAGGCGGGCGCTGAAGAACGCCTGTCCGGCCACCTGCTCCTCTATCCGGGACCAGAGGGCGGGCGGGAAGGCCGGTAGGGCGACGCGGACCTGGTAGGGCTCCGCCCGGGACCCCTGCACCACGGCCGTGACCTCGCCGGGCGCGACGTCCAGGCGGAGGACCTGGCCGGCCCGGGCGTACGACCGGCCCCGGGTGAGCCGGGTGCCCAGGGCGAAGGACTCCAGCACCTCCAGGAAGCGGCGCGACCACCACGACCGGCCGATGGCGCCCCGGGTACTGCGCGCCTTCAGGCCACCGTCGACCCGGCGGGGCCGGCCGTAGTCGGCGAACCGGCCGCCCTCGGACCCGGTCACCCCGCCACCGTCCCGTCGTCCAGTGTGAACAGTTCCCGCAGCTGGGTGGTGGACAACTCGGTGACCCACTGTTCGCCGCTGCCGACGACCCGGGACGCCAGGCTCCGCTTGTCGGCGATGAGCGCCGCCACCTTCTCCTCCACCGTGCCGGCGCACACGAACTTGCGGACCTGGACCCGTCGCCGCTGACCGATCCGGTACGCCCGGTCGGTGGCCTGGTCCTCGACGGCCGGGTTCCACCACCGGTCGACGTGCACGACGTGGTTGGCGGCGGTGAGGGTGAGCCCGGTGCCGCCGGCCTTGAGGGACAGGACGAACAGCGCTGGCCCGTCCGCGGACTGGAACCGGGTGACCATCGCGTCCCGGTCGGCCTTGCCGACCCCGCCGTGCAGGAAGAGCACCTCCCGACCGAAGCGGGCCGACAGGTGACCGCGCAGCATGCCGCCGAACTCGGCGTACTGGGTGAAGAGCAGCGCCTTCTCCCCCGCCGCGAGGACCTCGTCGAGGATCTCCTCCAGCCGGGCCAGCTTGCCGGACCGGCCGTCCAGCGCCGACCCGTCGCGCAGCAGCTGCGCGGGGTGGTTGCAGACCTGCTTGAGCCGGGTCATGGTGGCCAGCACCAGACCGCGCCGTTCGATGCCGTCGCTCGCCTCGATCTTCGCCAGCATGTCGTCGACCACCGCCCGGTAGAGCGCGGCCTGCTCGGCGGTGAGCGTGCAGACCACCTCCATCTCCAGCTTCTCGGGCAGGTCGGAGATGATGGAGGAGTCGGTCTTGAGCCGGCGCAGCACGAACGGGCCGGTGATGCGGCGCAGCCGCTCGGCCGCCTCGGCGTCGCCGTGCCGCTCGATCGGTTCCGCGTACCGTTTCTTGAACGTCGCCGCCGGGCCGAGCAGGCCGGGGTTGGCGAACTGCATGATCGACCACAGGTCGGCGAGGCGGTTCTCCACCGGTGTGCCGGTGACCGCGATCCGGTGCCGCGCGGGCAGCGCCCGCACCGCCTCCGCCTGCCGGGTGGAGGCGTTCTTGATGGCCTGCGCCTCGTCCACCACCACCCGGTGCCAGTCGATGCCGGCGAGGTCCACCGCGTCCCGGGCCGCCACCGTGTAGGTGGTGACGACCAGGTCCGCGTCGTGCACGGCCGTGGTGAAGGCCACCCCGCGCGCCCGCTCCGCGCCGTGGTGCACGTGTACGCGCAACGCGGGCGCGAACTTCGCCGCCTCCCGCTGCCAGTTGCCGACCAGCGACATGGGGCAGACCAGCAGGGTCGGACCGGCGGTCGGCGGGTCACCGGCGAGGAGGGCCAGCAGCTGCACCGTCTTGCCCAGGCCCATGTCGTCGGCGAGCACGCCACCGAGGCCGAGCGACTGGAGGAAGGCCAACCAGGCCAGCCCCCGCCGCTGGTACGGGCGCAGGGTGCCCTGGAAGGCCGGCGGCGGGTCGAGCGGGGTCAGCCGGCGCTCGACCGCACCGGCCAGCAGGTCACCCAGCGCCCCGTCGGCGGCGATCTCCAGCACCGGCAGGGCGTCCGGCTGCCCGTCGTCGGCCAGGCCGAGCCGGAGCAGGTCGCCGACGGTCAGCTCGCCGGACGACCGGAGCAGCCGGAGCCCGGCGGCGAGCCGCTTCGGGTCCAGCTCCACCCAGCGGCCCCGCATCCGGACCAGCGGCGTCTTCAGTGCGGCCAGCGCGGTCAGCTCGTCGGCGGTCAGCGGCTGGTCGCCGAGGGCCACCTCCCACCGGTAGTCGACCAGGGCGTCCATGCCGACGCCGCCGCCGGTGGTGGCGACCGTGCCCGGAGCGGTACGGCTGCGGGCCTGCAACCGGGCGCCGAGCCGGGACGACGGCCGCTGCCACCAGGACGGCAGCAGCACCGTGAAGCCGGCCGCGTGCAGCACCGGCGCACCCTCGCGGAGGAACCGGTGCGCGCCCTCGACGTCCAGCTCCAACGCCTCCGGGGTGGCGGTCCGTAGCGCCCCGTCCACCTCCGGCCAGAGCCGGCTGGCCCGGCCCAGCTCCGCGAGGAGGGTCTCCTGCGGAGCGGCGAGGCGGGTCACCGTCTCCGGGGCGGACCAGATCGTGTCGGCGTCGACGTGCAGGCCCGGCTCGTCGGCCGCCTGGAGGCCGAACTCCACCCGCCACCGGTCGGCCACCGGCACCGGCGTGCCGGGGTCGGCCGGCACCACGACCAGCGGTCCGTCGACCTCACCGGCCGGCGGCTCGACGAGGCGGAAGCTCGCCCGGACCGCCCCACCGGCCGCGTCGCGTTGCCAGGCGTCCAGCTCGCTCCGCAGGGTCTCCAGGGCCGCCGGGTCGGCGGTGAAGTCGCGGCGCGGGCCGCTGAGCGCGGCCAGCCAGTCCGGCACCGCGCCGAGGCGCCGTACGCCCCGGGCCAGCGCGGCGTCGGCGAGGCGGGCCCGTACGGCGGCGTCGGTGAGCGCGTCGAGGACCTCGGCGACGAGCGCGCCGGGTTGGGGCTCGGCGCCGCCGCCGGGTGACCGGGCGGCCCGGGGTGCGACGGTGGGGTCCTGTGGGCGTACCTCGGTGACCGCGCGGGCCGCCGGGGGCAGGGCCAGCGCCAGCGACCGGGCCCAGGCCGCGTCGGTGCCGGTGAGCAGGGGCCGCCACACCGCGCGGGCGGTGACCGTCCCGCCGGCGTCGGTCGCACGGGAGCCGTCGGGCTGTCGTGGCGCCGGCTCCGGGTCGGTCACGCCGGGCAGGACCCGGCCCCGGGCGGCCAGGTCGACGGCGAACGCGGCCACCTCGGCGAGGTGCCGCAGGGTCGCGCCGGGCACGGCGGCCAGCTCGTCGAGGCGTACCAGCAGGCTCAGCGCGGCGTCCGGGGCGTACACCAGGACCGGGACCCGCCACCCGGCCAGGGTGGCCGGCCCGCGGACCGGTTCGGCGACGTCGGTCCGGACCAGTTCGGGCGAGTCGAGCGGCGAGCCGGCCCGGGTGGGCAGGGTGACCAGCGCGGTGCCGGGCCGGGTCGGCTCGGCGGCCCCGGCGGACGCGCCGACCAGGGCGGCGTGGTCGGCGGCGAACGGATGCGGGCGTTCCCGGGGTGCGCGGCCGGGTCGCCGCGGCGCCCGGGGCGGCAGGGCGCTGTCCTCCGCCCACAGGGCCAGCCCGCCGCCGGACCACCACACGCCGTGGATGACCAGCACGCACTCCCCCTCGTCGACACCCGCGCCCAGGATAGGCCCACCCCACCGGCTACCGTCGGCGCCATGTCCGACCTCCTCGTGATCGGCGGCCTGGGCGTGGACATCCGGGTCCGTGTCCCCGCGCTCCCGCTGCCCGCCGCCGACTCCGCCACCGTCGACCCCATCGACCTGCGCATCGGCAACACCGGAGCCGGCGTCGCCCTCGCGGCGCACGCGCTCGGGTTGCGGGTGACGCTGGTGGACGTGCTCGGCGCGGATCCGGCCGGCGACGTGGTACGGGCGGCGCTGGACCGCACGTCGGTCCGTACGGTGCTGGTCGACGCCCCGGCCGGCACCCGCCGCTCGGTGAACCTGGTGGACCCGGCCGGCCGGCGCAGCTCCCTCTACGACCCCCGGCCGTGGCAGGGACCGGCCCCGTTCACGGCCGCCGAGCTGGGCGCCCTGGTCGGCGAGGCGGCGCACGTGCACGTTTCGATCATGGATTGGACGGTGGGTCTGCTGCCGGACGTCCGCGCCGCCCTCCGCGAGGGAGCCACGCTCTCCACCGACCTGCATGACTGGGACGGCGCGAACCCCTACCACCGCCCGTTCGCCGAGGCCGCCGGCCTGGTCTTCGTCAGCGGGGTCCGGCTGGGCGACGGTGCGGGCGCGCTGGCCGCGGCCCTGGCGCCCCGCACGGCGGTGGTGACCCGGGGCGCCGACGGCGCCGACCTGTACCCCGCCGGCGCCGGCCCGGTCCGGGTGCCGGCGGCCGACCCGCCCGCGCCGGTGGTGGACACCAACGGTGCCGGGGACGCCTTCGCGGCCGGAGTGATCGCCGGCCGGCTGGGCGGGGCGTCGCTGCCGGACGCGGCCCGGTACGCGGCCCGGGTGGCGGCCGCGGCCTGCACCCACGACGGCATGGAGTACCCGCCGGGCCTCCTCCCCCGCCCCTGACTCCCCCGCCCCTCCCTCGCGGGCAGTTTCGGGGAAACAGGTGGCTCGCGGGCGCCCGAGGCCACACTTTCCCCGAAACTGCGGGCGACGGGTGGGTCACGCGCCGCCCCGCGCTATCCGCTGCGCGCCCGCGCCGGCCGGTGCAGGATGGGCGCATGGCATCAACGGTAGAGATTCCCCTGGTGGGCGGCACGGCCGACGGGCAGAGCGTCACGGTCGAGCTGGACCCGAACGGCCGACCGCCGTTGACCCACCACCACATCGGTGCCGAGGGTCTGGCGGGAGCGGAGATCTACGAGCTGGAGTCGACCGACGCGGGCAGCGGCCAGTGGCGCTACTGCTGGCGGGGCCCGGCGGTCTGACCCGGGCGGGGCCGCCGTCCGACTCAGGCGGCGCTCGAGCGGGTCAGGGCCCGACTGCGGATGCTGTCCAGGACGGCCCGGGTGACTTGGGAGGTGCCGCGGGCGTCCTCGCAGACCTCGGCCACCCGCCGCGCGGTGGCCTCGGCGCGCTGCTCCCGCTCGTCCCAGAGCCGGTCGACCTCGGCCAGCAGCGGGCCCTCGACCTCGCGTTCCACGCCCCGCAGGGCCGGCACGCCGAGGCGCTGGGCTAGGTCGAAGACCTTGCCGGCGTACGGCAGCGGCAGGAACGGCGTGCCTACCATCGCGGCGAAGATCAGGAAGTGCAGCCGCATGCCGACGGCCAGGTCGAAGTGGCGCATGAGACCGAGCACCTGTTGCGGCGAGTAGGTGCCGTGCAGGATCCGGCCGTGGTCGGCGGAGGTCATGTGCGACAGCACCCCGTGTGAGTGGCGGATGTCGTCGCGTTCCATCGGGACGAACAGCACGTACGCGTCGATCCGGTGCACCAGGAAGTCGCCGATCTGGGCGAGCAGGCGGTGGTAGCCGTCCACGTCCAGGCGTTCGGCGGCCCGCCCGGGCTCCCGTACGCTCATCCCGACCAGCCGCTTGCCGGCCGGCACCCCCTCCTCGCGGAGCAGGTGCGCCGGGAAGTCCTCGGCTTCGAGCAGGAACGCCGGGTCGGCGGTGACGGTGATCGGGTTGAGCAGGCCCGCCTCCTCCAGCGCCATCCGCGACTCCTGGTCCCGGACGGTGACCTGGGTGGCGCTGGCCAGGGTCTCGCGCACCATGCCGGTGTCGATGCCCTCGCTGAGCGGCCCCACCCCGACCGCGTACGTGAGCAGGGGCAGGCCCCGCTCCTGGGCCACCCGGACGACCCGCAGGTAACGGCGGGCCTCACGGTCGTAGAGGATGCCGCCGCCGCCGAGGATCAGCAGGTCGAGCTGGGCCAGCACGAGCGCGGAGTCGGTGCGGCTCACGCCCTCCCAGGGCACCGCCTCCACGTGGGGGTGGACGACACGGGTGTGGGCGGGGTTCCGGGAGAAGACGATGATCCTCGCGTTGGGCTCCTGCTCCCGGAGGTCGGCCAGGAGGCCGGTGAGGATCGCCTCGTCGCCGAGGTTGCGACCGCCGTACGAGCCGAGAATCCCGATGGTCAGACCGGCGCCATGCGTCATCCGTCGCCCCTCCCCGGAGTACGTCGCGGGCCGTTTTCCCGGTGCGCCGGGGAACAGTCCTCCGCCGGGGCGTCACCGCGCGTCGGCCGCCCCCACCAGGCGCGACACGAGGGCCGCCACCACGTCGTCGGGTTCGAACCCGGCCCCGATCGACGTGGTGAGCAGGTCGAGGAGGAGCCCGTCGACCGCGTAGTGCAGCAGCGCCACCTCGAACGCCCCGCCGGGCAGCCCGGCGGCGACGTGGAAGGCGACGTCGTCGCGGTAGCCCCGGCGCAGCGTGTCGCCGAGGATCGCGGCCAGGTCGGGACGGCGGGCGGCCTCCAGCCGGAGCTCGATCAGCGCCCGGGTGAGGTCCGGCTGCCGGGTGGTGCGCTCGACGATGTAGCGGACGTAGTCGGTCAGCAGCTCCGGTGAGGGCTCCCGGGTGGCCAGACCGGCCAGCACGGCCTCGTCCGGGGCGAACCGCTGCATGATCCGCTCCCCGAGCGCACCGAGCAGCGCGTCGCGGGACCGGAAGTAGTTGGAGGCGGTACCGATCGGCACGCCGGCCTCGGCGTCGACCGCGCGGTGGGTGAGACCGCGCGCGCCGGTCGCGGCGAGGACCCGCAACCCGGCGTCCGCCAGGGCCGCCCGCCGCTCCACGTTCCGTGCCACGAAAAGACCCTAGCAACAACCACGACAGTTGTCGTACGCTCTCAACCACAACATCCGTAGTGAATCAGGAGTCCGCTTGCGCAAGCTCGTGTACTACGTCGCCAGCACCCTCGACGGCTTCATCGCCGCCCCGGACGGGTCGCCCGACTTCTTCGGCCTCGAACCCGACCTGGCCGCGCACATCGCGACCCACTGGCCGCAGACCCTCCCCACGTTCACCCACCCCCAGTTCGGCGTCGAGAACCCGCAGGGCCGCTTCGACGCGCTGGTGATGGGCCGCGCCACGTACGACCCGGCCCTGAAGATCGGGATCACCAGCCCGTACGCGCACCTGCGGCAGTACGTCTTCTCTCGCTCGCTGCCCCCGTCCACCGAGCCGGAGGTGGAGATCGTGGCCGGCGACCCGGCCGAGTTCGTGCGGGCGCTCAAGCGGGAGCCGGGCGGGGACATCTGGCTCTGCGGCGGCGGGCAGCTGGCCGGTCAGCTGCTGCCGGAGGTGGACGAGTTGGTGCTCAAGCTCAACCCGGTCCTGGTCGGCAGCGGCGTACCGCTGGCCTCGCGCGGCTTCGAACCGCACCGGTTCAGGCTGGTCGAGAGCCTGCCCCTCGCCAGCGGGACCGTCGTCCTGCTTTACACGCGCCCCGAGCCGGCGTAATCCGCTTGCCCGGCGTCCGCCGGTCCGGCCACGGTGGAGCCATGGGGACCCGGATCGGCTGGACGAACCTGCCCGGCGACGTGCGCGCCGCCGTCGAGGACGTGCTCGGCGACCGCGTGGTCGAGGCGGTCTCGCAGCCCGGCGGCTTCTCCCCGGGGACCGCCGACCGGGTCCGTACGGCCGGCGGGCAGCGGGCGTTCGTCAAGGCGGTCAGCCCGGCACAGAACGCCGACAGCGTCCGCCTGCACCGCGCGGAGGCGCGCAACACCGCCGCCCTTCCCGCGTACGCACCGGCCGCCCGCCTGCTCGGCGTCCACGACGACGGCGAGTGGGTGGCGCTGGTCCTGAGCGACGTGGACGGACGACACCCGGTCCTCCCGTGGCGCCCGGACGAGCTGGCCGCCGTGCTCACGGCGCTGGAGGCCCTGGCGGTGGCCGTCACCCCGAACCCGGTCCCGCACGCGCCGACCGTGGCGGCGCAGCTCACCGACGACTTCGCCGGCTGGCACCGGATCGCCGCCGACCCTCCGCCGGACCTGGACCCCTGGGCCCGGGCCCACCTGACCGAGCTGCGCGAGGCCGCGGGCCACGGTCTCGCCGCGCTCGACGGTGACACGCTCTGCCACCTCGACCTGCGGGCCGACAACCTCCTGGTCGACGACGCCGGCCGGGTCACCGTGGTGGACTGGCCGCACGCCGGGTGCGGTCCGGCCTGGCTGGACACGGCGATCCTGCTGGTGAACGTCGCCCTGCACGGCGGACACGACCCCGAGGCGGTGCTACGCCGCTCCCCGCTCACCGCCGACGTCGACCCGGCCGCGCTCACCGGCGTGTACGCCGGGATGGCCGGCTTCTTCACCGACGGTGCCCGGCGACCGCCGCCGCCCGGCATCCCGACCGTCCGCGCGTTCCAACGCGCCCAGGCCGAGGCGCTGCTCCCCTGGGTCGCCCGGCGGCTCGCCTGACGGCGGGCGGCGGCGCCCGCCTGACCCGTCAGGCCAGCACGACGGGGTTGGTGAGCGCCGCCGGGTGTCCCGCGGCGTCGCGCACCTCGACCCGGACGAAGGCCGACTCCTCGGCGCTGGTGAGCCACTCCACCGAGCCCGTGCCGCCGCCGGGCAGGGACTCGCGGTGCGCCGTGCCCCGCTCGGTGTGCATGCTCACCGTGCCGGACGGCACACCGTCGACGTGTACCCGCACCTCCACCGGCCGGCCGCCGGTCTCCAGTCGCTCACCGAGCCCGGCGTGACGTCCGCCGGCGACGACCGTGAGCGCCAGCTCGACGTCGGCGGCCCCGGCGATCCAGCTCCGGCCGGCCCGGATGCCGGCGAGGATCGCGGCCGTGCTCAGCTCGTCGGCCAGCACAACCGTGTGCGGTACCCCGATCTGTCCCTCCAGATGGGTATCGCTGTTGCCCATCGCCGGCCGGAGCCGCCCCCGGTGCAGATCGACGGCCAGGTTGCGACCCCACTCGGCCAGGGCCGCCTCGTTGTCGGCGTTCCAGGGCAGATCCGAGGTCCACAGCCCGTTCCAGACCTCCACCACGTCGAAACCGTCCCACGGATACATGAAGACTCCGGAGGGGTAGGGCGCGTGCGGATGAGCCGCCACGCAGAGGCCACCGACGCGACGGACCTCATCGAGATGGCGACCGACCACATCGTCCCGGACGCCGTACCGCCAGTCGACGAGTTGCCCCGGCTCGATGCCGAGCGCCAGCCAGTGCCCTGTCCGCGTGGTGACCTCCTGGCCGAGGATCACCAGCAGGTCGTCACCGGCGAGTGGGCCCCACGCTCCGTGGGTGTCGGACGTGTTGTGTTCGGTGACGGCGATGAAGTCCAGCCCGGCCGTACGGGCGGCGGCGGCGAGGTGCGCCGGCGTCAGGTCCGCGCCGTTCGACCGCGCCGAGTGCACGTGACAGTCTCCCCGGTACCAGCCCCTCCCCCGCCCCGCCGCCCGTACCGGCGGGAACCGAGGTGGCGGGATCCACTCCGTCACCCCGGCAGCGTACCCATCGCCGGGTCCGGCCGGCGGTCCCGCGACCCCGTCGCCGGCGGCTCAGCCCGGCGCGGTCGCGGGATGGGTGAGGAACGGCAGGACCGCGGCGGGCAGCGCCGGTGAGCCGACGATGTCGTAGTGGGTCAGCCCCGGCAGCACCGCCAGCCGGGCGGCCGGCCGGTCCGTACCGTCCCACCCGGCGTCCCGGTGACCGCCCCCGAGCAGGCCGAAGAACTCCACCATGTGCGCCGTGGTGACCGAGTCCGCGTCGGCGAAGACCAGCAGTGTCGGCAGGGTCAGCGCGGCCACCTCGGCGCACCAGTCGTAGTCGCGGCGCAGCAGGTCGCCGGTCTTCGCCCAGAGCCGCGGCCAGTCCTCCGGCCGGGGCGCCACCCGGGCGTAGAGCTGGTGCGGCGGCGTGCCGCGCATCCGCTCGCCGAACGCCTCGTCCTGGTGCGCCATCGCGGCGAGCACCTCCGGGTACCAGCCGCTCCGCCGGCAGGGCGCCGACACGACCACCAGCCGGCGGACCAGCGCCCGGTGCTGGACGGCGGTCCGCAGGGCCACCCCGCCGCCGAGCGAGTAGCCCATGACGTCCGCCCCGGTGAGGCCGAGACGGGTGATCAGCGCGGCGACGTCGTCGGCCAGCGACTCGTACCGCAGCGGTCGGTCGACGTCGGCGGTGCGCCCGTGCCCCTGCAGGTCCACCGCGACCACCCGGCGGCGCTCGGCCAGGGCGGGCAGGATCGGCGCGAACATCTCCACCGCGCCGTACCCGCCGTGCAGCAGCACCAACGGGCGACCGGTGCCGTGCTCCTCGTACCACAGGCGCAGCCCGTCGATCTCCGCGTAGCTCATGCCTCCCATCCAAGCCGAGCGGTGCGGCCGGGGCTCAGCCGCCCACCGAGCCGAACGTCGGTGCGCCGGCCGCGTCGTAGGTCAGCATCAGCACGCCGCTGCCGGACGTCCGGCTGTCGGTGAGCCGCAGGCCCGCCGGGGGCACGCCGTCGGCGAAGAGTCGCCGTCCGCGGCCCAGGACGACCGGAAAGACCAGCAGCCGGTACGTGTCGACCAGCCCCTCCCGCATCAGCGACTGGACGAGCGCGGCGCTGCCGTGCACCTGGAGTTCGCGGCCGGGCTGGTTCTTCAGCTCGGTGACCGCCTTGCCGAGGTCGCCGTCCAGGGCCCGGGCGCCGTTCCAGGGCGCCAGGTCGTCCGGATGGCTGGTGGCGACGTGCTTGGGCAGCCGGTTGAGGGCGAGCCCGACCGGGTCGCCCGCTTCCTCCGCGTTCGGCCAGTAGCCCGCGAAGATGTCGTACGTCCGTCGGCCGAGCAGGAACGCGTCGGCCTCCTCGAAGATCCCACTCATGTACGCGCCGACCGCGTCGTCGAAGTGCGGCGGCAGCCAGCCACCGAGGTCGAACCCGCCGCTGCGGTCCTCGTCGGGTCCTCCCGGCGCCTGGTGGACGCCGTCCAGGGTCAGGAAGCTGGTGACCGTGAGTCGCATGATTCTCCTCCTGGTGTCGCCGGTACCGTTTCCGGCTCTCACCCTGTCGACGGTCGGGCCCCCGCCGATCCGACACTCCGCCCACATCTGCCCTGTGATCTGGGTCACGGCCTCACCGCCGTCGGTGACCTGGCCATGCCGCCGACAGGGTGAGCGCCCAACACCCATGATTTCGAAGACCGCGCGGAGGCCGGACGGCTCGGCCAGCGGGCCAACGCCCACGACCCCGGGCGGCAGGCTGCCCCAGGGAAACAGCCAGTAGCCGCTGTTGACCCGCGCATGGTCACTACGACTAACCGTCCCGCTTCCTGAGCAACACCGCGGCAACCGTCAACGCGACACCGATATACAGCGCGAAGACGGCGAAACCTTGCCACGGGGCGAGTGCCTGCGGCACTCCAGCAACGCTGTCGGTGGCCTCCGGCGCGGCGATCCGCTCCCCAGCGACCGACGGCAGATAGGCGTAACTCCTGGTGAACCAGTCGGAGGTCATCATCAGCAGCTGCCACAGTGTCGAGAGCAACAGGAGCACACCGAGCACGAGGGTGATCGCGCCCGCGCTGTGCCTGATGATCGCCCCGATTGCCAGACTGAGCAGACCGACACCCGCAAGGTAGAGGCCGCTACCCCAGAAGATCCGTCGCACTTCCGCATCGGCAAGGCTCGCCACGTTGTCCGGTCCCAGCAGGGGATAGCTGGCCAGATAGGAGACCGCCACCCCCACCACACCCAGTGCGAACCCGACCGTCGCGACCAGGACCGCCTTGGCCGCCAGGACGGGCAGCCGGGTGGGTACCGCGGCGAGGGTGGACCGGATCATGCCGGTGGAGTACTCGCCGGTGATGGTGAGTACTCCGAGCACGGCGACGACGACCTGGGCGAAGCTGTAGCCCAGCCCGATCGCCATCCGACCATCGGGACCTGCTGCACCTCCATCCGTCAGCGATGCGACGCCGAGCATGACGCCGATGAGCACCATCGCGGCGAGAGTGGCGAGGATCGTCCAGTAGGTCGAGCGCAGACTCCAGAGCTTGATCCATTCAGCATGAAGTACGCGTCCGAAGGACACCGGTCGGACAGTAGGCCCGGGAGCGCCGTATCGCTGGATGGTGGCGTGGGTGGTCATCGGCTGGCTTCCTTCATCGTCGTCTCGGATCGGTACTCGACCTCGTCCCGGGTCAGCGAGAGATAGGCGTCCTCGAGAGAGGCGTTGATCGGCGTGAGTTCGTGCAGCGCCATGCCACGGTCGGCGGCGAGTTCGCCGACCTCGATGCTGGTCAGGCCTGCGACCTCCAGCTTTCCCGGGGCCACGGTGGTGACGGTGGCGCCTCGGGCGGTAAGGAGCTCGGTGAGCTTCACATGATCAGGTGCCACGACCCGCACGGTTGGCTGTGTGCTGCTCTCGATGACGTCCTTCAGGGGCCCATCGGCAACGATCTGCCCTCGACCGATGACGAGCAGGTGGTCGGCGGTCTGCGCCATCTCGCTCATCAGGTGCGAGGAGACGAAGACGGTGCGTCCTTCGCTCGCCAGGTGACGGAGCATGGTGCGGACCCATCTCACGCCCTCGGGGTCGAGGCCATTGACCGGCTCGTCGAGGATCAGCGTCTGTGGGTCACCCAGTAGCGCGGCGGCGAGGCCGAGCCGCTGACCCATACCGAGGGAGAAACCCCCGACCCGTTTGCCGGCCACCGCATCCAGTCCGGTCATCTCGATAACCTCCCGCACCCGGCGGTTCGAGATGCCATGCGTAGCGGCCATGGCGCGCAGATGGTGGTAGGCGCTGCGACCGGTGTGAACGGCCTTCGCATCCAGTAGTACGCCGACCTCCTTCAACGGTGCGGCGTGAGCGACGTACGGCCTTCCGTTGACAGTCACGCCGCCTGCTGTCGGCCGGTCCAGCCCGACAATCATGCGCATGGTCGTCGATTTCCCCGCCCCGTTGGGGCCCAGGAAACCCGTCACGGTTCCCGCCCTCACCGTGAATGAGACGCCGTCGACGGCGGTCTTGTCGCCGTAGCGCTTGGTAAGGTCACGCGCCTCGATCATGCCCTCTCCTCGAACACGTTGCGTAGTCGTATTCGATGGTATGGAGCTGGCCGACGGCGACGGACAGACCGCAGGATGAATCGGACTGGGAGGGTCTCCTTCCTAAGGAGGAGCGGCTCCGCCGTTGGTAGCAGTGCACAGGGCGCCGCCGCAGCGTCCGGCAGGCGGGGGCCGGGGGCCAAAGACCTCATACCGCTCGTCAACGTGGCGCGGCGACCGGCTACGTCGCGGAGGCCCGGCAGCGTGAGCATCGGCAGGTCCCGCCATCAGAACGACGCGGACATCAGCACGGAGGGTAACGGGTATACCGACGGTCGAGGGCAGCAGCCGGCGTGGTAGTCGTTGGCGTCAATCGGAATCTCTGGAGAAGCGCATGGCCACGATCCACACGACGGTGGTGGCGCCGGCGAAACTGGCGTACGGGCTGCGGGAGTGGTTCACCGCCGATCGCCGGCGCGGCGACTGGGCGGCTGCCATCTGCCTGTTGGCCGTGGCCGCGCTGACCATGACGGGGCCGGGGACGGATCTGACGGCCACCGATCAGGTGGTGGCGGGCACTGGTTCGCTGGTTCAGGCGGCGGTGCTGCTGGTGCGACGGCGGTTGCCACTCTTCACCTTGGCGGCTTCCACAGCGGTGCTCGTGGCTACGGTGGCCATCATCGGGGACCCCATCGCCACTGAAGTAGGTGTCGCCTTCGCGGTGTACGCCGTGGCCGTCGACCGAGCACCGAGCGTGACCTGGGTGGCGTGGGTGACGGTCCTGGTGGTCTCGTGGCTCACCTACCTGGCCGCGCTGCGGATTCCTGCCGTCGCGCCGGCCACCACACGTGGGCAGGCGCTACTGACCGCCGTGCTCGGGGTGCTGTTGGCCACTCTTGTCGCTCTCGCCCTGGGGCTGACGGTCCGGGGCCGGCGGGTCCAGGTGACGGCGCTGGAAGAACGCGCACAGCGGCTGGCGTTGGAGCGTGACCAGCGTGAGCAGTTGGCGGCGGCCACCGAGCGGACCCGGATGGCCCGCGAGATGCACGACGTGGTGGCCCACTCTGTCGCGGTGATGGTGACGCTCGCGCATGGTGCAGCCGCCGCCTTCGACAAGCGGCCGGAACGGTCCCGAGAGGCGTTGGCCGAGATCAGCAGTACCGGCCGAACCGCTCTGCGCGACATGCGCCGCATCGTGGGGGTGCTGCGCGAGGACTCCGGCCAGGCGAGGGAGACAGCCGGAGGCCCGGCTGCTGTTTCGGCGCCTGACGACGTCGCGACCCTGGTGAAGACCTTTCAGGAGGTAGGGCTGCCCGCCCGCCTGGTGGAACGTGGTCCGGCACTGCCACGAGATTTCCGCTTGCGGCACACGCTGTACCGCGTCGTGCAGGAGTGTCTGACCAACGTCCTGCGGCACGCTCCCTACACGAGCTGTGTGGAGGTGACCCTCGACCGGTCAGATCAGTCGGTAACGGCAACGGTGTCGAATACTGGTGGAACTGCCGGCCCGGTGGCTTCCGGTTCCGGATACGGGCTGGCCGGCATGCGGGAACGTGTGGCGGTGCACAGAGGCACGGTGGAGGCCGGTCCCACTCCTGACGGCTGGCGGGTACGGGTAACGCTGCAGTACGACCAGGAGGTGCCGTCATGACGAACACCGGCCACGACGGGGTCCACTGCCCCATCCGCGTCCTGCTGGTCGACGACCAGAGCCTGGTTCGGATGGGGTTCCGGCTCGTGCTGGAAAACGAACCGGACATCGAGGTCGTGGGTGAAGCTGGCGACGGAAACGCTGCGGTGACCATGACCCGTGCCCTGCAACCGAACGTCGTCCTCCTCGACGTGCAGATGCCCGGCGGGTCCGGGCTGGAGGCGACCGCCCGCATCACCGGCGAGCTACCGGACTCGAAGGTCTTGATCCTGACCACGTTCGACCTCGACGAGTACGTATACGCGGGCCTGCGGGCAGGCGCGAGCGGCTTCCTGCTCAAGGACGCGGAGCCCGCCGACCTGGCCGGTGCCGTGCGCGCTGTTGCTGCCGGCGATGCCGTCATCGCTCCTCGGGTCACCCGCAGGCTGGTGGAGAGGTTCGCCCAGCGGCTTCCCGCCACCACAGATGATCATGACTTGAGGGCTCGTACGCATCCCCGCCTCAGTCTTCTGACAGAACGGGAACTCGACGTGTTGACGCTCGTCGCCCGCGGTCTGTCAAATGCGGAAATCGCCGCCGATCTGTACGTGTCGGAGACGACGGTGAAGAGTCACGTCGGCAGGATCCTGGCCAAGCTCGGGCTACGGGACCGGGTGCAAGCGGTGATCGTCGCATACCAGACCGGGTTAGCGACGGTCTGAGGGCCTGCCTGCCCGAAACAGGTGCCCGCCTGGGTGCTCCTGCGCTGCTGGGAAGAGCCGGCTGGCCGGAGGTCCGACTGCACGATCTCCGGACTGGTCTTGGTGCTGGTGGCACATGGTGGGCGCGGCAGGTTTCGAACCTGCGACCCCTCGCTTGTAAGGCGAGTGCTCTCCCACTGAGCTACGCGCCCGGAACGCCCGTACGGCGGGCCGGAGGCTGGCAAGCTTACCCTGCCCTCCGCCGGCCCGTTCGTACGGTCGTGCGCCCGGATGGGACGGATCAGCCGGCGACGGCGTCGGCCAGCGCCTTGCGCCAGCTCTGCTGGTCGCGCGCCTCGCCCGGCATGTTCATCTCGGCAAAGCGGACCACGCCGTCCCGGTCGATGACGAAGGTGCCGCGGTTGGCGATGCCGGCGACCTCGTTGAACACCCCGTACGCCTGGGCGACCCCGCCGTGCGGCCAGAAGTCGGCCAGCAGCGGGAACTGGTAGCCCTCCCGGTCGGCCCAGATCTTGTGGGCGTAGACCGAGTCGACGCTGACCGTGAGCACCTGGACGTCGTCGTTGACGTAGTCGTTCAGGTTGTCCCGCACCTCGCACAGCTCGCCCTGGCAGATGCCGGTGAAGGCGAGCGGGTAGAAGACCAGCAGCACGGTGCGCCTGCCACGGAAGTCCGAGAGCCGGACCTCCTGGTTGTTCTGGTCCTTGAGCACGAAGTCGGGCGCCTCGGCGCCAACCTCGATGGGCATGCGAGCTCCTCGGGTCGGGTCTGGGTGGCACCAGCCTGTCACACCGGCGGGACCGGGCCGCCGGGTGCGGGGGATGTCCGGCTACTTCTTGGCCTTGGCCCCCCGGCGCAGCACGAGACGGGCGCCGCTCCAGTCGCGCCCGGCGTTGATGGTCGAGGTCTGCTGGAGGCCGGCGGTGGGCGCGGACTCGGCGACCTCGCTCGGCTCGACGTGCCCCTCGCGCCCGGCCTTGGGCGTGAGCAGCCACACGACACCGTTGTCGGCCAGCGGGCCGAGGGCGTCCACGAGGAGCTCGAAAAGATCACCGTCGCCGTCGCGGTACCACACCAGCACGGCGTCGACCACCTCGTCGGTGTCCTCGTCGACCAGCTCTCCACAGCGGTCCGTCAGGGCGTCCCGGAGATCCTGGTCGACGTCGTCGTCGTACCCCATCTCCATGACGACCATCCCCGGTTCGATCCCGAACCGGTCCGCCAGGCTGCGTACCCCGTCGGCGGCCTGACCAGCGGTCGCGCTCACTGTCGCGTGCCTCCTCATCTCATCCCTGCTCGCGGCGTCGTGCGACGCCATCAGGCAAAGTCCACACAGTTGTGGCTCCCCGCGCAAGTGGCGCACCGGGTGGAACGGAATTTACCGTGCCAGCAGTGTGCGGGCACCCTGGGTGATGGCTTCCTCGGAGACCAGTACCTGATGCGCGGCCGGGCCTAATGGTACAAACGAGTCGACTCCGGCAACCCGCCGCGCCGCTCCGACGTATCCCGCGTCCACCAGGGCGGCGATCACTCCCTCCCCGACCCCTCCGGACCGGCGTGTCTCGTCGACCACCAGCACCCGGCCGGTCGCGGCGGCCTCCCGGATGAGGTCGCCGACCGGCAGCGGGGCGAGCCACCGCAGGTCCACGACCCGGGTGCCGACTCCCTCCTCGGCCAGGGCGGCCGCCGCCCGCAGCGACATCCGGACGCCGTTGCCGAACGTCACGATGGTCAGGTCCTCGGCGGAGCCGACGCCGTAGACCCGGGCCCGGCCGACCGGCACGTGCCCGCTGCTCCAGGCTCCCGGCTCCGGATACTCGGCCAGCCACTGGTTGTCACCGTCCGCGTACAGGTCGCGGGTGTGGTAGAGCGCGATCGGCTCCAGGAAGACGCAGACGCTGCCGTCGACCGCGGCGCTGGCCAGGCAGGTCCGCAGCATGGCCGCCGCGTCGTCCGGCCGCGCCGGCACCGCGATGAGCAGGCCGGGCACATCCCGGAGTACGGCCACCGAGTTGTCGTTGTGGAAGTGCCCGCCGAAGCCCTCCTGGTACGCGAGCCCGGCCACCCGCACCACCATCGGGTTACGGAACGCGCCGGAGGAGAAGAACTGCATGGTGGCCGCCTCGCCGCGCAGTTGGTCCTCGGCGTTGTGCAGGTACGCGAGGTACTGGATCTCCGGCACCGGCAGCATCCCGGCCAGCCCGGCACCGAGGCCCAGCCCGAGGATGGAGGTCTCGTCGAGGAGGGTGTCGAAGACGCGGGCCGGGCCGAAGCGGTCACGTAGGCCCTTGGTGACCCCGTACACCCCGCCCTTGACGGCGACGTCCTCGCCGAAGACGGCCATCTGCGGGTGGTCGAGCATCCCGTCTGCGAGCGCCGCGTTGATGCTCTGCGCGAGCGTCAGCGGGCCGGACAGCTCGGGTGGCTTTCCGCCGAACGCCTCGGCCCGCGCGGCGGCGCCGGGGCCGCTGGCCCGCGCCGCCGCGTCGGCCACCGCCCGGCCGACCCGCACCGGCCGGCGGGGCGCCAGCGGGGTGACCACCTCGGCCGGGCTGGCGAGCTTCGGCTCGTCGAGCACCTCCTCGGCGATGCGGCGCACCTCCCAGCCGATCTCGTCGTAGCGGGCCAGCAGCTCCGCACCGGTGGCGACACCGGCCCGCGCCAGCAGGGCCGCGGCGGCGACGACCGGGTCCCGGTCGAGGTCGGCGTCGATCTCGGCGGTGGTGCGGTAGGCGGTCTCGGCGTCCGCGCCGGCGTGGCCCATCAGCCGTACGGTCGACAGGTGCAGGACCGCCGGGCGCCGGTGCCGGCGCACCCAGGCCGCCGCCTCGGTCGCCACCGCGTACGCCTCGACGAGGTCGCCGCCGTCGGCGGCGAAGTAGCGGATCCCCGGCCGGGACCGCAGCGCGGTCTCCACCCAGCCCTTCGGCGAGCGGACGCTGATGCCGAGCCCGTTGTCCTCGCAGACGAAGAGCACCGGGATGCGCAGGCCGGCGTGGTCGGACCAGCCGGCGGTGTTGAACGCGGCGGTCGCGCTGGCGTGGTTGACGGAGGCGTCGCCGAACGAGCAGACCACGATCGCGTCGGGCGGCCAGGGTGCGTGCTCCGCTCCCCCGCCGCCGCCGATGCGGACCCCGTTGCCGGTACGCCGGCCGGCCGGGTCCAGCCGACGCAGCCGCTCCACGGCGAGACCCAGGCCGACCGCGCGGGGCAGGTGCGAGGCGATGGTGGAGGTGGTGGGGACGATGGCCAGGTCGGCTCGACCGAAGACCTTGTGCCGGCCGCCCGCGATCGGTTCCCGGCTGGAGGCGACCATGCCGCGCAGCACGTCGCGGGCCGCCTCGGCGTACGCGGGGGTGAAGGGCCCGTCCCCGACGAGTCCGGCGGCGTCGATGGGCGCGTCGCCGCCTTCCCCGGCGTCCTCCTCGGACACCGGTGGCGTGGCCTGGGCGGCGCGGACGCAGTAGAAGGCCCCCGAGCGGTAGTGCAGCAGGGCCGGGTCGGTGGGCCGCAGCGCCGCCGCCACCGCGGCGTTGCCCTCGTGGCCGGCGGAGCCGATCGTGTAGAAGCCCTCGGAGAAGCTGCGCAGCCACCGCCCCGCCAGGTCCAGCTGACGGCTGACGACCTGGGCGTCGAAGAGGTCGAGGGCCCGGGCGCCGGTCAGGAGCGCACCGTCGCCGACCGGCTCGGCCCGGTCACGCCGCTCGTCAGCGGCGTCCAGCGCGGTGAGCCTGTCGCGGAACCGGTCGTCGAGATCTTGCGGGGTGGTCACGTCGGACAGCATTACCGACGAGCGCCGTCCCCGCCCACTCGGACACGATCCACCGCCGGCGTGGTGACCTAACTGCCGCAGTCCGTCTCCGGGCAGCCGCCGTCGGATACCTTCCACACCAGCTCACGCAGGGTGGCCAGCTCGTCGGTGGTCAGACCGGCGAGGAGACGGGAGTCCGACATCACCTGGTGGACCCGCGCCCGTGTCCGCCGGCCGGCGTCGGTGACCACCAGCGTCTTCTGCCGCCGGTCGGCCGGGTCGACGCGGCGCTCCACCAGCCCGGCCTGCTCCAGCTTGTCGACCAGGGCGGTCACGTTGGACCGGTCACAGCGCAGCTGCTCGGCCAGGTCACGGGCGGGCAGCGGACGGTCCGGGTCGAGCTGGTGCAGCGCGCGGGCGGCCGCCGGGGTGAGGCCCAGCTCGGCGATCTCCACGTCCTGGTAGTGCCGGATGGCCGAGGCGATGTGCATGATCCGGCGCACGGCGTCGCCGGCGACCACGGTCCGGTCGCCCACGTCGGATCCCGCCGGGACGGTGTTCTGCGCCATGTCTCACATCCTACTTGCCATTCAACAGTTGAGCATCTCTACTATTGACCTGCTCACGCGCTTGGCGATGGGCCACGAACAGAGGAGATTCCCATGTCCGACTTCTCGATCCTCGCCATCTCGGGGAGCCTGCGGGACGCGTCGTTCAACACCGCGCTCATCCGCGCCGCCCAGCGGGTCGCCCCCGAGAGCCTGGCCATCGAGCAGTACGACAACCTGGGCGCCATCCCCGCCTTCAACCAGGACATCGAGGCGGAGCCGCCGGCACCCGTGGTCGACCTGCGGGAGAAGATCGCCGCCGCCGACGCGCTGCTGATCGCCACCCCGGAGTACAACTACGGCGTGCCCGGCGTGCTGAAGAACGCGCTGGACTGGGCCTCCCGGCCGACCTTCCCGGTCACCTCGTGGGTGTCGCCGCTGGCCCACAAGCCGGTCGCCATCATGGGCGCCGCCCCTACCGGCATGGGCACCGTCCGCGCCCAGCTCCAGCTCCGGCAGCTCTTCCTGTGGACCGACTCCGCCGTGCTCAGCAAGCCGGAGGTCATCGTCACCAACGCCCACGAGAAGCTGACCGTCGACGGTGAGATCAAGGACGAGACCACCGAGGCCCTGCTGCGCGGCCTGCTCGACGCCCTGGCCAACCGCATCCGCATCGCCCAACTAGCCGCCGCCGCCTGAGGTGCAAGGAAGGGCCCTCGCTTAACGCCTGCGGTAGAGGAAGGGCCCCCGCTTAACACCCGCCATGAGCAGAACGGACGTGGTGGTCCCCACCGGACCACCACGTCCGTTCTGTTCATGGGCCGGGGGCGTTCGGCTCTGGGCAAACGGGCGACGGCGGTGTACCGTATGTTCAGAACCTATTGAACGTTCGAAACGAGGAACGATGTCGGAACTCTCCGACCAGCGCCGGTACGCCGAGGACGCGGCCGTGGTGCTGGGCGGGCTGGGCCTGCCGCCCGCGTACGGCAAGCTGCTCGGCTGGCTGCTGATCTGCGATCCGCCGTGGCAGACCAGCACGCAGCTGGCCGCCGCGCTCGGGCTCTCCAAGGGCTCGGTCAGCACCGGCATGCGGCTGCTGGAGACCAGCGGGCTCGCCCGCCGGGTGCCGGTGCCCGGCCACCGGGGCCACGCGTACGAGGTCCGGCCGGACGCGATCATCCGCATCGCCGCCGACGCCACCAAGTTCCGCGTGTTCCGCGAGCTGATGGAGCGCGGCCTGGACGTCGTCGGCGGCGAGGACGCCCCGGGGACCGAGCGGCTGCGGATGATGCGGGACTTCTACGCCTTCATCGAGCGCGAGATGCCGCAGCTCGTCGAACGTTTCGAAGCCGAGTACGGGGCGAAGGGAGACCGCGATGGCTGAGCCCGCCATCCACACCGAGGGCCTGGTCAAGACGTACGGCCGCAACCGCGGCCTGACCGGCCTGGACCTGCGGGTCGAACCCGGGGAGGTGTACGGGTTCCTCGGCCCGAACGGGGCCGGCAAGTCCACCACGATCCGGCTGCTGCTCGACCTGATCCGGCCCACCGCCGGCCGGGTACGCGTGCTCGGCAGCGACCCGTACCGCGACGGCGTCGCCCTGCGACGGAGGATCGGCTACCTCGCCGGTGACTTCGTCGTCGACGGCCGGCAGACCGCCCGGGAGCTGTTGACCTACCTCGGCAACCTGCGCGGCGGGGTGCCCCGCGCCCGGATCGACGACCTGGCCGCCCGGCTGGACCTCGACCTGGGTCGGCCGATCCGGGGGCTGAGCAAGGGCAACCGGCAGAAGGTCGGCGTGGTGCAGGCGTTCATGCACTCCCCCGAGCTGCTGATCCTCGACGAGCCGACCAGCGGGCTCGACCCGTTCCTCCAGCACGAGTTCCTCGCCATGGTCCGCGAGGCGCGGGCCGACGGCCGTACGGTCTTCATGTCCTCCCACGTCATGAGCGAGGTCCAGCAGACCGCCGACCGGGTCGGTATCGTCCGCGAGGGTCGGATGGTCACCGTGGCCCGGGTCGAGGAGCTACGCGAACGGGCCGTCCGGAAGGTGGAGGTCACCTTCGCCGGCCCCGTCGACGCGGCCGAGTTCGCGGCCCTGCCCGGCGTGAGCGAGGTCCACGTCAGCGGCGCCGTCCTGCGGTGCCGCCTCGACGGTCGCGCCGACGCGCTGGTCAAGGCCGCCGCCGGGCACACCGTCGTCGGGCTGCTCAGCGAGGAGCCCGACCTGGAGGAACTCTTCTTCGGCTACTACTCCCGCGAGGAGGCCACCCGTGCTGCTGCGTGACCCCTTCACCAAGGCGCTGCACGACGCGCGGCGGTCGCTGGTCGGCTGGGCCGTCGCGATCGCCGCCGTGGGCACCATGTACGCCGCCTTCTGGCCGACCATGCAGACCCCGGAGATGACGAAGGCGCTGGAGGCGTACCCGGAGGGGCTGCTGGAGGCGCTCAACTACAGCGACCTGACCAGCGCGGCCGGGTACCTCGGCAGCGCGGTCTACGGCCTGCTGGTCCCGCTGCTCGTCGCGGTCTTCGCGATCGCCGCCGGCGCCCGGGCGGTGGCCGGCGACGAGGAGGCCGGCACCCTCGACCTGGTGCTCGCGCACCCGGTGGGCCGGGTCCGGCTGGCCCTGCTCCGCTTCGCCGCCGTCGCGGCCGGAGTGGTGCTGGTGACCGTGCTGCTCGGGCTCGCCCTGGTCGCCCTGCGCGGGCCGGCACAGTTGGACAGCATCACCCTCGGTGGCTTCGCCGCGATGACCCTGCACCTGGCGCTGTTCGGGCTCGCCTTCGCCGCGCTGGCCTTCGCCGCCGGGGCCGCGACCGGCCGCCGGGCCATGGCCCTGGGCGCCGGCGCCGGCGTCGCCGTCCTCGGCTACCTGGCGAACTCGGTGTTCCCCCAGGTGGAGGGGCTCAGGTGGGCGCAGGAGCTGTCGCCGTTCCACTGGTACCTGGGCGGGTCCCCGCTGGTCGACGGTGTGCAGCCGGCCGGCGCCCTGCTGCTGCTCGGCAGTGCCGCCCTGCTCGTCGCCGCCGGTACCGCCGCCTTCGCCCGCCGCGACATCGCCGTATGACGGTGTAAGGAGGGGCGCCCGCGTAACACCCCCCCGGGGGGGGGGGGGGCGCCGGACCCCCCCGGGGGGGGGGGGCCGCGCGGGGGCGCGCCGGGGGGGGGGGGGGGCGGGCGGGGGGCCG